>NZ_JAUONZ010000001.1:553149-638886 GCF_030546365.1 Synechococcus sp. YX-04-1
TGGGAGTGAAGGAAGAAGTAGAGAAGGTAGAGGAGGAAAGTGTTATTGAAGGCGAGGTAGTTAGTGAAGGGGAGGAGGAGTGGCCGAGTTTAGGATTGGAGTTGGGAGTGAAGGAAGAAGTAGAGAAGGTAGAGGAGGAAAGTGTTATTGAAGGCGAGGTAGTTAGTGAAGGGGAGGAGGAATTGCCCAATATCAATGCGATTCCTGGCTTGAATATTCCTCTGCCAAAAGCATCGCCTGAGAAGAATCAGTCGAAACCTCAATCAAAGCCTGTAATTGATAGTGACTCGTTGTTAGGAGAGTTGAGATTTAAGGATTAGCAAGTTGGCGATTTCTAGTAGATTAACCTCGCATGTTGGTGATCAAGCTAAACATGGGTAGGTAAAGTGCGATTACAATAGTCCCTACGATTCCGGCCACCACAAACACCACGGCAGGCTCCATTGCTTTAGTTAGAGATGTAACCGTTGATTCGACCTCTCGTTTATAAAACATAGCTAACTTTTCTAGCATAAAGCTGAGTTGGCCAGTCTCTTCTCCAATCTTGATCATTGAGATCACTAGTTTAGGGAACATGCCACTACGTCCAAGTGAATAGTTTAACTCTTGCCCCTGTTGAACCATGCTAATTCCCTGGATTAATGTGCGTCGTGTCAACTCATTTGAGCTGGCTGCAATACAACGCTCTAGACCTTCGACTATCGGAATGCCAGCATTCACAAGTGTCGCTAACGTGTCAGACATGCTTGCCATTTCTGAACGCAGAATCAAATCTCCAAAAAGTGGAACTTTAAGGATCAGTTTGTCGATGGCATATCGCCCTTTTGCAGTGCTGTAGTAGCGATTGAACACAATTACGATGAGGATCAACGTGACGGGGGCTCCAATGGCAAACTCAAGGGTTGTGATTGCTTTTGAGACATCAAGGAGAAAAGATGTGAGGGCTGGTAATTCAGCACCCATCCCATCAAACATTGTTTTGAATCGCGGCACGATAAATATCAATAAGCCGAGGCTTACCGTTGTTGCTAGAACTAGCACGATGACGGGATAAATCAGCGCTCCAATGATTTGTCCGCGGATTTTGGCCCGTTCTTCCAGCAAGAGAGCCACTCGATCCAATACCTGTTCGAGGATGCCGCCTGCTTCACCGGCTTCAATGAGGCCGACGGCCAAGGGTTCAAAGACTTTCGGATAGAGCTTAAGGCTTAAGGAGAGTTCTTCACCCGCACTCAATCTCGCAGCAATGTGTTGGACGCAGCCAGCTAAGCGCTGGTTGGTCATGTTGTCTGCAATGAGTAGCAAGCCCTGTGCTAACGGAACGCCACTTTGCAAAATAACGGCCAATTGTCGGAAAAAGACGAGTAAATCTTTCTGTGGGACTTTTAGGTTTTTGGGAGATGGCAGACTGCTGAAGAGATCGGAGAAGAGGCCACCGTCAGCCTGTTTGTTTCCAGAAGGAGTATTAATTCCTCGGTTAGGCTTTTGTGTGGATTGAGGCTGTGCTCCATAGGTCGCCATGTTCAATCTGCCTCAGAAAGCAGCGCTTTAGGATTGGAAGCCTTGCCCATCGCTTCTTGGCGGCTGATGGTACCGCTGTTGACCAATTCGAGTAGGCATTGTTCAAGGGTGTTCATGCCCTCTTTACTGCCAGTTTGTAATTGAGAATAAATTTGGCTGACTTTGCGTTCTCGGATCAAGTTGGCGATGGCTGGTGTGTTCACCAAAAGCTCATAGGCAAGAGAACGTTTCCCACTAGAGTTTTTACACAGGGTCTGAGACATAATTCCCAGGAGTGATGTTGAAACTTGTAGGCGTGCCTGTTCCTGCTGATCGCCGGGAAAAACGTCCACAATTCTCTCTACTGTTTTGGCTGCTGATGATGTATGCAGTGTTCCTAAGACAAGATGACCTGTCTCTGCGGCCGTGATGGCGAGTTGGATGGTTTCTAAGTCGCGCATTTCTCCGATGTAAATCACATCGGGATCTTCCCGCAGGGCAGCTCTTAGTGCTGAGGAAAAGGATTGGGTGTCGCGTTTGACTTCGCGTTGATGAATTATAGAAGTATTGGAATGTTCGAATTCGAATTCGATTGGGTCTTCAATGGTAAGAATATGACGTTTTTGGGTTTCTAGAATGCAATTAATAAAAGCCGCGAGAGTGGTTGATTTGCCTGAACCGGTTGGACCCGTGCACAACACGAGGCCCCGATGCTTCTGGGTGAGATCAATGAAGGGTTGAGGTAGACCCAGGTCTTGCCAACGTGGCAGGTTGTCAGGAAGGATTCGAAGGGTGAGGCATCGCCGTTCGTTGGCGACATAGGCGTTGATTCGAATGCGTGAAAGTCCATCAAGGCCGATTGATGTGTCCAGATCACCAGTGTTATGAAATTGCTCTAGCTTCTCTTCCCCAACAATTTCAAGGAGCAGTTTGGTCATGTCTTCTTTTTTTAAGACATTTTCTAAAATGCGAATGTCAGAGTTGACTCGAATGGCAATGGGTGAGCCTTCCTCTAGGTGAATGTCCGAAGAGCCTGCCTTGATGGCAAAATCTACTATCTGGCGAGCCAGGCTCATGGTGGTCACCTAAGCAAGTATCTAGTTTTCAGTATTACAGATTTTTTTCAATTCGGAAATGGTTGTCAGCTGTTCCCGAATGAGTTCAACCCCATAACGTTTGAGTGTGAGCATGCCGGACTGCACGGCTTCTTGCTCAATTTCATGGGTTGATTTTTTTTGTTTGATCGATTCACGAATGCTGCTATTGATGGTCATGAGCTCATAGGTGCCGACACGACCCTTGTAGCCACCACCTCCACACTTCGCACAGAGCGTGCCTTCTTGCTTTCGTTGTTGTTTTTCTTCAGCACTCAGGTTCGTGGCAAATCGAATTGGTGTTCCCGGTTGTAAACCAGTGAAATAGCTTTCTGCGTCATTAATTGGTCGTTCAACGCTGCATTCAGGGCAGACACGTCGAAGGAGTCGTTGTGCCAAAACACCGCGCAATGATGCATTGAGTTTGTAGCTTGGCACTTCCATATCCATCAGACGGGTTAACGAACTGGCCGCGCTGTTTGCATGAAGGGTCGTGAAGACAAGGTGACCGGTTTCAGCAGCATCCATGGACGATTCGGCTGTCTCTGGGTCACGGGTCTCACCAATAAGGATGACATCGGGGTCCTGCCGGAGAAAGGTCCGTAGAAGTTGGGCGAAGGTCTGGCCTTTGGCACGAATCACAGGAAACTGTTGGATGTTCCCTCCAAGGTCGTATTCGATTGGATCTTCAGCAGTCACGATGTTGAGTTCACCACTATCCTTTTCGCGTAGTGCTGATGCCAAGGTCGTGGATTTGCCTGAGCCGGTTGGTCCAGAGACAATGATGATCCCGTTCGCTTCGTTGAGGATGGAGCGGAAGTCTTGTCGGACTTTTTCGTTGCTAATTAGTGTATCGAGACTCAACATGTCTGCATTGCTGTTTAGGAATCGCATCACCATTTTTTCGCCATGTTTTCCGGGTGCTGTTGCACAGCGAAATTCCATATTCTGACCTTCGAAGCGCCGTCGGATTTTGCCGTCTTGAGATGCACGACGTTCGGCAATATCCATTTTTGCCATGTTTTTGTAGCAGGCGGTGAGCTTGATTCCAGCAGAGCGTGGCATCGTCACATAGTTCTGCATCACTCCATCACGTCGAACGCGAACTTTGTAATTCTCTTGCCTGGGTTCCACGTGAATGTCCGAGACACCTGTTCTGCAGGCACTAATGAGGATTTTGGCTGCCGCTTGTTGAATTTTTGTCCCCATCATTTCCATTGATAGATCAAGAGCTTCTTCTTCGATGATTTGTTCGTCACCGTCGTCAAAGTCGAAGTTGAAACCTCCACTTGATTCTCCCTCATCCGCGTTCTGAAGAGCATCGAGGATTGATTCATCGGTGAATTCGAATCCTTCTAGTTCATCGTTGCTGACTAAACGTTGTTGAGATGCGTCGTCGAGGATTCGCTGTATTTCCTCTGGTGCCTTCTCAACAAAGACGCAATCCATGCCTTTGTTTGCAGCTCTTCTTTTTATGAAGTCGCCAATGGTTCCTAGGTAGCTAATATTGCCAATGGCGATAGTTAGTTTTTGTTTGTCGTTCTGATTCTTGTTCTCGCAAGCCAATGGCACTACAATATTTTCCCTGCACCATTGAAGTGCGAAGATGTCATCGATAAGTTTTCTTATTTCTAGTATGCTTGCTTGCATTTTGTTATCCATTTAGGCACTTGAAGTATTCGACGCAGATGGGCTCACTTTCAAATTTCTTCTTGCTGCAGTTGATATCTGGCACTTCGCAAGATTTCTTCTCGCAGCTTTTGTCTGCGTTGAAATCGGTTTCGCCGTCTGCGCCTTTGTAAATCTTGCCGGACTCTTTGCAGTACCAGTACTTCACGCCGCAGTCGTCAGGAATAATTGGCTCCATCCCCTCTGGTGTGGGAGATGTGTGTGGGCCAGGGGTGGTTTTTTTCTTTGCGTCTTCTCTGAGGAGATTGCTGCATTGCGATTCTTTATTCTTCGCAAGACGGTCGTCGAATTCCTGCTTGGCATCTTCTCTGCTTGCATCTGGCAATATTTCTTCCCCGCCGATGATATAGATGGGTGATGTTTCGCAATAATCGACTGGGTCGCTGTGGATGGTGGTGAGTAGCTTCCGTTTCTCCCTATCACACATGAGCGGTGTCCACGCAGCTGCAGAACCCACATCCACACCTTCGTAGAACCAGACGGGTTTTTCGCAATTGGGGAGCTGGTCCCCTGAGATTGTTTCTGTTGTCCATGGGGGCTGTTCGGAGGCTTTGTTGTCTTTCTCCGCTTGACACGCTGCAGTGGTTTTTGCCCTTTGGCATTCGCGAAAATCGGCTTCTTCGTATCCACAGAATTCGCCATCGATATACCAAACTTTTTTCGTGCACCCGCTTGGAGTACAAGTTTCTGGAGTTTCAGATATAGGTGGTTTGTCTGTGCAGCTTTTTGTTTTCTCTGGATCCCACATATTTGTTCTTCCAGTGGTGAAGTTGTCGAGATTTTCCTGGCATTTTGCTTTGGCCTTGGTAATGTCCTCATTGAGTTTTAGCCATTCAATTAATGTTGCTTCGTCAGTGGTGTTGGCTCCTGCCCAGCTCTCTGCGGCGAACTCTGTTTCTGACCCTGAGTTAACCGCAATTTTGGTTAATGTGCCGGAGTCGTTTATGCTGAATCCCAGGTCAGGTAGTCGTTCGTCTCGATCAGGCAATTGCGCCGCTGTAATCAAAACATTTTCACAGTTGGGGAGATATTTTTGCTCTTCTTCTGTGGTGCCTGTTATTCGGGTATTGTTATCTTTAAAAATGTAGCCTGTGTTTTTCAGCCTGCTGAATGAAATTATATTGCCATCGACTGGCTCTAATAACCTGCTCGAATTTCTTCTTAGGCCTTGGAGGCAATCAGCGGCCGTGCTATTCAGCAATGATTTAGCCTCGTCTACTTTTGCGTAGTCGAGGTATTTTAGAAAATTAGGAATGGCCAGGCTCGACAAGATGCCAAGCCCAGCCATAACAACAATCAGTTCAAGAAGGGTGAAACCCTTAGCCTTTGAAGATATATTTTTGTGCGTACCAGGTTTGACACCCATTGTGCCTTGTCCTTATTTCCAGTTTTCGATTGCTGTATTGTTAGCTGTGGAATCGCAGCCAATGTTGTAGGTTTTTTCTCCAACTGTTACGGCTCCAGTTAGGCACCATTTCGTGCCTGATCCTGTGATTTTATAAGTTGGGAACTGATCCGTAGTCGTAGGAATAGCGTAAATTTCACGCGCTGCTCCATTGGCTTCAAAGCATGCTGATGCAGGCTGGGCAGTCGTGAATGTATTCGCGGTGCCGTTGACTACTTTTGTGTTGTTAGCTGAAATAGTTGCCTGAGTTACTCCAGTCGCTTCTATGGCAGCTGTTGCAGCTGCCAAGCCTGTTGCGTCATTCGGATAAGTAGTGGAGTCAAGGGGCAATGTCGCAACCAGCCAGTTAGTAACTGGTGCCTCTGTAAAAGTGGACGATTGATTTTTCTGCCCTCTCGCTGAAGCAATTGAACATTCTTTGAATGCTGTGATTGCAGCTTGCTGAGCAGCCCGTGCAGATGCGTCATCACTGACTCCCAGGAAGTTGGGGAGCGCAATTGCGGTCAACACGGCGAGCACGGCGATCACCACCACCAGCTCGATCAAGGAGAAACCCTTCTCTCCAGGCTTGCGGCTCAGTGCGCGGCGGGTGCGGGGGTTTTGCAGGTAGGCCTGAAGAAGGCTCATCGAGGATTCAAAACTCTATCTTCATGATCTTGGCTCTGAAAACGGTTGTCAACACGGGCCAGTGTGCACACTTGCAGAGGTTGCATATATGGAGTGCTGCCCGTCCACGGTGGTGAAGTCCAGCAAGTAGCGCAGCGCGCTGGGTTGAGGCCTCAGGCCTTTCTGGATGCCAGTGCCTCTCTGGTGCCTTGGTCGCCCCGTTGGCAGCATCTTGGACGAAGCGCTTGGCGTGACTACCCCGACCGCACTCAGGCGTTGCTTCGTAAGCGCGTGGCAGCCCTGCATTGCATCGATCCACATTCTGTTTTGCCGGGCAACGGCGCTGCCGAACTGTTCACTTGGGCTGCCCGTGATGCCTCAGAACAAGGTTTGAGTGTGCTGCCAGTACCGGGTTTTGCTGATTACGGGCGTGCCCTGCGCTGCTGGTCAGGCACCTGTACCCAGCAGCGGCTACCGCTCGATTGGGCTGATTCCTTTCCGCAACTGTTCCCCGAGCCAGGGCCTGGGGCTGTGTTGTGGATCTGTAATCCCCACAACCCTACTGGTCAGCTCTGGAGCCGTGATGCGTTGGAGCCGCTATTGGAGCGCTATGCACTGGTGATCTGCGATGAAGCGTTTCTCCCCTTGGTGCCCAATGGCGAACAGCAGTCGTTGCTTCCTCTGGTTGCAGAGCATTCGAATCTGGTGGTGATCCGCAGCCTTACCAAGCTCTATGGCATTGCCGGACTGCGTTTGGGCTACGCCGTTGCCCAGCCCCAGCGTCTGCAACGTTGGGCGCTGTGGCGAGATCCCTGGCCTGTGAATGGCATCGCCTTGGCGGTTGGCGAACGACTGTTGGCATCTCCGCGCCGTTACCGCTCTTGGTGTGAGCGCGTGCAGCGTTGGACGGCCATAGAAGGTGCCTGGGTTCAGAGGCAATTGGCCGCGTTGCCAGGCATCACCCCCATGCCATCAGCGGTGAATTACCTGCTGATTCGCGCGAACAGCTCTTTGGTGCCATTGCGGGAAGCCTTGGAGCAGAGGCATCGCATTCTTCTGCGGGATTGCCGCAGTTTTGAGGGGCTCGGCGAGAGCTGGCTGCGGATCGGGTTGCAATCACGGCGCAACAACCGCCGCATCGTGCGGGCGTTGCGTGAGGAGTTGCAGCGCAGCCCTCTGGCTTGACTCAGGCCACCAGCGTCTGAAGCAAGGCAGCCAGTTGCTGCTCGGCATCCCGTTCTGCCAGGGCTTGCATGCCTTCATGCATCTGGGCGAGGGAATCGGTGGCAGCCGTGGTCTGTCCCAGCCGTGCTGCTAGGAGCCGTTCAACGGTGTTCAGCAACACGGGTTGGTCCGGGTCGTGTTGATGCACGATCACCGCCGCACCAAAGGATGCGGCGCAGGCGGCATTGGCCTCCTGATGTTGGTCTGCGGCCTGAGGGAACGGCACCAGTACGGCTGGGGTCCCGCAGACCGCCAGTTCACTCAGGCTCCCCGCCCCTGCGCGGCTGATGGCCAGGTCGGCATGTTGCAGCAGCCCGGGAATCTCATCACTGAAGCGGCGTTCCGCCAAGTTTGGGTGTTGCAGTTGCCCGATGTCGGGATCGTTGTCGCCGGTGAGGTGCACCACCCGGCAGCCCTGTTCCAACAGGGCAGGCACCGCGGCACGCACCATGCGGTTCAGGCCAACGGCACCTTGACTGCCGCCCATCACCACCACCAGCGGCCCCGCACCGGAGGGGACCCAGCTTGGTAGGGGTTGTGGGGCCAGAAAGCTGGAACGCACCGGCGTGCCCGTCAGCACAGGCTGGCTGCCGGGGATGCGCTTGGCGGCAGCGGGGAGGCCAATGGCTACGGCGCTGCAGAAGCGACCCAGCAATCGGGTGACGCGCCCCGGGATCGCATTGGATTCATGCAGCACCACGGGAATGCCGCACCAGCGCGCCGCCAGGATCGCGGGGGCGGCGATGTAGCCGCCGGTGGTGAACACCACATCGATGGCATTCCGGCGGATTACCCGCCGCACGCTGACGCTGGCCAGCAACAGCCGCAGCAGCTGCAACAGCTTGGTGAGCCCACGGCCCTGAAGCCCGCCGGCGTTCACGCACACCAAACCAAAGCGTTCCGGCACCAGCCGTGTTTCGAGCCGATCGGGCACCCCCAGCCAGCGCACGGGCCACTGGTCTTCAACGGCTTCGGCAACAGCCAGAGCGGGGAAGAGATGGCCGCCGGTGCCGCTGGCGGCGATCAGAAGCCGGGTCATCGCGTCGGCCGTCACCGCACACCAGGCCTAACTTAATTGGGTTGTTGCGGTCCGGCCCGTGCGTCGTTTCCTGGGAGTCACGCTCGTCTCGGCCATGGCATTGGTGCTCTCGCCGGCCCATGCCCTTGAGCAGCCTGGTCGCGAGGGCAGTGCAGTCGAGCGCTTCAGCGATCGCTTGCAAACGGCATTGAACAGCGGCAGCTCTTCGGCATTCGACACGTTGGCCAGCGCTGAGCTGCAGCCTGTGTTGGCCCAGCGCCTGGAGCGATTCCGCCAGGATTTCCCCGAGGTCACCTGGCAGGTGCAGCCCGTAGCGCCCACGCCGGATGGCCGCCCGACCCTCAGGCTGAGGGTGCAGGGTGCCGCCGAATCCGAGGGGCTGACCTATTCCCTTGAGGCAAGCGAACAGATCGCGATTCGTCTTGAAGACGGCGAGTTGGTGGACCAGGAACTGCTGGCTCAGCAGTCGTTGCTGCGCAGCGGCGAACGTCCCTTGGCGGTCGACATCGCTATCCCCGATGTGGTGCTCACTGGCAGCCGTTACGACGTCGACTTGATCGTTGAAGAGCCGCTGGGCCAGGCCTTGGTGGCGGGGGGCTTGATCGACCTCACCGATGAGCAGCTGTCGGCCCAGATGCGTCCCAACCTGCCACTGGCGCCCCAGGGTGGTGGTGGCTTGTTCAAGAGCGTTCAGGCACCGCAGCAACCCGGTTCGCAGACCTGGGCCGTGATGCTTGTCCACCCCGATGGAGTGGTGACGGCCACCAAGCGGGTGCGTGTGGTCAGCAGCAATTAATTGTTTCCTGTTTTCTGATGCCAGCGGTGCAGGGCGGACACGTCCTCATCGCCATGGCCGTTATTGATCAGATCCAGTTCCAGCTGTTCCACCAGCGTGGTGACGGGGAGATCCAGCTGGACGGATTTGGCTGCATCCAGGGCAATGCCGAGATCCTTGCGATGCAGGCTGAGCCGAAATCCCAGGGGATAGGTGCCCTCAACCATGGCGGTGCTGCGGTGCTCCAGGGCCCAGGAGCCGGCGGCACCGTTTTTAAGGGCGTTGATCACCTGGTGCATCGGTAGTTCCAGGCGCTGACCCAGGGCCACTGCTTCAGCCACGGCGGCATAGCTGCCGGCCACCAACACCTGGTTCACCGCCTTCACCTGCTGCCCCCGACCCACGCTTCCGAAGTGGTGAATGGATCCTCCAATCACCTCGAGGATGGGCCGCACTCGCTCTAGAGGCTCGCTGGCTCCTCCCGCCAGCACCGTGAGGCTGCCGCGTTTAGCGCCTTCCGTGCCACCGGTGACGGGAGCATCCATGTAGTGGACGTTTTGGCGCGCCAGGCGCTCCGCACAGTGTTGGGCTGTGGCGGGAGCAATGGTGGAGCAATCCAACACCACGTTGCCGGCACTCAGCTGTGATGCGGCGCCATCGGGGCCGAACAGCACGTTCTCAACGGCTGCATCGTCACTGACGCACAGCAGAAGAACATCAACGCCGGTGCTGGCATCGGCTGGGCTGGAACATCGCGCTGCACCCTCGAGTTCCGGGTTTGTTTCGGCTGTGCGGCTGCGGGTGTGCACTCGCAGTGGAAAGCCGGCGCGCTGCAGGTTGATCGCCATGGGCAAACCCAGCGCCCCCAGCCCCACGAAGCCCAGGCTCAGGTCACATCTGGTCATGACTCATGGCAAAGCATTCAGATCCTGATCGACGCATGGCGCCACAGTGAGTGCACTGTGAAGGCCTGATCCATGCGCATCTCCACCGCTTCCCTCGCCTTGGCGGCCGTCTTGGCGGCACCGGTGATCTCGACGGCTTCATCGGCAGCAGCGGGGAGTGATCTGTCCCCGGAGCAGAGCCAAGTGTTGTTTCAGGCCCGCAAGACCTGGGCCAAGGACAACTACCAGCGTCGGCTGGAGCTTCTGCAGAGCCAGCAGCGCTGCATCGATGCCGCAGCATCCGCTGATGCGCTGAAGACGTGCCGTCGGCAGATGAAAAAAGCCCGGAAGTCCCTTAAGCAGGACTACCGGGCATACGTGAACAAAGTGCGGAATCAGCTGGGGCTTCCGGCGCGCACCGGCAACAAGCGCGATGCCAAAGGCCGGAAGCTCCAGGCCTGAACGTCTGATCAGGCGGCGTCGAGGGCTGCTACACCAGGCAGCACCTTGCCTTCCAGCAGCTCGAGGCTGGCGCCACCGCCGGTGGAGATGTGAGACATCTTCTCGGCCAGGCCAGCCTTTTCGACGGCTGCCACGGAGTCACCGCCGCCGATGATCGTGCAGCAGCCCTTACCGCTCAGGTCCGCCAGAGTGGTGGCGATGGCGTTGGTGCCAGCCGCGAATTTGTCGAACTCGAACACGCCCATGGGGCCGTTCCAGATCACGGTCTGACAGTCGGCCAGGGCGTCCTGGAACACCTTGATCGAGTCGGGGCCGATGTCGAGGCCCATCCAGCCGTCGGGGATGGCGTTGATGTCAGCGGTCTGGCTGTTGGCATCGGGGGCGAAGTTGTCAGCCAGCACAACGTCGGTGGGCAGCAGCAGCTGCACGCCCTTGGCCTTGGCCTTGGCTTCCAGCTCCTTGGCCAGTTCCAGCTTGTCCTCTTCCACAAGGCTCTTGCCCACCGAGAGGCCGCGGGCCTTGTAGAAGGTGAAGATCATGCCGCCGCCGATCAGCACCTTGTCGCACTTGTCGATCAGGGTGTCGAGCACGCCGATCTTGGAGCTCACCTTGGAGCCGCCGACGATGGCAGCAAGGGGACGCTTGGGCTCATCCACAGCACCCTGCAGGTACTGCAGCTCCTTCTCCATCAGGAAGCCAGCCACGGAGGGCTTGAGGAACTTGGTCACGCCTTCGGTGGAGGCGTGGGCGCGGTGGGCGGCGCCAAAGGCGTCGTTCACGTACACGTCAGCCAGGCTTGCGAGCTTTTCAGCGAAACCGGCTTCGTTTTTCTCTTCCTCAGCGAAGAAGCGCACGTTCTCCAGCAGCACCACATCGCCGTTGGCCATGGCGCCCACCTTGGCTTCGGCGTCGGGGCCGATGCAGCTGTCGGTCTTGGCCACGGGCTTGCCCAGCAGTTCGCTCAGGCGAGCGGCCACGGGGGTGAGGCGCATGGCGTCATTCACCTGGCCCTTGGGACGGCCGAAGTGAGCGGACAGGATCACCTTGGCGCCCTTGCCGATCAGGTCGTTGATCGTGGGCAGGGCGGCACGGATGCGGGTGTCGTCGGTGATGGCACCGGCGTCGTTCAGGGGCACATTGAAGTCAACCCGCACGAGAACGCGTTTGCCGCTCAGGTCGCCGGCGTTGAGGCTGGCCAGGGAACGCTTCGCCATAGGGTTGTGTCGTGCGGTAAGAAAACGGGGTGAGATTAACCCGTGTGAATGGCGATAGCGCCGGAGAGGTCAAAGTGAATTTGTTCCGGCTGTCCGTCTGTTCTGTGCGTTTGCGTTCGTGAGCACCCCAACGATCCAGTGGTATCCCGGCCACATCGCTAAGGCGGAGCAGCAGCTCAAGCGCCATCTCGACAAGGTGGATCTGGTGATTGAGGTGCGTGATGCCCGCATTCCTCTGGCCACGGGCCACCCCCATCTCAACCGCTGGTTGAAGGGCAAGCAGCATCTGTTGGTGATCAACCGTCGCGACATGGTCACCGCGGCCGCAAAAGAGGCCTGGGAGGCTTGGTTCAAGGCCCAGGGGCAGAAGACGGTTTGGTGTGATGCCAAGGCCGGGACCGGCGTGAAGCAGGTGCAGCAGGCAGCCATCCGCGCCGGGGATCAGCTCAACGAACGCCGCCGCAACCGGGGCATGAGGCCCAGGCCGGTGCGTGCACTCACCCTGGGGTTCCCCAACGTCGGCAAGTCGGCCCTGATCAACCGCTTGGTGCGGCAGAAGGTGGTGGCTAGTGCCCGGCGGGCCGGGGTGACACGCACCCTGCGCTGGGTGCGTCTGGGGCAAGACCTGGACCTCCTCGATGCGCCCGGGGTCTTGCCCCCTCGGCTTGATGACCAGCAGGCGGCCCTGCGGCTTGCCCTCTGCGACGACATCGGTCAGGCCGCCTACGACGGTGAGCTCGTGGCTCAGGCCTTCCTGCAATTGCTGCTTGATGCGGCAGCGCAGGCTGCGGCCGGGGTGACGATTCCGCTTCTGCAAGAGCGCTACGGCATTCCCCTGAGCGGTGAAACGGCGGACCCCGCCCTCTGGCTGGAGGCCGCAGCGGCCCGCCATACCTCTGGTGAAACAGCGCGCATGGCACAGCGGCTGCTGGATGATTTCCGCAAGTCCACCCTCGGCAGCATCGCCCTGGAGCTGCCGGCGTGAGTCCGCATTGGAAAAGGCCTCCGTTGCCGGAAGAGACCTTCACCGATCGCTTTGGGGAGGGTGAGGGGGAGCTGCTGACGCTGGCCTATCCCAAACCGCTGCCGATGCGGCTGGACCGTTGGTTGGTGAGCCAGCGCACGGAGCAGAGTCGGGCCCGGATTCAGAAGTTCATTGACGCGGGCTACGTGCGCGTCAACGGCAAGACCGGCAAGGCCAAAACGCCTCTGCGCCAGGGCGATGAGGTGCAGCTGTGGATGCCGCCACCGGAGCCGCTGCCGTATCTCAAGCCGGAGCCGATGGATCTGGATGTGCTGTTTGAGGACGACCATCTGATCGTGCTCAACAAGCCGGCAGGCCTGACGGTGCATCCAGCGCCCGGCAACAAGGACGGCACCCTGGTGAACGGTTTGTTGCATCACTGCCCGGATCTGCCTGGCATCAGCGGCAAGCTGCGGCCGGGGATCGTGCACCGTCTCGATAAAGACACCACCGGCTGCATCGTGATCGCCAAGAGTCAGGAGGCCCTGGTGCGGCTACAGGTGCAGATCCAGAAACGGATCGCCTCCCGCGAATACTTCGCTGTCGTTCATGGCGTGCCTGACGGCGACTCCGGCACGATCGTTGGCGCCATTGGCCGTCATCCGGCGGATCGCAAGAAGTACGCGGTGGTGAGCTCTGAGAACGGCCGTTATGCCTGCACCCACTGGACCCTGGTGGAGCGTCTCGGCGACTACTCCCTTTTGCGCTTCAAGCTCGACACCGGACGGACTCATCAGATCCGCGTCCACTGCGCCCACATGAACCACCCCGTGGTGGGGGACCCCACCTACAGCCGCTGCCGCAAATTGCCGATCGAGCTGCCTGGCCAAGCGCTGCATGCCGTGCAGTTGGGGCTCGACCATCCGATCACCCGAGAGCGAATGGTGTTTGAAGCGCCTTTGCCTCCGGTGATGGAGAAGTTGCTGGGCGTGTTGCGACGGCGCGCTGCGTCGGGCTGAGGGCCTAACGCGGCAGCCTTGGACAGGCCTCCACGAGGGTCCGGCTGATTGGCGCCTGAGGTGTGCTGAAGATCCGATCCCCTGGACCCTCCTCAACCACCTTCCCTTGGTCCAGCACCATCACCCGGTGACAGAAGCCACTGGCCACTGAGAGGTCGTGGGTGATGAATACGATCGCCAGGCCCAGCTCCTGCTGCAGCTCCCGCAGCAGAGCGAGCACATCCGCCTGCACCTCCGCATCGAGCATGCTCACGCTCTCGTCGCAGATCAGCACCTTGGGTTTCAGGGCAAGGGCGCGGGCGATGGCTACCCGCTGCTGCTGGCCGCCGGAGAGCTGCTTCGGCAGGCGATCCTGAAACTGCTCGGCCGGGCTGAGGCCAACCCGTTCCAGCAGGCGGCGTGCTTCCTCCCGAGCTGCCGCTTTGGAGCAGAGGCCATGGATCAGCAACGGATCGGCGATCGCATCCGCCACCTGCAGGGCCGGATTGAGGCAGGCCAGAGGGTCCTGAAACACCATCTGGAGAGCCCGGCGGGCTGAGCGCAGCGTTTCTCCCCGCAGGCTCAACAGGTCCTGGCCCAGCAGGTCGACCCGACCGCCACGAATCGAATTGAGCCCCATCAGGGCACGGCAGAGGGTGCTCTTGCCGCAGCCTGAGGCTCCCACCACTCCCAGGCTTTCCCCGGCCCTGAGCTCAAAACTCACCCCATCCACCGCCTTCAGCCAGACGGGCGACCAAGGTGCGCCCCCCACGGCATGCCAGCAGCGCATCTCCTCCACCCGCAGCACGCTGTTGTTGTCGGGGCGTGCCGGTGAGCGTCCCCCTTCCCGGGCTTGGGCGGAGGCCACCAGCCGTTGCCCCACTGGCGACTGCGGCCGGGTGAGCAGCTGGTGGCTGGGGCCGTCCTCCACCTTGCGTCCGCCGTCAAGCATCGCCATGCGCTCGCACCAGCGGGCGGCCATGGCCAGGTCGTGGCTGATCAGCAACAGCGCACTGCCCAGTTCTCGGCAGAGACCGCTGAGTTCGGCCATCACTTGCCCTGCCACCGCCACATCCAGGCTGGTGGTGGGTTCATCGGCGATTAGCAGAGGCGGTTTCAGGGCAATCGCCAGGGCAATGGCCAGGCGCTGCCTCATCCCGCCGCTGAGCTCATGGGGGTAGGCCCGGAAGCGGTTGGATCCAATGCCAACCCGCTCCAGCAGTTCGTGGGCCCGTTCCTGGTGGGCTGCGGCGCTGGTGTGAGGCCGGTGGCCCCTGAGGGTGTCGATCAGATGGCCGCCCACGCTCATCAGCGGATTCATCCGAGTCATCGGGTCCTGGAACACCAGGCCTACGGCTTCGCCCCGCAGCTGCCGCAACTGCGGTCGCCTGAGCTGGCGTGGATCCTGGCCGGTCAAGGCCAGCCGTCCTTCACAGACCGTTCCCTGCGGCAGCAGCTGCATCACGGCCCGCGCCACTGTGCTTTTGCCGCAGCCTGAAGATCCCACCAAGGCCAGGGTCTCTCCCGGCTCGAGGCTCAAATCCAGCCCATCCAGCGTCCAGTGTTCACTGCCGGGGTAGCGCAGCCTCAGCTGTTCGAGTTCCAGAACAGGCCGGCCCATGAACAGTGCGGCGGGAGCGACAGGAGGTCCTGCACTGAATACCATGGATTGACCCGATGGGTCGGATGCTCAACGCTGCCTCCACACCCAAAGAGCCCCGAACCAGCACGGGTTCGGCCAAGGTGCGCTGCGCGTTGCCCGAAGTACGGCGCCATCCCGTCCGTCATCCGGAGGATTACGGCATCGCTCTGCCTGAGTGGTTGCGGGAGTGCATCGCCAATGTGCCGCCTGGCATTGGCCAGAGCTGCCCCACCGATGCCGAGGCGCTGCTGGTGTCGGCCTTTGATTTCGGCTTTCAGCTCCACGAAGGCCAGTTCCGCGCCAGTGGAGACCCGTACATCGTCCATCCGGTGGCGGTGGCTGATCTGTTGCGGGACATCGGTGCCAGTGCCCCGGTGATCGCTGCTGGGTTCCTCCATGACGTGGTCGAGGACACCGACGTCACCCCCGATCAGATCGAGCTCCACTTCGGTTCCGAGGTACGTGAGCTGGTGGAAGGAGTCACCAAGCTCGGCGGCATCCACTTCAACGACCGCACGGAAGCTCAGGCGGAAAATCTGCGGCGAATGTTCCTGGCGATGGCCAGTGACATCCGTGTGGTGTTGGTGAAGCTGGCCGATCGCTTGCACAACATGCGCACCCTGGGTGCGTTGAAGGAAGAGAAGCGCCAGCGGATCGCCCGCGAAACCCGCGAGATCTATGCCCCCCTCGCCAACCGCCTCGGCATCGGCCGCTTCAAGTGGGAGCTGGAGGATCTGGCCTTCAAATTGCTGGAACCAGAGGCCTTCCGCGAGATTCAGGAGGAGGTGGCCACCAAGCGCAGCGAGCGTGAGCAACGCCTAGGCGTCACCGTGGGGTTGCTGAACGAGCGGCTGGAGCGGGCCGGCCTAGACCACTGCGAGGTGAGTGGTCGCCCCAAACATCTGTTTGGCATCTGGAGCAAGATGCAGCGCCAGCAGAAGGAGTTCCACGAGATCTACGACGTGGCGGCGTTGCGGATCCTCACTCCCAATGTTGAGAGCTGCTACCGCGCCCTCGCGGTGGTTCACGACACCTTTCGCCCGATTCCCGGCAGGTTTAAGGACTACATCGGGTTGCCGAAACCCAACGGCTATCAATCCCTGCACACCGCAGTGATCGGTCGGCATCGCCCAATCGAAGTGCAGATCCGCACACTTGAAATGCACCATGTGGCCGAATTCGGGATTGCGGCCCACTGGAAATACAAGGAAGGCGGCTCGCCGGCCAGCAGCAGCAGCGATGCGGAGCGGTTCAACTGGCTGCGTCAGCTGGTGGATTGGCAACAGGAAGGCGGCAACGATGATCACAACGACTACCTCTCCTCGATCAAGGAAGACCTGTTTGACGAGGAGGTGTTCGTCTTTACCCCGAAGGGCGATGTGCTCGGTTTGCGCAAGGGGGCAACCGCCGTTGATTTCGCTTATCGCATTCACTCCGAGGTGGGCAATCACTGCCATGGCGCTCGCATCAACGATCGGCTCTGCCCGTTGGCGACACCGCTGCAGAACGGTGATTTCGTTCAGGTGCTCACCAGTAAGACGGCCCACCCCAGCCTGGATTGGCTGAACTTCGTCGCTACGCCGACGGCGCGCAACCGCATCCGCCAGTGGTACAAGCGCAGCCATCGGGACGAAACGATTGAACGGGGCAAGGATCTGCTGGAGCGGGAGCTGGGCCGTGATGGCTTCGATGCCCTGCTGAACAGTGAGGCGATGCAGCGGGTGGCGCAGCGCTGCAATGTGCCCACCACCGAAGACCTGCTGGCGTCACTTGGGTTTGGAGATATCACGCTGCAGCAGGCGCTCAACCGTTTGCGGGAGGAGATGCGTCTGCTGGCGGAACAGCAGCAGGCCCCACCCAGCAATGAAGATGTGGCCGCGGCGCTGGTGCCATCGCGGGATGCGTCTCCGGATCGGTCCGGAGGCGAAGGGGCGATTCTTGGTCTGGAGGGCTTGGATTACCGCCTTGGTGGCTGCTGCAGTCCACTGCCGGGCGAGTTGATCGTGGGCACGGTGGCCCTCGGCAACCACGGCATCACCATTCACCGGCAGGACTGCTCCAACGTGGAGACGATCCCGCGGGAACGGCGGCTTCCCGTGCGCTGGAACACCACCCACGCCCAACAGGAGAAACAGCGCTTCCCGGTGCAGCTGCGGATCGAGGTGATCGATCGCGTCGGCATCCTCAAAGACATCCTGCTGCGTCTCTCCGATGGGGCCATCAACGTCAGTGATGCTCGGGTGACCACTGCCTCTGGCAAACCCGCCCGCATTGATCTGCGGGTTGAGCTGGAGGGTGCAGATCAGCTCAGCCGCACCATGGACCAGATCCGCTCGATGGCGGATGTGATCGGGATTGCCCGGGTTGGCACGAGCTAACTGCCTCGGCTGAGGGCTGCACGGGCTTCACGCCGCAGAAACAGGCGGTAGGCCATCCAGCCGCTGGCGATCGCCAGCACCATCCCCACAATGGTGGAGCCCAGCAGGATGCGCTGGCTGAACTCCCATCCCTGGGCCCACAGGCTGCTGCGATTGAGCTCTGCCAGGTTGATCCCGCCCTGGCCGGGCCCGAGCAGCCGGCAACCCACCAGGTAGTTGAACCAATAGAGGGGCAAATAGGTGAGGGGGTTGCTCACCAGGGTTCCTGCGGCGGCGAGCAGGTGGTTACCCCGCACCACGCTGGCAACACCCACGCTCAGGAAAATCTGCAGCCCGAAAAAGGGGTAGCAGCCGCAGAACACGCCAGCGGCCAAGCCGCGAGCTCGTTGGCCTGGGGTTCCTTCCTGTCTCCACAACCAGAGGACCCCACGGCGCATCCGGAGGCGACTGAGGCGCAGCAACCGGCGCATGAACCCTGCGGAAATCGGCTGGATCCTAGGTATGGATCACCAGCGGCGACTGCTGTGCCCAGCACCGACACGATTGCGGCAGTGGCCACCGCCGTGGCCCCAGGTCAGGGCGGGATCGCCGTGATCCGTCTCTCCGGGCCGGCTGCGGAAGCGACGGGGCGCAGCGTGGTGCACTGCCCGGGCCGTCAGGAGTGGGGATCGCACCGGCTGGTGTACGGCCATGTGATCGATGGCGAGGGCCGGCGTCTCGATGAGGTGCTGCTGCTGCTGATGCGCGGGCCCCGCAGCTTCACCGGTGAGGACGTGGTGGAGATCCACTGCCATGGCGGCGTGATCGCCGTGCAGCGGGTGCTCGAACAGGTGCTGCGGCAGCCGGGGGTGCGCCGGGCCCAGCCCGGCGAGTTCAGCCAGCGGGCTGTGCTCAACGGTCGGCTCGATCTCACCCGCGCGGAGGCGGTGAGTGAGCTGGTGGCAGCCCGCAGCCGCCGGGCGGCCGAGTTGGCGATGGCGGGCCTCGATGGCGGCATTCAGGCCCAGATCACGGCGCTGCGGGAACGGCTGCTGGATCAGCTCACCGAGCTGGAGGCCCGGGTGGATTTCGAGGAGGATCTGCCCCCCCTCGATGGCGAGGCCTTACTGCAGCAGCTGAAAGCCGTTCGCCTGGAGCTTGAGCAGCTGGTGCGGGATGGCGAGCGGGGCGATGCCCTGCGCCAGGGTCTGCGGGTGGCGTTGGTGGGTCGCCCCAACGTGGGAAAAAGTTCCCTGCTCAATCGGCTCAGCCGCCGCGAGCGAGCGATCGTGACTGATCTGCCGGGCACCACCAGAGATCTGCTGGAGAGCGAGATCGTGCTGGAGGGGGTGCCGATCACCCTGCTCGACACCGCCGGCATCCGCAGCACCGACGATGCGGTGGAGCAGCTGGGAATTGCCCGCAGCGAAGAGGCTCTGGTCACGGCGGATGTGGTGCTGTTGGTGCTCGACGGCCATGCGGGTTGGACCGCCGAAGACGCGGCCTTGCTGGCGCGCATTCCCGAGCAGATCCCCAGGATCCTGGTTGCCAACAAGGCGGATCTCCCAGCGGGGGCCTTTCCACAGCCGGTGGATGTGCAGTTGTCGGCGTTGGACGGTACGGGGGAGGCTGACCTGGTGCAGGCCCTGCTGGAGCGTTGTGGGGCCGCAGGGACCGACGGCATGTTGGTGGCGTTGAACCAACGCCAACGCGATCTGGCTGCCCGAGCTGCCGAAGCCCTGGCCCGCAGCCAGGAGGTGGCGGCCCAGCAGCTCCCGTGGGACTTTTGGACGATCGATCTGCGGGAGGCGATCTGCGCTTTGGGGGAGATCACCGGAGAAGAGCTCACCGAAGCGGTGCTGGATCGGGTGTTTTCGCGCTTCTGCATCGGAAAATAGAGAGAGCAGGCTTCAGAAATGGTTTGGACTGGCAATCCCCGGCACTCACCGCGGCCTTGGAGGCCTGGCTGGCGGAAGACATCGGCCGCGGTGATCTGACGGCGGCTGCCTTGCAGGGCCAGCAGGGTCAGGCCCATTGGGTCGCCAAACAGCCGGGCCAGTTCTGCGGTGGCCTTTTGGTGCAGCGCTTGTTCCAGCGGCTGGATCCTGTGGTGAGTGTTCGTCTGCTGCGGCAGGACGGCGACGCCGTCGAGGCCGGGGACTGCCTGCTGGAGCTGGAAGGTCCGGCCACAGCCTTGGTGGCGGGAGAACGCACCGCCTTGAACTTGGCCATGCGCCTCTCAGGCATTGCCACCGCCACCGCTGAATTGGTGGCCCAGCTCCAGGGCACCGGTGTGCGTCTGGCCGACACTCGCAAGACCACGCCTGGGCTTCGTCTGCTGGAGAAATACGCAGTCCGCTGCGGCGGCGGCATCAACCACCGCATGGGGCTGGATGACGCGGCCATGCTCAAGGAGAACCACATCGCCTGGGCGGGGGGCATCACGGCGGCTATCGCGGCCGTGCGCGATCAGGCTCCCTGGCCAGCGGCCGTGATTGTGGAAGCCGAGACTGAAGCTCAGGCGCTGGAGGCGGTGCAGGCGGGCGCCAATGGAGTGCTCCTTGATGAGTTCACTCCCGAGCAGCTCACGGCCCTGGTGCCGAGCCTGCGGGATTGCAGTACCCGCGGGGTGGTGCTGGAGGCCTCCGGCATTCAGCCCGAGCAGTTGCAGGCCTACGCCGCCACCGGCATCGATTTGATCTCCACCAGTGCGCCGGTCACCCGCAGCCGCTGGTTGGACCTGAGCATGCGTTTCACCTGAAGAGGGATGATCAGAGCCGGATTCCCCCGGCCACGCACTGCCCATGCTCAGCCTGTCCCAGTCCCTGGATGCCCAGTTGCGGGCGGCGATGCAACGGGCCTTCCCGGAGACCGATGCGGGGCTGGACCCCCAGCTGGCCCCTGCCAGCAAGCCGGAATTCGGTGACTTCCAGGCCAACGGTGCGCTGCCCCTGGCCAAGCCCTTGAAGCAGGCGCCCAGGCAAATTGCCACGGCGATCGTGGAGCAGCTGCAGGCCGATCCCGCCTTCACAGACCTCTGCATGGATCCCCAGATCGCTGGGCCTGGCTTCATCAACCTCACCATCCGCCCGGAGCGGCTGGTGGCGGAGGTGTCGGCACGGCTGGGGGACGAGCGTCTGGGCGTGCCGGCGGTTACTAACGCGGCGCCGGTGGTGGTGGATTTTTCCAGCCCCAACATCGCCAAGGAGATGCATGTGGGGCATCTGCGCTCCACGATCATTGGCGACTCGCTGGCGCGGGTGCTCGAGTTCCGCGGCCATCCTGTGCTGCGCCTCAATCACGTGGGCGACTGGGGCACCCAGTTCGGCATGTTGATTACGCATCTCAAGCAGGTGGCGCCGGAAGCTCTAGAGACCGCCGATGCGGTGGATCTGGGAGACCTGGTGGCCTTCTACCGCGAGGCCAAGAAGCGCTTCGATGACGATGAAGCGTTCCAGTCCACCTCCCGCGATGAGGTGGTGAAGCTGCAGGGGGGCGATCCGGTGTCGCTCAAGGCCTGGGGCCTGCTCTGCGACCAGTCGCGGCGCGAGTTCCAGAAGATCTACGACCGCCTCGACATCCGCCTGAGCGAACGCGGCGAGTCGTTTTACAACCCCTTCCTGCCTGCGGTGATCGATGGCTTGAAGGCCGCCGAAATACTGGTCACTGATGACGGTGCCGAGTGCGTGTTCCTCGAGGGGGTGCAGGGCAAGGACGGCAACCCCCTGCCGGTGATCGTGCAGAAGAGCGACGGTGGCTTCAACTACGCCACCACTGACCTGGCGGCGATCCGCTACCGCTTTGGTGCGGCGCCGGAGGGGGATGGCGCTCGCCGTGTTGTTTACGTCACCGATGCCGGCCAGGCAAATCATTTCGCCGGGGTGTTCCAGGTGGCGGAACGGGCCGGCTGGATCCCGGAAGATGCGCGCCTTGAGCACGTGCCCTTTGGCCTGGTGCAGGGGGAGGACGGCAAGAAGCTCAAGACCCGCGCGGGAGACACCGTGCGTCTGCGGGATCTGCTCGATGAAGCCGTCGAGCGTGCTGAGACCGATCTGCGCTCACGCCTGAAGGAGGAGGAGCGCAGTGAGTCGGAGGCGTTCATCCAGCATGTGGCAGGCACCGTGGGTTTGGCGGCGGTGAAATACGCCGACCTCAGCCAGAACCGGATCACCAATTACCAGTTCTCCTTCGACCGGATGCTGGCGCTGCAGGGCAACACGGCGCCCTATCTGCTCTATGCCTTGGTGCGCATCGCCGGCATCGCCCGCAAGGGGGGCGACCTTGCGGCCACCAATGCCCAACTGCAGTTCAGCGAGCCTCAGGAGTGGGCCCTGGTGCGGGAGCTGCTCAAGTTCGACGCCGTGATCGCTGAGGTGGAGGAGGAGCTGCTGCCCAACCGCTTGTGCAGCTACCTGTTCGAGCTCAGCCAGGTGTTCAACCGCTTCTACGACCAGGTGCCGGTGCTCAAGGCCGATCCTGAAGCGCTGGCATCCCGCCTCGCTCTTTGTCGTTTAACGGCTGACACCCTCAGACTGGGGCTCGGACTGCTGGGCATTGCCACCCTGGACCGCATGTGAGCGACAACATCCAACCGTTCACACCTGGTGGTGCTCCAGTGGCCCGCGCCGCTGTTGAGCAGCTCAAGGCCTACAGCGCGCCGCTGGAGGGCCGCCGCCAGATGCTGCGGCTGGATTTCAACGAAAACACGATTGGCCCCAGCCCCCTGGTGGCCCAAGCGCTGCGCAACTTCAGCACCGAAGAAATTGCCGTTTATCCGGAGTACGACGGCCTGCGGGACGCGTTGCTCCAGAACCTGGTGGAAACAGGCTGCCGGCCGGGCTTGAAGCCTGATCAGGTGGGTCTATTCAACGGTGTGGATGCCGCCATCCATGCGGTGTTTCAGGCCTATGGCGATGCGGGTGAGACGTTGCTGACCACAGCGCCCACCTTTGGCTACTACAGCCCCTGCGCTGGGATGCAGGGCATGACGATCGAGGCGATCCCCTACCAAGGCGAGACGTTCAACTTCCCCCTGGCCGCCATTCAGGAGGCATTGGCGGCCCGAGCACCGCGGTTGCTGTTGATCTGCAACCCCAACAACCCCACCGGCACGCGCTTACCCGCGGATCAGGTGATCGCCCTGGCGGCCTCAGCCCCGGGCACGCTGGTGGTGGTGGATGAGTTGTATGAGGCCTTCACTGGAGACAGCGTGTTGCCGAGCGCTGATTTCACGGCCACACCGAACTTGCTGGTGTTCCGTTCCCTGGCCAAAACAGCTGGTTTGGCGGGTCTGCGCATCGGCTTCGCCATCGGCCATGCCGATGTGGTCGATCGGGTGAGCCGTGTCACGGGGCCCTACGACGTGAACAGCGTGGCCGTGGCTGCGGCGTTCGCCGCTTTGGCGGATCAGTCGTATGTGGACGCCTACGTGGCCGAGGTGCTGCGGGCTCGCGACTGGACACTGCAGGCGTTGCGGGACGCTGGTGTGAAGCACCACTGCGATGGCGGCAACTATCTGCTGATCTGGCCCCAGCGCCCTGTTGATGCCGTTGATGCGGCCTTGCGGGAAGCCGGAATCCTGGTGCGTTCGATGGCCGGCAAGCCCCTGATTGATGGGTGTTTCCGGGTGAGCATCGGCACCACCAGCCAGATGCAGCGCTTCATGGAGACGTTCCTCCCCCTGGAGCGATGAAGCGCCTGCTGCTGCTGGCCACCGGCGGCACCATTGCCGGCTGTGCGGACGACAGTGCAACGCTGAACGACTACACCGCGGGCGTGCTGGGGGCTGATGCCCTGCTGGCGGCGGTGCCGCAGCTTCAGGGTCTGGCCACGATCAGCGTTGAGCAGGTGGCCAATGTCGACAGCGCCGATCTGCTGTTTGCGCACTGGCGCGCGCTGGTGGATCGCATTCGTGATGCCTTTACGGCGGACCTCGAGCTGGCCGGGGTGGTGATCACCCATGGCACCAATACGTTGGAGGAGACCGCCTGGTTGCTGCAGCTGTTGATCGACGATCCCCGGCCCGTGGTGCTGGTGGGGGCGATGCGGCCAGCCACGGCCCTCAGTGCCGATGGGCCGCTCAACCTTTTGCAGGCGGTGCAGGTTGCCTTGAGCAGCGACGCACGCGGCCATGGCGTTCTGGTGGTGATGGATGGACAGATCCATGGCGCCCAGCGGGTCACCAAGCTGGCCACCCAGGGGGTGAGGGCCTTTGCCAGTCCCGGTAGCGGGCCCTTGGGTTGGGTGGACGACGTTGGCGTTCATCTGCCAACAGCGAGTGGACCTCGGCAGGTGCCCTTCGCTGGGCTCGATTTACCGGAGCAATGGCCCCAGGTGCCGATCGTTTACGGGTGTGTGGACCCTGAGCCGCTCGTGCTCAGCGCCTGTCTCAATGCCGGTGTTGCGGGCTTGGTGTTCACCGGGACGGGCGCCGGCCAGTTGTCGGCAGCTGAGCGTTCGGCGCTTGAGGCTTGGCGAGGGAAGCGGCCGTTGATGCTGCGGGCCAACCGCTGTGGGACCGGACCCGTGCACAGCGATTCCGACGACGAACGACTCGGGCTGCTGCCGGCAGGGAGCCTCAATCCCCAGAAAGCCAGGGTTTTATTGCTGTTGGCTGTGCTGGCGGGTTGGGAGAGAAGTCAGCTGGATGCGCTGATCACTGCATCACCGTGATCACGGTGGTGTCGTCGAGGCGGCCCGGCAGGGTTTGAGAGCGGCCCACTTGGCGTACGGCGGTGCCACCCATGGCGTCCAGAAAGGGCTGCACGCCCTCTTGGTCACAGCCTTCAGGCGCCTCGCCGTTGACGTACTGCACCGGGATGACGCGCTTGGGGTTCAACTGTTTCACCACCGCCGCGGCTTCTTCGGCGTTGTAGATCTTGCTGCCGCCGCCAACGCCGATGATCAGCACATCGGGGTTGCCGAGCAGCACCCGGTCGGCAGCTGTGAGCTCTCCAGCGGTAGCACCGAGATGGGCAAAGCTGAGGCCCCCCTGCTGCCAGCGCCACAGGGTTGCATTGCCAAAGCGGCGTCCGCCCATCCGGTCGTGGGGATTGGCGAAGCCCTCTAGGCTCAACCCGCCGATGCGATAAGACCCGGGTTGGGCCAGAAAGCGGCCGCCGGCCACATCGCGGGCTCCTTCATCGGCAAGTTCAGAGTTGGCCAGAACAACGCCGGCCGTTAGCCGGGGCTCGGGCATGCCTGTTGCACAACCCACGGCCTTGTAGGGGTTGAGCAGCACCGATTGGCCGCCCCCCTGAATCAGTAGGGCCCGTTGCCCATAGCTGCTGATAGACACCCCACCGCCCGCAAAGACCGGACTTGAGAGGCTGAGTGCCAGGCCTGCAGCGGCGGTCACAGCGGAACGCAGGACGGACATGGGCGGGGTTGAACGTGCTTTGGACGCTAACAGCGTTATCCCTCGGCTTCCCGCAGGAAATTGGCCAGCAGTTGGTGGCCTTGATCGGTGAGCACGCTTTCGGGGTGGAACTGCACCCCCTGCAGGTGGTGATGCTCTCGATGCCGCAGGCCCATGATCGTGCCGTCCTCGAGCCAGGCGGTCACCTCGAGGCAGTCCGGCAGGGTTTCGCGCTCGGCGATCAGGGAGTGATAGCGGGTGGCCGTCAGCGGTTGAGGCAGTCCTGCGAACACGCCGTCGCCCTTATGCAGCACCGGTGAGGTCTTGCCGTGCATCTGCTGCTGGGCGCGCACCACTCGGCCGCCGTACACCTGGGCGATGGCCTGATGGCCCAGGCACACCCCCAGGGTGGGCACGCTGGCTGAGAGGTCCTTGAGGATGTCGAGGCAGACACCTGATTGATCAGGGTCGCCTGGCCCTGGAGAGAGCAGGATCGCGTCTGGCTTCAGGGCGCGGATCTGCTCGAGGTTGATGGCGTCGTTGCGATGCACCTGCAGATCCGCTGCCACCGGATGCTGGGCAGCGAGTTCACCGAAGTACTGCACCAGGTTGAAGGTGAAGCTGTCGTAGTTGTCGATGACCAGCAGCATCTGCGAATCGGAAGTCAGAGCCCCAGGCGGAGCAAGAGCGGCGGAAGTAGGAGAAAGAGAGCGATCAACAAAGAGCTGATGGCGGCCGTCAGCACGGCGGCAGCAGCACAGTCTTTGGCGATGCGGGCCAAGGGGTGATAGCGCCGGCCAATGGCCAGATCCACCACCGCTTCCATCGCTGTGTTCAGCAGCTCCAACACCAGAACGGCCGCCACCGTAAGCACCAGCACGGCCAGGCGGATCAGATCCAGTTGCAGCCAGGTGGCCAGGCCAAACACCACCACGCCCGTCACCACATGGATGCGGAAGTTGCGCTGGGTGAGGAAGGCGTAACCAAGGCCTTGGGCGGCGTAGCGAAAACTCGACGGCAGATCACCGGCGATGCGCCAGCTGCCTCGTCGTCGCATTCCGTTAGGCACCATCGCCACCTCTTCCGAAGCTGCGTCTGCGGATGGTCTCCGGGGCGATTCGGTGGTCATCGGAACGGAATTCAGACTCCGCAGGGCAGACGCCCGCTTCTCGAAGACTACCCGGGTTGTCCAGGCCACTCATCCCCAAGAAGCCTTTCCTGCAGGGCCAGCATCGCGGCAAGGCTGTCTTCATCGGGATGGTCCCAGCCCAGCAGGTGCAGCAGGCCATGGCTCACCAGCCAGCGCAATTCCCGCTGCAGGCTGTGCCCCTGCTCCTGGGCCTGACGACGGGCCGTTTCCAGGGAAACGACGATGTCTCCCAGTTCGATGCTGGGCCCTTCCATCCAGTCGCCGGCGTCGTCGAGGGCGGCAAACGACAACACATCCGTGGGGCCTGTTTTCTGGCGCCAGGCGCTGTTCAAATCCGCGATGTTGGCGTCATCAGTGAAGCGCAGCCCCAGGCTCAGCTCTTCCGCCCCACGCACCAGGCTTGGGCAGTCGAGGCTCTTATCCCTGCAAAAGCTGTTCAGCCAACGTTCCAGCTGCTGGAGCCAAGCTGTCTCATCGAGCAGGTCGGAACTGTCGGAGGGTTCCAGCGCCACTCCCTCCTGGTCCAGCGCAAGGTCGAGCTCCATGCCTACCCGGGCAGGGTCGGACGCCCCAGCCAAGCCACGAGGGTGATGAAGCCGAGGAATCCCATGGCGGTGAGGCCGAAGTGAAACAGGCTCTTGCTGCCCTTGCGCACCATGTTGCGCATGGCCTGTTTAACGAAGCTCGGCGGTGGGGTGCTCTCGGTGGCCATGGGGTCAGGAATCGGCGTCCGCGCCGGGGCTGTCGACACCCTGGCGCAAAGAGGCGTCGATGAACGGGTCGAGGGCCCCATCCATCACGGCTTGCACATCGTTGGTTTCTTCATTGGTGCGCAGGTCTTTCACCATTTGGTAGGGCTGAAAAACGTAGTTGCGGATCTGGTTGCCCCAGGCCGCTTCAACGATGTCGCCGCGGATGTCGGCGATTTCGGCCGCCCGTTGCTCTTGGGCGATCACCAGCAATTTGGCCATCAGCAATGCCATCGCCTTTTCCTTGTTCTGGAGCTGGGAGCGTTCCTGGGTGCAGCGCACAAACAGCCCGGTGGGGATGTGCAGGATGCGCACAGCCGTTTCCACCTTGTTCACGTTCTGGCCTCCCGCGCCGCCCGAGCGGCTGGTGGTGATCTCCAGGTCCTTTTCAGGAATGTCGAGCTTGACGTCCTCCTCAAGCTTGGGCATCACCTCCACACCGGCAAAGCTGGTTTGGCGCTTGTCGTTGGCGTTGAACGGTGAGATGCGCACCAGGCGATGGGTGCCTTTCTCGTTGCGCAGGTAGCCGTAGGCGTAGCGCCCTTCGATCTCGATCGTGCAGCTCTTGATCCCTGCTTCTTCCCCTTCGGAGAGTTCGTCCACGGTCACCTTCATGCCGTGGTCTTCCGCCCAGCGGGTGTACATGCGCAGCAGCATCTGGGCCCAGTCCTGGGCGTCTGTGCCGCCGGCCCCTGCATTGATGCTGAGAACGGCCCCCTCTTTGTCGTATTCGCCGCTGAGCAGGCGCTCCAGCTCCCAGCGGTCCAGCCCTTGGCGCAGCTGGTTCAGGCCGTTCTGGGCTTCCTGCAGCAGGTCCTCATCGGGCTCCAGCTCGTAGAGCTCAAGGGTGGCCTGGGCGTCATCGACTGCACCGCGCCATCCGGCCAGCTGAGACAGCTGAGCCTTCACCTCATCCAGACGCCGCATCTGCTTCTGGGCGCTCTGCTGGTCATCCCAGAAATCGGGCTGGGCCGCGAGTTGTTCGAGATCCTGTTGCCTTGCGTTCAGTGCAGGAACGTCAAAGACAGTCCTGGGCATTGCCCAGGCGGTCAGTGAGTTCGGAGAGGTCGCGTTTGAAGTCGGTGAGATCCAGCAAGGACTCGGTCCTGATCAGCCTCTGACGCTATCAGCGCAGTCGCTGCATAGGATCCGACCACTGGCATCACCAACGCAATGGCCAAGGTTGAGATCTACACCTGGCAAACCTGCCCCTTCTGCGTCCGCGCCAAGGGGCTCTTGGATCGCAAGGGGGTGAGCTACACCGAACACAGCGTGGATGGCGATGAGCCTGGCCGGGATGCCATGGCGGCAAGGGGTGATGGTCGCCGCAGCGTTCCGCAGGTGTACATCGACGACCGCCACATCGGTGGCTGTGACGACCTCCATGCCTTAGAGCGCGCCGGTGAGCTTGATGCGCTGCTGAAGGCCTGATCGATGCGCCAGCTGTTCGTTCTGGATCCGCTGGGGCAGATCAATCCAGCCAAGGATTCCTCCGCCGCGCTGATGCAGGCCGCCTGTCGGGCCGGCGATGAGGTGTGGGCCTGCACGCCCTCCGATCTGATTGCTCGGGGGGATGAACCCTTAGCGATTGCCCTGCCGGTGACCCCGGAGCCCTGGATCACGGTTGGGGTGGCCGAACGTCAGGCCCTGGCTGGGTTTGATGTGATCTGGATGCGCAAGGATCCGCCGGTGGATGAGGCGTATCTCTACGCCACCCATCTGCTGGAGGTGGCGGAGCGGGCTGGGGTGCGGGTGCTCAATCGCCCCAGTGCTCTGCGCAGCTGGAACGAAAAACTGGGGGCGTTGCGCTTCAGCCGTTGGATGGCCCCCACGCTGGTGGCGGGGCGGGTGTCTGAGCTGCTGTTGTTTGCCCAGGAGCAGCAGGAGATTGTGCTGAAACCCCTGGGGGGCCGTGCCGGCCTGGGGGTGATTCGGGTTAACGGCCAGTCGCCAGGCTTGAAGGCCCTGCTGGAGTTGGTGACGGAGCAGGAACGCCTGCCGGTGATGGCCCAGGCCTTTCTGCCGTCGGTGAGCGAAGGCGACAAGCGCATCCTGCTGGTGGATGGCGATCCCCTGGGAGCGATCAATCGACGCCCTTCAGCGGGGGAATTCCGCAGCAATCTGGCCGTCGGTGGCCAGGCGGAGGCTACGGAACTCACCGAGCGGGAACGTCAGATCTGCGCCGCCCTGGCCCCAGCACTGCGGGCGGAGGGATTGTTCTTCGTCGGCATCGATGTGATCGGCGGCATGCTCAGCGAAATCAACGTCACCAGCCCTACGGGAGTGCGTGAAGTGGAGCGGCTGATGAACCAGCCCCTGGCAGATCAGACGATCGAGCGGTTGCGCGCGCTGGTCTGAAGTTCCAGCTGGTCCGCCAGCACCGCGAGCTTCAGCCCCACTTCCTGCAGCTCGCGCTCGGCAACAGACCCCCGCACCAGGCCTGCTCCGGCGGTGAGGTCCAGCTCGCAGCCCCGGGCGTGCCCGCAGCGGATCGCCACCCGCAGTTCCGCATCACCGGCACTGTCGATCCAACCGATCGGCGCCGCATAACTGCCCCGTTCGAAGGGTTCGAGGGTGCGCAACCAGGCCATGGCGTCGCGGCGTGGCAACCCGGCAACGGCGGGGGTGGGGTGCAGCTGTTCAGCCAGCGCCAGGACGGGCTGACCCTGGGTTTCCGCCGTGATTGGGGTGTGCAAGTGGGTGAGGTTGCCGTGGCGGGCCAGTTGGGGTTGGCGGCGGCGGCGCGGGGTCAACCCGTTGCGGCGCAGTTGGTCGGTGATCGTTTCCACCACCAATTCGTGTTCGCGGCGGTCCTTATCGGAGCGCAGCAGTTGAGCGCCGGAATCCCCCTGCCCCGCCGTGCCGGCCAGGGCATCACTGCGCAGCCAACCGGCGCGCAGGCTGAGCAGCCGTTCCGGTGACGCACCGAAGAAGGCATCCCCCGCATGGCGCTGCCAGAGGAAACGGCAGCTTCCCGCCTGTTGCCGCCGCAGTCGTTTCAACAGCGGTAAGGGGTCGAAGGTGTCGGCCAGAACGATGCGGTGCCGCACCGCCAGCACCAGTTTGTGCAGGTCGCCGCTGTTGACCAGATCAATGCCGCGGGTAAGGGCTGCGGCGTAGCGCTGCCGCCAGGTTTCCGGTTCCGTTGCCGCCACCAGCGCCTGGGGCTTGAGCGGGGTTGGCGTGGCTGGTGTCTTGAGCAGCTGTTCGTGCTTGAGCCAAAGCTGTTCCGCCAGCTCGCGGCAGTCCGCTGCACTGCTCACGACCCCATTCAGCCGCAGCCAGCCGCGGCGTCCCTGACGGCTGAGCTGCCAGCGAGGCAGCACCGCCTGCACCGATGGCACCACCGCTTCACTGCGGCGGCGCTCACTCACCTGATCGAAGAAGCGGAAGCGCAGCAGCACCCGAGGCCGCGCATGGGCCGGGCTGTCCGGTGTGGTGTCGTGCAGGCGGCTGAGGCAGAGATCGGCGAAGCGCTGGGCCTGCTCAAAGCGACGGCTGCCCGCCAGCTCCAGTTCCTGGCAGGGCCCTGCAGCGGCCAGGCAGAGGCCAGGGGCGCTGTCCCACAGCACCTGCAGGCTTTCCTGTTCCGCCAGCTGCGGCAAGGCCAGAAGCGGGTCGATCCCTTCGATCGGCACGGCCAGGCTGAGCAGTGCTTCATCGCCGTCACAGGCCAACCATCCCCGCTGGGCAGCGGAGAGGAGGGTGCTGAAACAACAATCAGCCGACATCCGCGGCGTTTCCGGCCAGGGTTACTGCTCAAATGTATGGGTCTTCGCCCTGCGGGAACGGGTCCTGTCCATGTCTGAGCCGCAGGCTGTCGCATCCCGTTACGCCGATCGGCGCCGTTTGTGGAAGGCAGCGATCAAGTGGCCGATGTATTCCGTCGCCGTGATGCCCGTGCTGCTGGCGGCTGGATGGCAGTTCGGGGTGGCGGGCTCTCTGCGATGGCTGCAGTTGGGGGGCTTTGTGCTGGCGGCGATCCTGCTGCTGCTCTGGGAAAACCTCAGCAACGATGTTTTTGATGCAGCCACGGGTGTGGATGCCACCGGTAAGCCCCATTCCGTGGTGAATCTCACCGGCCGTCGGGACCGTGTCGCCCAGGGGGCGACCGCTGCGCTGGTGCTGGGGTTGCTGGTGATGGCCGGGTTGGCCTGGAACAGCAGCTGGGCCGTGTTGGGCCTGGTGTTGGTGTGCTGCGGCCTGGGTTACGTGTACCAGGGCCCTCCGTTCCGCCTGGGCTACCGCGGCCTGGGTGAGCCCCTGTGTTGGTTGGCCTTTGGGCCCTTCGCCACCGCCGCAGCCCTTGTGGTGCTGCAGCCCAGGGGGGCGGCGTCGATTTCTTGGGGCACCGCTTGGATGTTGGGGGCAGGACCCGCCCTGGCCACCACGCTTGTCTTGTTCTGCTCCCACTTCCATCAGGTGGAGGAGGACGCTGCCCATGGCAAACGTTCGCCGGTGGTGCGTCTTGGCACGGCCCGGGCAGCGGCCTTGGTGCCTTGGTTTGTGGCCTTGACGCTGGCCCTGGAGTGGGTGCCCGTGCTGCATGGGGACTGGCCGCCGACGGTGTTGTTGAGCGCTCTTGGTTGTCCTGCCGGTGTGCAGCTGATGCGTCTGCTCCAGCGCCATCACGACCGGCCGGAGCTGATCAGCGGCAGCAAGTTTCTGGCCTTGCGCTTCCAGGGCTGGAATGGTCTGGGGCTCAGTGCAGGTCTGGCCCTGGCTCGCGTCTGGACCGTCGGATGACGCTCCGGTTGCAGCGTCGCCGCTTCCGCTTTGCCCTGCTGCAGCCGTTGCGCACGGCAGCCGGCGAGTTGTGGGAGCGCTGTGGCTGGTTGCTGCGGCTGGATGACGGCCGTGGGGCTGTGGGCTGGGGCGAAGTGGCTCCGCTGCAGCAGCAGCAGTTCACGGCCTGTGAGCAGGCTCTCGCCTCGCTGCCGGACGAGCTTCCTCAGGCTCAGCTGGAGGCTGTGTTGCGGGAGGCTCCAGGGGCCGTGGGTTTTGGGCTTGGTGCAGCGCTGGCGGAGCTGCAAGGTGTGGTGGGTGCTGCTTCGTCTCAGGGATGGCTGAAGGCGCCTGCCCCTGCGCTGTTGTTGCCGGCTGGCGAGGCCATGCTTTCAGCCCTCGAGGCTGCTGCGGCATCGGCGGGTGGCCTGGAGGGCTGCACCTTCAAGTGGAAGGTGGCGACGGAGTCCGATCCCCTCGAACGTCAGCTGCTCGAGCAGTTGCTCCAGCGGTTGCCGCCCACGGCCCGGTTGCGTCTGGATGCCAATGGCGGCTGGGACCGCAGCACCGCTGAGGCTTGGATGGAGCGGTTGCGCGGTGACCCGCGCCTGGACTGGTTGGAGCAGCCGCTGGCGGTGAAGGATCAAGCCGGCCTGGAGCAGTTGGCGGCGCTGGGGCCGGTGGCCCTCGATGAATCGCTCGACCAGCACCCGGAGCTGCGGAGCAGCTGGAGCGGCTGGCAGGTGCGTCGGCCTGCGCTGGAGGGCGATCCCCGCCTGCTGTTGCGGGAGCTGCAGGCGGGCTTGCCCCAACGGATGCTGAGCACGGCATTTGAAACCGGCATCGGTCGGCGTTGGTTGGAGCATCTGGCCGGGCTTCAGGACAAGGGTCCAACGCCGGCAGCACCGGGCTTGGCCCCCGGCTGGACGCCATCGGGGCCCTTGTTCTCCACGGATCCAGAGCAGGTCTGGGCGGCAGCAGCATGAGCGAGCTCGAGCGGCTGGAGCAGGGGCTGGCGGCGGGGCAGTGGGTGCCCCTGTCGCCCGAGGCGGAAGCGGCCCCTATCGATCAGTTGCCACCGGGGCCGGGGGTGGTGGTGCGCAGTGGTGGCAGTAGTGGCGGCAGCCGTTGCTGCGCCCAGCCGTCGCTGCATCTGGACCGTTCGGCCGCAGCCACCGCCCATTGGTTGACAGGGATCGGTCTTGACCCTGCGTCCACCCTGCTGCTCAATCCACTGCCGCTGGCCCATGTGAGTGGTCTGATGCCCTGGTGGCGCGCCCGCTGCTGGGGCGCGGGGCATCAGCCACTGGCGCCGGGGTTGATGAAAACCCCCACTGAATTGCTCGCCTTTTGCCAGGGCCTGCCTGCCTGGGGCAAGAACCCTGTAGTGCTTTCGTTGGTGCCCACGCAATTGGTGCGGCTCTTGGCTCATCCCGACGGGGTGGCGTTCTTGCAGCAGCTGCAGTTGATCTGGATCGGTGGCGCTGCTCTTTCGGCTTCGTTGGCGAATCAGGCGCGTGCCTTGCAGCTGCCGCTGGCGCCCTGTTACGGGTCAACGGAGACGGCGGCGATGGTGGCGGCGTTGCCACCGGATCGCTTCCTGGCCGGCGAGCTGGGGTGTGGGGACCCGCTGATCGATGTAGAGCTGCGCCTGGCTCCTGATGGGGCGCTTCAGGTGCGCACTGATCGGTTGGCCCTGGGCCGTTGGTGGGCGGATCAGCCGGATCGCTGGGAACCGCTTACGGATGCCGATGGCTGGTGGTGCTCCGGCGATCGGGCCAGCTTGACCCCAGGCCTTCAGATTGCAGGCCGGATCGATGGCGCCATTCACTCCGGTGGGGAAACCGTGTTCCCCGAGCAGCTGGAGGAGCGCTTGATGGCGGCGATTCAGGCGGCATCGCTTCCGGTGAGCACCGTGCTGCTTCTCGGTGTGCACGATCCGGAGTGGGGGCAGCGGTTGGTGGCCCTCGTCTGCAGCACGGACGCTGCGGTGTTGCCGCGGCTTGAAGCCCTCACACTGTCCTGGTCGCCGGCGGAGACGCCGCGGCGTTGGCTGTTGTGCCCCGACTTGGCCCCCTCGGCGCTGGGCAAATGGCAGCGCCAGCGTTGGCGGGAGTGGTTAGAGCGGCTGGATGCGGCCGAGGCTTGACGCTTCCAGCCAACGGTCCAGGCCATCGGGCAGGGCACATCGGCGCCGGGTTTGGGCGTCGATGGCCACGTGGCGAAGGCAGCCACTGGCGACCAGCTGCTCCTCCAGCAGCACCTGGCTTTTCACCGCAAAGCTGCTGGGATCAAGCCGTTCCGGTTCCAGGCGGATCAGCAGCTTGTCGCCCACCTGCACCGGGGCGCGGAAATCGGCATGGCAGTGCACGATCGGCAAGGCCACGCTCGGTTGCTCTCCGCGGCCGCCAGGGAAGACTGAACCCGCCGGCAAACCAAACCGCTCCAGGCTTTCCTCCCAGGCCTGGTGGCACCAGCCCAGCAGCTGCTGAAAGTGCATCACGCCGGCGGCATCCGTGTCGCTAAAGCGCACGGTTCGGCTCAGCTCCAGCCAGGGGGCAGAGGTCATGGCGATGTGTTGTTCAAGCCGGTGCCGACTGTCACCCTGACAGAAATTCCGCCCGAACCATGGCCGCGCCGATCGCCTTCGAGCCCCCGTCCGTCCAGAAGGCTTGGCAGGCCTTCCTGCAGCACATCCCGGTGGTGCTGGTGAGCTGGGTGGGCTCGATTGTGCTGTCGCTGTTGGCTGTTCTGGTGTACGGCCTGATCATCGTTGTGGTGTCGGCGATCATCGGCAGCAGCGATGCGGCGTTGGGGCTCGGAGCGGTGCTCGCCCAATTGGTTCAGTTGCCTTTCTCCATCCTCGCCAGCCTGTTGTCGGTGCTGTTGGTGGCCGTTCCTGCCCTCTACTACGAGCGCGGTGAGGTGGTGACGATTTCAGCTGCCGCTCAGCTGCTCACCGGTCGTTGGTGGCGTTACGTCCTGGCGGGACTGTTCTTTTCGCTGGTCACCACCATTGGCTTTTTGCTCTGCATCCTTCCCGGCATTGCGGTGGCGTTGGTGACGCCGGTGTTCGTGAATCGCATCTTCGTTACCGACATGACCATCGGTGAAGCATTTGCCCACTCGTTCCAGGTGGTCTATCGCTCGGAGAACGGCTTGAGCTTCGTGGGGCTTGAGGTGTTGACGGGACTCGTTGTGGGGCTGCTGGCCCTGTTGACCTGTGGCCTGGGTGGCTTTGTGGTGATCCCCATGGCCAGCTTTTTCCTGCAGAACGTCGCCTATCAGCGCGGCCTCTTGCGCTGAGGCCTCAGCCGCTGGGCCAGCTGTTGTTGCTCAGGCGCAGCAGCCAATAGCTGATCAACCCTCCAGCCACCACCGGTAGGGGCCAGAAGGGCAGGCCCTTTGGGATGAGGCGCCGTTGCTGGAGGGCCAGCACACTCCAAAGCACCAGCCCCAGGGCGACGATGGGGCCAAACAGATGCCACTGCAGCGATCCGCTCAGATCACCGATCAGCGCTGCCTCCGCCGCTCGGGTCAGAAAGCAGGTGGGGCAGGGCACACCTGTAAGGGCGCGAAGCGGGCAGCTCAGGCCGGGTATCCCTGGATGCAAGCCCTTGAGCCATAACGCACCCGTCAGGGTCGCGGGCAATAGGTAGCCCGTGCGTTGCAAACGCTGCAGAAAACGGTTCAGTGATCAGCGATCCACCGAACCCATGATCACGTCGATGGAACCGAGGATGGCCATGATGTCGGCCACCTTGTGTCCCTTGAGGATGTGGGGAAGGATCTGCAGGTTGTTGCTATCGGCAGCACGGATCTTGAAACGCCAGGGGGTGACGTCGTTGTTGCCCTGGATGAACACGCCGATCTCGCCCTTGCCCGACTCCAACCGGGTGTAGAGCTCGCCGTTGGGGATCTTGAAGGTGGGTGCCACCTTCTTGGCCACGTACTGGAAGTCGAAACCAGCGGCGTCGCTGCCCTTGCCTTCGTTGAGGCGCTTGGCCTCGAGGTTTTCAGTGGGGCCGCCGGGGATCATGTCGCATGCCTGGCGCAGGATCTTGAGCGACTGGCGCATTTCTTCGATGCGCACGCGATAGCGGGCGTAGCAGTCGCCTTCCTTCTCACAGGCCACCTGCCAGTCGAAGTCGTCGTAGCACTCGTAGTGATCAACCTTGCGGAGATCCCAGGGCACACCGGAGGCGCGCAGCATCGGGCCGGAGAGGCTCCAGTTGATGGCGTCTGCCTTCTCGATCGTTCCCAAACCTTCAATCCGGCGCCGGAAAATCGGGTTGTTGGTAATCAGCTTTTCGTATTCATCGATCTTGGGGCCGAACCAGTCGCAGAAATCGCGGCACTTCTCCAGCCAGCCCCAGGGCAGATCAGCGGCGACGCCGCCGATGCGGAAATAGTTGTTGTTGATCAGCCGCTGGCCGGTGGCGGCTTCCCAGAGGTCGTAGATCATCTCCCGCTCGCGGAAGATGTAGAAGAACGGGGTCTGGGCTCCGACGTCCGCGAGGAAGGGTCCAAGCCAGAGCAGGTGGTTGGCGATGCGGTTGAGTTCCAGCATCAGCACCCGGATGTAGCTGGCTCGCTTGGGCACCGGGATGTTCGCCAGTTTTTCCGGGGCGTTCACCACGATCGCCTCGTAGAACATCCCAGCCGCGTAGTCCATGCGGCTCACGTAGGGCACGAACATCACGTTCGTGCGGTTCTCGGCGATCTTCTCCATGCCGCGATGGAGGTAACCGATCACCGGTTCACAGTCGACCACGTCCTCACCATCGAGGGTGACCACAAGCCGCAACACCCCGTGCATGGAGGGGTGGTGGGGCCCGAAGTTCACCACCATGGGCTCCGTGCGCGTTTCCAGCTGCGTCATGGGAGCGGTGGTCCGATCGATGAGTAGATCTTAAGGAGTCTTCGCCTGTGGCTTGTGCCCCCCTTCAGCCATGTGCCCGTGCTGGCCGATGCGGTGCTGGATGCGGCCCGGCAGATCCCACGTCCGGATGGTCTGTTGATTGATGCCACCCTTGGTGGAGGCGGCCACAGCGCCCTGCTGTTGGAACAGCATCCCGGCCTGCGCCTGATCGGCCTAGACCAGGACGCCACGGCCCGGGCCGCGGCGGCCGAGCGTTTGGCGCCCTTCGGCGATCGCGTCTCGATCGTGGCCACCAATTTTGCCGACTACGTGCCGCCCGAGCCCGCCGTGATGGTGTTGGCGGATCTGGGGGTCAGCAGCCCGCAGCTGGATGTGGCAGCGCGGGGCTTCAGTTTTCGCCTCGATGGTCCCTTGGACATGCGGATGAATTCCGGTGGTGAGGGGGAGACCGCGGCTGAGTTGATTGATCGCCTGGAGGAGAACGCGCTGGCGGATCTGATCTATGCCTACGGGGAGGAGCGGCTCTCCCGCCGCATCGCCCGGCGCATCAAAGCCGACCTCAAGGACAAAGGCTCTTATGAGGGCACCGCGGCCTTGGCCTACGCCGTGGCCGGTTGTTACCCCCCCAAGGCGCGGCGGGGACGGATTCACCCTGCCACCCGCACCTTCCAGGCCCTGCGGATTGCGGTGAATGATGAGCTGGGGGTGCTGGATCGCCTGCTGCTGCAGGCTCCCGACTGGCTGGAGCCCGAGGGCCTGCTGGGGATCATCAGCTTCCATTCCTTGGAAGACCGCCGCGTCAAGACCTCATTCCTCCGGGATGAGCGCTTGCAACGGATCACTCGCAAGCCGGTGGTGGCGACTGAGCAGGAGGAAGAGGCCAACCCCCGCAGCCGCAGTGCCAAATGGCGGCTGGCCCAGCGTTTGGCCGATGCTTAGCGAGCGTTGAGGAACCCGGCGGCAACTGCGGCGTCGGTGATCGCGGCGGTGGCTTGATCCACTTCGGCGGCTGTGGTCTCGCGCCCCAGGCTCAGCCGCAGGGAGGCTTCGGCTTCAGCTCGCGAGCGTCCGATCGCTTGCAGTACATGGGATGGCGCGCCATTGCTGCAGGCGGAGCTACTGCTGCAGGCCAGTTGCGGGCGCAGGGCCCGGTGTAGGCGGCTGCCGTTCACCCCGGGCAGGCTGATGTTGAGGTTGTGGGGCAGACGTGGCTGTAGGGCTCCATTGAGCAGTACGCCGGGGAGGCGCTGCTGCAGGCCTTCCCAGAGCTGATCCCGCAGGTGTTGAAGGCGCTTGTTGCGCAGCTCCCGCTCCTCTAGAGCGAGGCGGGCCGCGGCGGCGAAGCCCACGATCAAAGCGGTGGGCAGGGTGCCGGCCCGGAGCCCCGCTTCCTGTCCGCCCCCCCACTGCAGCGGTTCGATGGCGATGCCCTCCCGCAGCACGAGGGCGCCGATGCCCTTGGGCCCGTAGAGCTTGTGGGCACTGAGGCTGAGCAGATCAACGCCCAGGGCATCAGGGGCCAGCGGCAATGTCCCGAAGGCTTGGGCCCCGTCGCTGTGCAGGGTGATGCCATGGCTGCGGCAGACAGCTCCCAGCTGCTCAAGCGGCTGGAGCACGCCGATTTCGTTGTTGGCTGCCATCACGCTCACCAGCCGCGTCTCGGGGGTGATCGCTGCCTCCAGCTGATCGGGGCTGATCAGTCCATCGGGGCCTGGAGTCAGCAGGGTGACGCTGAACCCCTCCCGCTGCAGTTGCTGGAGCGGATCGAGGACGGCGTGGTGCTCGGTGGCCACGCTGATCAGATGTCCGCTACCCAAAGCGCGGGCATGGCCCAGCAGGGCCAGGTTGTTGGCTTCGGTGGCGCCGCTTGTGAACACCAGCCGTTGTGGGTTTACCCCCACCGCCTCCGCCAGCTGGCGCCGTGCCAGCTTCACCGCTGCCGAGGCGCTGAGGCCGAGCCGATGCTGCCGGCTGGAGGGATTGCCCCAGTCCGCACTCCAGAAGGGCGCCATCGCCTCCACCACCTCAGCCGCACAGGGGGTGGTGGCCTGGAAATCAAAGGCGAGAGCGGAGCCGCTCAGGACGATTCAGGCAGATGTTGCGATCATGGTGCTGCATTGCGAACAGCACAGGCATGGGTCTGCGAACGCCGATGGCTCTGCTGGGCTTGGGGGGGTTGATCTGGGCGCAGCCCGTGAGTGGTTTTGATCGTGAGCAGGTGCTGGAGCAGATGCGGCAATCGCGGCCAGCTGATCTCAAGGTGCTGATCGAACGCCCGGCCCCTGTCGGCACCCTCTCGATCGGGATTTATGGGGTCAAGCCAGCCTCGTCGAATCCCGATACCCGCAGCTACAGCTTGTGGGAGGAGTCGGCGTCGGATCTGAACGTCTATGTCGAGAGCGTCAACTGCTCCACCATCAAGCCTGTGCGGGTGAAACGCACCCCGATGGCGGTTTACGTGCGCACCCTCAATCCCGGCGGTCCGATCACCGATGTCAACCGGGAAGATCACCTGGTGTGGTGGGCGGCCTGCGTGCCGGAGGTGGCGGGAACCGACCCTGCCACGTTGCGCCAAAAGGCCCTGGATCTGGGCTTTTCGACCCTGATCCCCGAACAGCAGGAGCAGTTACCCGCACTGGCCCGTTGAGCGTGCGCTCCATACATTGCGACAAGAGCGATTCCGGTCATGAGCGACGCGCCTACTCCCACCGCTGAACCCGCAGAGGCCGCGACGCCCGCCCCGCGCCTGTTGCTGGTGGACGACGAGCCCGGTCTGCGCACGGCGGTGCAGGCCTACCTGGAAGACGAAGGCTTTGATGTGACCACCGCGGTTGATGGGGAAGAGGGGTTCAGTAAGGCCCAGCAGATGTTGCCGGATGTGGTGATCAGCGACGTGATGATGCCGCGGCTGGATGGCTATGGCCTGCTGCAGAAGCTGCGCGCCGATGAACGGCTCGGCGGCACTCCGGTGATCTTCCTCACCGCTAAGGGCATGACGGCTGACCGCACCCAGGGTTATCTGGCCGGGGTGGATGACTACATCCCCAAGCCTTTCGACCCCGATGAGCTGGTGGCGCGGGTGCGCAATGTGGCCCAGCGCCAGCAACGGCTGCTGCAGGAAGCAGCGCGCTTCGCTGATACCGATATGGGCCAGATGGCCAAGCAGATCACTGAGATCCGCTCGCTGCTCGCCCAGGCGGAAGCGCTGCCCTCCACAGAGCCCGTGGTGCACAGCTTCACGCCGCGGGAGGCGAGTGTGCTGCAGCTGGTGGCTGAGGGCCTGATGAACAAGGAGATTGCCCGTCAGCTGGAGACCTCGATCCGCAATGTCGAGAAGTACGTGAGCCGCCTGTTCAACAAGACGGGCACCTCCAGCCGCACGGAACTGGTGCGGTACGCCCTGGAGCACCGTCTGGTGACTTGAAGCCGGCTGCGCTGAACGACGGCTGGACCTATCGCGACAAGGTGCCGCTGGCCGATGCCGGCACCTTGGTGAGCGATTGGCTGGCGGATCGCTATCGCCACTCCGATGGGTTGGTGTGGCAGCAGCGAATCGCCGCTGGTGAGCTGGATTGGAACGGAGCGCTGCTCACCGGTGATCGAGCACTGCAGGGGGGGGAGACCCTCTGTTGGCGACGTTCGCCCTGGTTGGAAGAGGCAATTCCCGATCAATGGGAGACGATCCACGACGACGGCGATGTGTTGGTGATCAACAAGCCTTCGGGCTTGCCGGTGATGCCTGGTGGTGGTTTCCTGCGCCACACGCTCACGGCCTTGCTTGAACCCACCGGTGCGCGGCCGGTGCACCGCCTGGGGCGCTTCACCTCCGGCTTGCAGGTGTGTGCCCGCACGCCGCAAACGCGCGCCCTCTGGTCGAAGCAATTCCGGCCCGACGGCGGTTGCCGCAAGGTGTATCAGGCCTGGAGCCAGCGGGTGCCGGGGTTGGAGTTGGGGCAGTGTTTGACGCTGGACAGTGATGTGGTGGAACGGCCGCACCCGCTCTTGGGCTGGATCTGGGGGCCGGAACCGCTCCACGATGCCCCGATCCGCAAACGGCTCTCAGCCCACTCCCAGCTGCAGCTGTTGGAGCGCACGGCTGAGGGTGATCGCTTGCAGGTGACGATCACCACCGGCCGGCCTCATCAGATCCGCATCCACCTGGCGCAGCTGGGCAGTCCGCTGCTGGGGGATCCGCTGTATCTCCGCAATCGCGAGATCGCAGCAACAGCAACCCCCGGGGATGGCGGCTACCGGCTGCACGCCTGGCGGCTTTCGGGTCTCCCTCACTTGGGGGAGACAACACTCCAGGTGGATCCCCCAAGTGAGGGAGATCAGGCCTTGCGGAACTCAATCAGCCGCGAGAAGTAGAAGGGGGCCTTGTTCAGGCTGCGGCGCACCAGCTTGAAGCCGCAGGCTTCCGCTGCTTTGACGATGCCGTCTTCCTTGAGCGTGTAAGCCCGGGTGGTTTTGCTGGGGCCGGGGAACAGCTGGCCGATGCCCTTCAGCAGCGCCAGCAGCGGGGTGTAGGGCGCAAAGCTCACGATCAGTCGCTCTTCGGTGAGGCTGCAGAGGTGTTTCACCATCTCCTCGGCCGGTTGCTGGGGGTAGTGGATGAACACATCCAGGCAGCACACCGTGTGGAAGGAACCGCTCAGGCTTTCCAGGTCGCTGGCGAAGAAGTTCAGCTTGGCCATGTCGAGACCGGCCTCGCGGGCCCGGCGCTCCGCTTCCTGGGCCATGGCCTCGGAAATGTCGCTGGCGTTGATGGATCCAGCCCCCATGGCCGCCAGCGGCAGGCTCAGGCTGCCCACACCGCAGCCGGCATCGCAGAAGCTCGCCTCGCTGAGTTCACCGCTTTCCTTGATCCAGGCCAGCACTTCATCAACGGTTTTCTGGTGACCGATGCGGATGTTGCGCTGCACCTTGTTCACGTCGTCGCTGTCGCTGTAGATGCGGTTCCAGCGGTCGAAGCCCGTGGTTTCGAAGTAGCCCTTCACCTCCTTCTTCTCGGCCTGTTTCTGCTCCAGCAGCTGATCGGGGGCCATGGCGGAAGGGTTTGCGTCGGCGGGATCCTAAGCAGCGCAGGCCCAGTGCAGCTCACCGTTGTCCTGGTGCCAGCGCAGCAGCTGCGTCAGTGGCCGTCCCATCAAGGCGTCCATGCACCCCGTTGCATCGCCGATCACCCGCCTCGGCGCCACCGTGGCGCTCCAGATCGCAGCACTGGGGCCGTTACTCCAGTGGGCCAGCCGCTTCACCCCCTCCAGTTGCGGCAGGGTCACCCCCGCCAGGGTGCCGTCCTCGAGGCGGCAGGTGCCGTTCTCCACCACCAATACCCGCTCGTCCCAGCGGTGCTCCCCGTCGGCCAGGCCGTAGGGGGCCAGCGCATCACTCACCAGCACCGTTTGCTCCGGCGCCAGCTGTTGCAACAGCACGGCCATCGTGGGGTGCACGTGCACGCCATCAGCGATCAGCCCCAGGGCAATCCCTCCGCGCCGGCAGGCTTCCCCCAGCGGCCCCGGTGCTCGGTGGTGCAAGCCCGGCATGGCATTGAAAGCGTGGGTGAGCATGCCCACCCCTTGATCGAAACCGGCGCTTGCCTGTTCTGCAGTGGCGGCGCTGTGGCCGAGGGCCACGCCGATGCCCAGCTCCCGCAGACGCCCGATCACCGCAGCGGCCCCCTCCAGTTCGGGGGCCAGGGTGACCAGGGCAATCTCCGTTTCGAACCCACCGATCCGTTCGTCCAGGCCTTTCAGGCTTGGGCGTGCCAGGTGTTCACGGGGATGGGCGCCGCGGCGGGCCTCCGCCAGAAAGGGACCCTCCAGATGGGCCCCCAGCAGCCGGCAACGGCCTCGATGGTGCTGTTGTCGGGCCTGTCGCAGCACGGCCAGGGCCTGGCGCAGCGGTGCGATGCCGCAGGTCACCAGGGTTGGTGCGATCGCTTCGACCCCATCGCGCCACAACAGCTCGAGCAGTTCCTCCAGCCGGGGTAGATCCGCCGCACTCAGTTCCGGGAAGGCCAGCCCCAGCCCGCCGTTGATCTGCAGGTCAACACCCCGGGGGCTGAGCCAGTCGCCGTTCCAGTCCTCATCCGTATGTGGAGCCTCAGCGCCCATCGCGTCGATGCGGCAGATCAGCCCCTGGTCGTCGAGGTCGACGCCGTAGCGCTGGTCTCCGTCCCCAGGCAGGGGAACCGGCAAACGAACGTTGGTGATCCGGTGCATCAACGCAACACTGGCCGCGGCAGCCATGGAGGGAGACGATGGCAGTCTTGCCCCTCTGCGTTGTGCTGCCAGTGCTCCCTCGAGTTGCCGTTGTGATGGGAAGTGACTCTGACTTGCCCACCATGGAACCCGCTGCCGCCATCCTGCGCGAGCTGGGAGTGGAGGTGGAGGTTCGGGTGCTCTCGGCCCACCGCACCCCTTTGGAGATGGTGAACTTCGCTCAAGCGGCCCGGGATCAGGGATTTGGGGTGATCGTCGCCGGTGCCGGTGGGGCGGCCCATCTCCCCGGCATGGTGGCGGCCCTCACCACGCTGCCCGTGATCGGCGTGCCGGTGAAAAGCCAGGCGCTGTCCGGGGTCGATTCCCTCCACTCGATCGTGCAGATGCCGGGGGGGATTCCGGTGGCCACCGTCGCCATCGGTGGGGGCCTCAACGCTGGCTTGTTGGCGGCCCAGATCCTTTCGGTGGCCGATGCTGGCTTGGCCCAGAAACTCGAGGACTATCGCAGCAGCCTTCACGATGCTGTGGTGGCCAAGGATGCGCGCCTGGTTGATCTGGGCAGCACGGATTACCTCTCTCAGATGGATTCATGAGTGTTCCCGTTCGTTCCACCCTGCGTTCCACGCTGCTGTGGGCGGTGGTGCCGGCGGCCTTCGTCTATGCGGTCGCCCTGGTCTGGAGCGCCTCAGAGGGCATCAGCGCCAAGATGGTGTTGAAGGATTTGGCCCAGTCCTGCAAGGCGCCTTTAGGGGAAGGTTTCCTCTCCAGCGTGGGCTATCTGCTTTGGATGGCGGCGGCTGCCATTGCCTTGTTTGCGGCGTCCACCCGGCAGATCCAGGGCTCCGTTCTGAACCGCCAATTCGCCTTCTGTGGTGGTGGTTTCTCGCTTTGGCTCTGCCTCGACGACATGTTCCTTGTGCATGATCGCTACCTCGGCGAGGCCTTCCTCTACATCACCTACGCCTTCTTCACCGGGCTGCTGTTGTTCCGCTTCCGTGGCCCCCTACGGCGCTTCGGTGGCGACACCTTCCTGGTTTCGGTGGTGTTGTTGGGCCTGTCGGTTCTGACCGATGCCCTTCAGGGACTGTGGCCGAATTCCTACGAGACGGTGCAGATCTTTGAGGAGGGTTTCAAGTTCCTCGGGATTGCCGCTTGGCTCAGTTTTTGGTGCCATTACGTCAGTTCCGCTTCCAAGCCGGCCTCCCTTGAGCAGCACTGATCGATTCGCGTCATCGTTTTGATGACGCCCTGGCCGGCCTGGTTGCGACTTGGTCTTCTGTTACCGGTGCTGGGCTTGAACGCCTTTGTGCTGAAGCGTTTGCTGATCCAGTTCGCGCCGTTCCCTGGGCTGTTCCTCACCGCGGCTTTGATTGCCTTTTTGCTGGACCTGCCCTGCCGCTGGCTCGCGCAACGGGGGCTTCCCCGGGCCTGGGCCATCGTCAGCGTGGTTCTGGTGACCCTGGGGCTTCTGGTCTGGGCGGCTGTGGCCTTGGTGCCTCTCTTGATTGAACAGCTGAGCCAATTGATCAGTGCTTCGCCGTCTCTGCTCACGGCGGCAGAGCAGTGGATCGATCGAGGTCAGCTCTGGGCGCTTGACCATGGCCTGCCCGCCGATTTCGCTGATCTCAGCAGTGATCTGGTAGCCCAGTTCAGTCGGCTGGCCACGCAGCTGAGCCAGCGCCTGTTGGGCCTGTTGGGGGCAACGGTGGGCACCACGATCAATGTGGTGATCGTGCTGGTGCTGGCGGTGTTTCTGCTGCTTGGGGCGGATCCGATCGCCGCGGGCCTGCTCCAGTGGTTGCCGCCACGCTGGCGTGGACTGGTGGGCTCGACACTGGATCGCACATTCCGCGGCTATTTCGCAGGCCAGGTGGTGTTGGCCCTGATCCTCAGCGCTGGACAACTGGTGGTGTTCACCGTGCTGGAGATTCCCTATGGCGTGTTGTTCGCCGTGCTGATCGGCTTCACAACGCTGATTCCCTACGCCAGTGCGATCACAATTGTTTCCGTGAGTGCCGTGCTGGGGCTGCAGGATCCGCGCACAGGCCTTGAGCTGCTCGCCGCGGCGATAGTCGTCGGTCAGATCGTCGATCAGGTGATCCAACCGCGACTGATGGGCAGCATCGTGGGTTTGCAACCGGCCTGGTTGCTGATTGCCTTGCCCATTGGCGCCCGGGTGGGCGCGATCTATGGCGTGGGGGATCTGTTGGGACTGCTGTTGGCGGTGCCGGTGGCCAGTTGCATAAAAACCCTGGCGGATGCCGCCAGGGCTGGCGACGGCGAACTCAGGCCGCCGGAATCACCCCACGCTCCTGGAGCGCTTTGATCACCAGCTCCACGGAGTCGGCCAGATCCTGCTTGCCGGTGTCGATCTTCAGTTCGGGCGTTTCCGGCGCTTCATAGGGGCTGGAGATGCCAGTGAATTCCTTGATTTGCCCTGCCCGTGCTTTGGCGTAAAGGCCCTTGGGATCGCGGGATTCGCAGACCTCGAGATCAGCGGCGCAGAACACCTCGAGGAAGTCGCCGTCCTCCACCAGGCCGCGGGCCTTGTCTCGATCAGCACGGAAGGGGGACACAAAGGCGGTCAGCACGATTACGCCCGCATCCAGGAACAGCTTGGCCACTTCACCGATGCGGCGGATGTTCTCCTCACGGTCGGCATCGGAGAAGCCCAGGTCTTTGCAAAGGCCGTGGCGGATGTTGTCCCCATCCAGCACATAGGTGGCGAGTCCCCGCTCAAACAGTGCCGCGTTGACGGCATTGGCCAGGGTGCTCTTGCCGGAGCCGGACAGTCCGGTGAACCAAAGAATGGTGCTGCGGTGACCGCGCTGCTTCGAGCGCTCGTCGCGGCCCACGGAGGCCTCATGCCAGGCGATGTTGGTGGAGGCACCCTTGTTAGTGAGTTCTCCGTAGGTGGGGCTGGCGGTCATGGCCACGACATGAAGTGGCGGCCATTCTCCCTTAACCCCCAGCCCGTTTCGGCCGGTATCCCTCCTTGCTGAGCAGCTCGAGCGTCAGATCCACCTGATCTCCTTGCAGTTCGATCACGCCGTCCTTGGCGGTGCCGCCACTGCCGATGCGTGTTTTGAGCTTCTTCAGCAGCGCCTTGAATCCCGCAGCATCCAGCTCTAGGCCACGGATCACCGTCACGGTTTTGCCACCTTTTCCACCGCGGGTGGGCTGCACCCGCACCATTTGCTGCGCCTTGGCTGTGGGCTCCGCCGCAGCCCCGCTCGGTCGCTGCAGGCTCTCGGCACTGCTGAATTCCTGCCAACCTCCCTTCGGCATCCATCCCCTCGCAACCGGGTTGCATTGTCGATGACCGCCCATGGGGCGCCCCATGGCGTGACCGCCTGATTACGCTGGCCCGACGCTCCGCCGTGGATCCGTGACCAGCACCCTCCCCAACGCCAGCACTCCGGATCCCTCAAGCCTGCAGCCAGCGGTGCGCCCCGGAGCCCACGGTCGCTTTGGACGTTTCGGCGGCCAGTACGTGCCCGAGACCCTGATGCCGGCGTTGGCGGAACTGGAGCAAGCCGCCGCCCAGGCCTGGAATGATCCCGCCTTCACTGCTGAGCTCAATCGCCTGCTCAAGAACTACGTCGGCCGGGCGACACCCTTGTATGAGGCCGAGCGTCTCACCGCCCATTACCGCCGCGCCGACGGTGGCCCCCGCATCTGGCTGAAGCGGGAAGACCTCAACCACACCGGTGCCCACAAGATCAACAATGCCCTGGGGCAGGCCCTGCTGGCGCTGCGCATGGGCAAGAAGAGGATCATTGCCGAAACCGGTGCGGGGCAGCATGGCGTTGCCACGGCCACGGTCTGTGCCCGCTTCGGTTTGGAGTGCGTGATCTATATGGGCGCGGAAGATATGCGCCGTCAGGCCCTCAATGTGTTCCGCATGCGCCTGCTGGGCGCCACGGTGCAACCGGTGACGGCCGGCACCGCCACCCTCAAGGACGCCACCAGTGAAGCCATCCGCGACTGGGTGACCAATGTTGAGTCCACCCACTACATCCTGGGATCCGTTGCGGGTCCGCACCCCTATCCGATGTTGGTGCGGGATTTCCATGCCGTGATCGGAGAAGAGTCCAAGCAGCAGTGTCAGGAGGCCTTCGGTCGGCTGCCCGACGTGCTGATGGCCTGCGTTGGCGGTGGCTCCAATGCCATGGGCCTGTTCCATCCCTTTGTTCAGGACACGTCTGTGCGTCTGATCGGTGTTGAGGCCGCTGGTGATGGTGTGGCCACCGGGCGCCATGCCGCGACGATCACCGAGGGTCGTGCCGGTGTTCTGCATGGCGCCATGAGCCTGCTCCTGCAGGACGGCGATGGCCAGGTGATGGAGGCTCATTCCATCAGTGCAGGTCTTGATTACCCCGGGGTGGGTCCGGAGCACAGCTACCTGCGGGAGATCGGGCGTGCTGAGTACGCCGCAGTCACCGATCAACAGGCCCTCGATGCTCTGCGGCTCGTGAGTGAGCTTGAGGGCATCATTCCGGCCCTGGAAACCGCCCATGCCTTCGCCTGGCTTGAGCAGCTTTGCCCCACCCTGGCCGATGGCACGGAAGTGGTGATCAATTGCTCTGGCCGCGGCGATAAGGACGTCAACACCGTGGCGGAGAAGCTGGGGGATCAGCTCTGACGTTCGGGCTTCAGGCCAGCAACAATTCGAGGTGGCGGGCCACCCGCTGCACCGCCGCCCGTGCCGTGGCATAGGCCATGCGCATAGGACCCACCAGGGCCACATGGCCCAGCCCCTCGTTGCAGCGATAGGGGGCCTGAACCACGGCACAGGCTTCCAGCGCTGGCTGCGGATGTTCGTCGCCGATCCATACCCGTGCGGATTCACCGCGGCTGATCAAGGTCCCAGGCTGGTCGTCGATCAGTTCCAGCAGCGGTCGAAGGCTGGACGTGCTTTCAAATTCCGGTTCGCTCACCAGCCTCGAGAGGCCATGCACCACCACCTGCGTGGAGTTGGTGGGCGTCGGTTGTTCAAGGGCGTTGCGCAGCACAGCGCCGCTGCTTTGCAGCTGCCTGGGCAGAGCCTCCCAGTTCAGGTCTCCCTGCTCGAGCTGTGCCGACGCCCAACGTTCCATCGCTGTGAGTTCGGTTTCAGCCCCGTGGGGCAGGCGCAGGTTCAGGTGGTTGGCCCGGCCATTGGCTTCCACCAGCATCACCAGCAGTCGATCACCGCTGGGCACCAGACGGATCGTCTCAAGTTGGCGGTTCTCCTGCTGCGGTTGGGTGATCAGGCTCATCAGGCCAGTGAAATCCGTCAGCCGCCGTGCCACATGCATCAGCAGGTCGTCCAAACCGGCCCAGCGAAGACTGAGTCCGGTGAGCTCCCGTTCCAGGTGTTGAACGGCGATGCCGGGTTCCGGCAGCAGCGCATCCACGTAGTGCCGGTATCCCATCGGGCTGGGAACGCGTCCGGCTGACGTGTGTGGTTGCTGCAGCAGTCCGCGGCGCTCAAGCGCCCCCATGGCGGAGCGAACGGTGGCGGAGCTGGCGGGGATGCCGAAGCGTTGCACCAGGGTGCGGCTGCCCACCGGCTCCATCGTGTCGACGTAATGGTGCACCGTCGCCTGAAGCACCTGTTCTTGCCGAAGGGACAGGGGCTTGCTCATCAGTAGCGGGGAACGCTGGGATCCACCTGAAGGCTCCAGGCATCAATGCCTCCTTCAAGGTTCCACACCTCAAGGCCCCAGGGTTGGTCCAGCAGCCACAGGCCGAAGTGGTAGCTGCGCACGCCGGCATGGCAGACCACCACGACGGCTTGATCGGGTTTGAGGTCGGCCTGGAGTGTTCCAAGCCATTCATTCGATTGGCTCAGGGGGCGGTGCAGCACCGCACCAGGGAAGGCAGCGATCGCAAGCTCAGCCTCCTCGCGCACATCCACCAGTTGCGGGGAAGGTCGCTCGCTTTGCAGCCATTGCTGCAATTCAGAGGCTTGGATTGATTGTGGTTGTTGGGATTGGCCCATGGCGCCATTCTGCGGTGATGGACAAAGATGAGGCGACCCGAGACCGCCGGCCCATGAAGGCCCGCCCCTTCCTCAGCGCTGCCGGCGCTGTGCTGCTGTCGCTGCTTCTGCTGGCCGTTGGCCTGCTCTGGACTATGAATCGCCAGAGCCCCCTGCAGCTGGCAGAGCAGCCGTTGCACTTGCCTCGGGCGGCCCGGTTTGTGCCCCGGGATGCTGATTTGTCCGTCCATTGGCTGGCCGATCCCGGACGGTTGCCGGCCTATGCCCAGGCCGTTGCCCCTGCATCCCAACGCCGTGATGCCCGAGATGGTGCACGGCAGTGGCGCGAAGGCGTCTTTGCCTTGGCGGGTCTCCAGTTCGGCCTTGAGTTGGAGCCCTGGCTTGGTGAGGAGGTCAGCCTCACCCTCATCGATGGGGACACAAATGCCGGCTGGGTGTTGGCTCTAACCAGTCGGGATAACGACGGCGCCCGGCGCTTTCTGCAACGGTTCTGGCAGACCCGCAGCCTGGCGGGCACCGACCTCCAGATCAGCAGTTATCGCGGCATCGGTGTGATTAGCGGCCAGGGAGCGTTGGTGGGGCATGACCCCCAACCCCTGGCCACGGCGTTGATTGACGACGATCTGCTCCTCGTGGCCTCAGGCCGGGGCGTGCTGGAGCAGGCCCTCGATGTCTCGCAGCTCCCGGATCAGCATCAGCTGGGGGATCAACGCCTGCAGCGTCAAGTTGCTGAGCTCGGCGAGGGAGTGGCTCTGCTGACGGCATCGCCCCACGCCCTTGAGCATTGGTTGCAGCTGCCGGAGCTGGTGGCCCAACGGGACGATCTGAGCGGACTTGTGGCATCACTGCGGCCGGAGGGTTCAACCCTGGCGGTGGATGGGCGACTTGGGTTCCAGCAAGCCCTAAGCACCGACCCCTGGCCTGGGCTCACGGATCTGACCGCGTCGGCCGGCGGCCATGCCCGCTGGCTGGCGCAGCTGCAGAGTCCAGCCCGTTTGTTGGATCCAAGCGAAAGCCATCCGTTGGCCCAATGGTTCGCTCCGGTGCTTGAGCAGCACTTGGCGGATCAGCCGGCGGCAGATGCTGTTGTTGAAGCCGATGACGGCCCTCTCCTCTGGCAGGACCAACCCGAGGGGTGGCTGCTGGCCACCCGCCCGCAAAACCCTGCCAGGGATGCGGTGGACGCCCGTTTGCAGGAGCAGGGTCTGACCCGTTCTGAGCTGGAGGGCGATGGCGAGGTGTTGAGCGTGTGGACGCGCCTGGTGCGCCAGCGGGGACGCCAGCCCGGGGTGGACGCTCAATTGGCCGTGGCTCAGGTTCGCTCGTCAGCGCTGAACTGGTGGGGGGAGTCCTTGATCGCTCTGGCGCAACGCCAGAACGGACGTGCTCTCCAGCCTCGCTTGAACCAGTGGCAGGAGCTCACAGCGTCTTCCCAACCCGCGCAGGCCCTCTTACTGGCGGATGAGCCGGCCCGCGCACTGTTGGGGCAATGGCGGCCATGGGCCCTGCTGCAGGTGATGGCGGGGCGGCCCCTCCAGGACCAGGTCCGCGGCCTTGCAGTTGCCATCGACGTTGATCGTCAGGAGCAGGGCGCTACCGAGATTCCGTTGCATGCCCGGCTCGAGCTTGGCTGACCTGGTGCTGTTGCGGCATGGCATCGCCGAACCCCGCCAGGCGGGCCAGGACCATCCGGAACGCCCCTTGACCGCCGCCGGCCGTCAGCGAACCCAGCGGGTGATGGAGGCCCTGGTGCAACGGGGACTGCGGTTGGATCGCCTGCTCTCGAGTCCGTACCTTCGGGCGTTGCAAACGGCGGAACTGGCTTTGGAGGCGGGGCTTGCTCCAGAGCTGGCGGTGGACGAATGCCTTCAACCTGGAGGCGCCCTTGAAACGTTGTTGACGCCGTGGGATGGATATCTCGGTCTGGTGGGCCATGAGCCGGACCTTGGCGATCTGGCCTGTGCTCTTCTGAAGTGTGCCCCCGGTGCCCTGGTGCTGAAGAAAGCCGGTGTGATCCAGCTGCGTCGTTCCGCGGGCCAGTGGCAGTTGCAGGCCTTGCTTCGGCCAGCACTGTTGATTGACGACTTAAGTTGCTGAAAGAGGCGACCGGCCCTTGGCTCAGCAGCAGACAGGTGACCTGCGCCATGCGCGGACCGGGATCGAACTGCGTCCAGGCCTGGATGGCGTGCCGGCCACCCAGTCGGCGATCTGCGACATCGATGGAGAGCAAGGGCTGCTCACCTATCGCGGCTATCCGATGCAGGATCTGGCGGCCAACAGCAGCTTCCTGGAAACGGCCTACCTGCTGATCTGGGGAGAGCTGCCCAGCCGCGACCAGCTGGCGGAGTTTGAGCACGCTGTGCAGATGCACCGGCGCGTCAGCTTCCGGGTGCGGGACATGATGAAGTGCTTCCCGGCCAGCGGCCACCCGATGGACGCGCTGCAGTCCAGTGCAGCATCCCTGGGACTGTTCTATTCGCGCCGGGCGATCGACGACCCGCAGTACATCTATGACGCGGTAGTGCGGCTGATCGCCAAGATCCCCACGATGGTGGCGGCCTTTCAGCTGATCCGCAAAGGCCAGGACCCAATTCAACCCCGGGATGATCTGGCCTATTCCGCCAATTTCCTCTACATGCTCACGGAACGTGAGCCGGATCCCCTGGCGGCGCGGATCTTTGATCGATGCCTGATGCTCCATGCCGAGCACAGCCTCAACGCCAGCACCTTCAGTGCCCGGGTCACCGCCAGCACCCTCACCGACCCCTACGCCGTGGTGGCTTCAGCCGTCGGCACCCTGGCTGGCCCACTCCACGGCGGCGCCAATGAAGACGTCCTTGCCATGCTCGAGCAGGTGGGAAGTCCCGAGAACGCTGGCGCTTTCCTGGATGAGGCCATCGCGGCCAAGCGCAAAATCATGGGCTTCGGCCACCGTGAATACAAGGTCAAAGACCCCCGTGCCGTGATCCTGCAAGCCCTGGTGGAGGAGATGTTCGCGAGCTTCGGTCATGACGACCTCTACGACGTGGCCCGGGCGATCGAAGAAGAAGCAGCGTCCCGCCTTGGCCCCAAGGGGATTTATCCCAACGTGGATTTCTATTCGGGCCTGGTGTATCGCAAGCTCGGCATACCCAGGGATCTGTTCACGCCGGTCTTCGCTATCGCCAGGGTCGCCGGCTGGCTGGCCCATTGGCGGGAGCAGCTCGGAGCGAACCGGATTTTCCGGCCTTCGCAGATCTACTCCGGATCCCAGCCACGCTCTTGGATGCCCATTGAGGAGCGCGTCTCGGCTCCGGCCGCCTAAGTTGCACCCACATCCGTCGACACCATGGTGAGTCCGGGATTGGACCTGGAATTGAGCTTTAGCCAGGCCCTGCAAGGGTTTGGCTTCTCCCCGGAGGTCGCGAGGCTGCTTTGGTTGCCGCTGCCGATGCTGCTGGTCCTGGTGGCTGCAGTGGTGGGTGTGCTGGTTTCGGTCTGGCTGGAACGCAAGATTTCCGCCGCCGTTCAGCAGCGGATCGGTCCGGAATATGCCGGTGCACTTGGTGTACTTCAGCCCTTGGCCGACGGCCTCAAGCTGCTGGTCAAGGAAGACATCATTCCGGCGCGCGCCGACAGCCTGCTGTTCACCCTCGGCCCGGTGCTGGTGGTGGTGCCGGTGATCATTTCCTGGCTGATCATTCCCTTTGGCCAGAACCTGCTGATCAGCAACGTGGGCGTTGGGATCTTTCTTTGGATCGCCTTCAGCAGCATTCAGCCGATCGGCTTGTTGATGAGCGGCTATGCCTCGAACAACAAGTATTCGCTGCTCGGGGGACTGCGGGCCGCTGCTCAATCGATCAGCTACGAAATTCCCCTAGCTCTTGCGGTTCTGGCCATCGTGATGATGAGCAACTCGCTGAGCACGGTCGACATCGTGGGTCAGCAGACCGGTGCCGGCATTTTGAGCTGGAACATCTGGCGTCAGCCGGTGGGCTTCCTGATTTTCTGGATCTGTGCCCTGGCCGAGTGTGAGCGGCTGCCCTTCGACCTTCCCGAAGCTGAGGAAGAACTGGTCGCTGGCTACCAGACCGAGTACGCGGGCATGAAGTTCGCCCTCTTCTACCTGGCGGGTTACATCAACCTGGTGCTCTCGGCTGTCCTGGTCAGCGTTCTGTATCTCGGTGGCTGGGGCTTCCCGATCCCTGTGGAGTGGCTGGCCGGCTGGTTGAACCAGCCCATCGATGCACCAGTGGTGCAGGTGATCACGGGCACCGTTGGCATCGTGATGACGGTGCTCAAGGCTTATCTGCTGGTGTTCGTGGCGATCCTGCTGCGCTGGACCACCCCCCGCGTCCGCATTGACCAGCTGCTCGACCTGGGCTGGAAGTTCCTGCTGCCCCTTTCCCTGGTGAATCTTCTGGTGACAGCAGCCCTCAAGCTTGCTTTCCCCGTTGCATTCGGCGGCTAGGTTTTCCTACCTAGGATTTCTGCGCTCCCGGCTCCGCTTCGCTCTCTCCCCTTCAGACCATGTTCGGCTTCCTCAAACAGGTCGGTGATTACACCCGGGATGCAGTCGATGCAGCCCGGAATCTGGCCCAAGGCTTTTCGGTCACGTTTGACCACATGCAGCGCCGTCCGGTCACGGTGCAGTACCCCTACGAGAAGCTCATTCCCTCCGAGCGTTATCGGGGCCGGATTCACTACGAATTCGACAAGTGCATCGCCTGTGAGGTGTGCGTCAGGGTGTGCCCGATCAACCTTCCGGTGGTCGACTGGGTGATGAACAAAGCCACGAAGAAGAAGGAGCTGCGCAACTACTCCATCGACTTCGGCGTTTGCATTTTCTGCGGCAACTGTGTCGAGTACTGCCCCACCAACTGCCTCTCGATGACGGAGGAGTACGAGCTGGCCGCTTTTGATCGCCACAGCCTCAACTACGACAACGTTGCCCTCGGACGCCTTCCCACCAGCGTCACCACCGATCCCTCGGTCGTTCCCCTGCGTGAACTCGCCTATCTGCCGGCGGGCGAGATGGATCCCCACGGTGTTGCTGCCGATCGCCCCCGGGCTGGCCAGCTGCCCTCACAGGTGTTGGAGACCCTCACCCCTCCCGCCAAGCCGGCTGCCAAGAATGAGGGACAATCCTCCAGTGAGGCCAAGGAGGGCGACGCATGACCATCGCGACAACCACCGAGCTGATCTGTTTTCTGGTGCTGTCCGCCGTTGTGGTGATCGGCGCTTTGGGTGTGGTGCTGCTCAGCAACATCGTCTATTCCGCCTTCCTGCTGGGCGGGGTGTTCACAGCCGTTGCAGGGCTCTACCTGCTGCTGAATGCCAGTTTCGTGGCCATGGCACAGATCCTCGTGTACGTGGGCGCGATCAATGTGTTGATCCTGTTCGCGATCATGCTCGTGAACAAGCGGGAAGACCTCAAGGCCATCGCCAATCTCACCACGCGCCGTGCGGTCTCCGCTGGCGTCTGCGCCGGTCTGCTGGCGTTGCTGGTTCGTGTTGTGGTCACCACCCCCTGGTCGTTGCCCGGTCCTCCCGCTGTGGGTGAAGAAGCCACGGCTCGCATCGGTGAACACCTGTTCACCGATTACCTGTTGCCGTTTGAGGTGGCGTCGGTACTGCTGTTGATGGCCATGATCGGCGCCATCGTGCTGGCCCGTCGTGATGTGTTGGCCACCGATGTGGTGACCGGTGAGGTGGCCGATCAAGGCCTGATTGAGAAGGCCCGTACTCCCCTGCTGATGAATCGAGCGGACTGATGAGCGATTTTCTTGCCACGCTTCCATCCCTGCAGGCCTACCTCTTGGTGGCGGCCATGCTCTTTTGCATCGGTGTTTGGGGCCTGATCAACAGCCGCAATGCGGTGCGCGTGCTGATGAGCATTGAGCTGATGCTCAATGCCGTGAACATCAACCTGATGGCTTTCTCCTCCTTTGTGGATGGTGATTTGATTCGCGGCCAGGTTTTCGCTGTCTTCGTGATCACGGTGGCCGCCGCTGAGGCAGCCGTCGGTCTGGCGATCCTGCTGTCGCTTTATCGCAATCGCGTTACCGTCGACATGGAGCAGTTCAACCTGCTGCGCTGGTAACCCCCGCACACCTGGGTCATGCGTCTCGATCGGGTCTGGGTGATCTATCGGGCCGACAGCCAGCCTGCCCAGCGTGAAGCCAGGCAATGTGCCAAAGAGCTGAAAGCTCTGGGCTCCCACGTGGTCACTGCGATGTCGGGGCCGCGGGTGAATCCTTTCCCCGGCTTGCTGGCTGTTGAGGAGTCGTTTCCAGACCTGGCGCTGGTGCTGGGGGGGGATGGCACGGTGCTCGGAGCTGCTCGCCACCTGGCGGTGCATGACATCCCGATCCTCAGCATCAATGTGGGAGGCCATCTGGGCTTTCTTACCCACGACCGCCGTGTGTTGCGCGGCGATCAGATCTGGCAACGCCTTCAGGACGATCAGTTCGCGATCGAACGGCGCATGATGCTTCAGGCGATGGTGGATCGCCGCTCTGCAGAGGACCGTGCGGCCTCCCCCGGTCTGCTGCAACAGCCGGATTTGGAAGACGATGAAGAGCACCACTGGGCCTTCAACGACTTCTACCTCCGGGCCTACCGCGATGAGATTTCGCCCACCTGCACCCTGGAGCTCGAGATCGATGGGGAAGTGATCGACCAGGTGCGTGGTGACGGTCTGATTCTCTCTACCCCCACGGGGTCCACCGGGTACGCCCTTGCGGCAGGGGGGCCCATTCTTCATCCCGGCATCGATGCCATCATCGTCGCCCCGATCTGCCCGATGAGCCTCTCCAGCCGAACGCTGGTGGTGCCGCCCCGGGCCAGGTTGGCGATCTGGCCGCTGGGGGCTGGGGATCACCGCATCAAGCTGTGGAAGGACGGTGTGGGCTGCACGGTGCTCGAACCAGGAGAGTGCTGTGTTGTTCAGCAGGCGCGCCACCATGCCCTGATGGTGTTGCTCAATCAAAGCCCGTCGTATTACCGAACCCTGTCCCACAAGCTGCACTGGGCGGGAAGCCTGCATGCGGCTCAGCCCTCGCAGAATTGATCCATGGCCCTTGAGATTGAACGGCGCTTTCTGGTGCGGTCAGATGCCTGGCGCAGCAGTGCTGGCCCGGCACAGCCCCTGCGTCAGGGCTACCTGGCCGCCAGTGCCGAAGGTTTGACGGTGCGGATGCGCCTGCGTGGCACGGATCAGGCCTGGCTCACCCTGAAGGCTGCTGCTGATGCCGTTGGCCTGGTGCGCCACGAGTTCGAATATCCGATCCCCGTGGCGGATGCCGAAGCCCTCTGGGATCTGGCGCCCCACCGCCTGGATAAAGTCCGCTACGCCTTGGATTGCCCTGGTGGTGACTGGGTGGTGGATTGTTTCCAGGCTGAGAACGCTCCCTTGGTGCTGGCGGAGGTGGAGCTGGCATCGGCCCAGGAGGATCTGCATATTCCGCCCTGGTGCGGAGAGGAGATCACCGGAGAGTCCCGCTGGAGCAATGCGGTGCTGGCCCAGCATCCGGTTCAGTCCTGGCCCGAGGAGCAGCGTCGCCGTTTTGGCTGGTCCTAAGACCAGACTGGATTTTCCTACAGGTTTCCTTTAGATTTGAGGTGTTCTGATCGGTGGTTCTATCCAGTGGTGGGTCTGTACGACACAACTGGAATGCTTCGCTTCGCGGGATCCAGCGTGGAGGCCTGCATGGAATACGCCACGCTGTTTCAGATTCCTGTGGGTCCTACCTCTCTGCAAAGCCTGCCGGAGCCTGTCAGCTCCACGATCAGGCTGAGGGGGGATCGAGTTCTGGAAGGACGCAACAGTTGAAGCCGTCTCGGCAGATCTTGCCGTTGTCCATGGCCCAATTGAGCAGTGCCACCCGGTTCTTGGACCCGGTCTTGGTGAACACGTTGCTCACATGGTTGTCTACCGTTCGTTTGCTGATGGTGAGACGGTCAGCGATTTCCTGATTGGTCAGTCCTTCGGCCACGAGCTCGATGATCTCGATCTCCCTAGCAGAAAGGGAGATCTCCAGAGGATCGGTACCGTCGAGGGAGGACATGGGTGACCACCGTTGGAGTCATGCTAGTCCGGACCACCGGTCTGATCCTGCATAGTGGGCCGGTGAAATGGATCGAGATTTGAGGACGGCGCTGCAGCGCGCAATTGAGGCCGGGGATCAGGTGCTCACGGCCGAGGTGATGCCTCCGCGCGGAGCCGATCCGACGCACATGCTGGCCATGGCCGCATCGCTGCAAGGCCGTGTCCATGCGGTGAATGTGACCGATGGCAGTCGGGCCGTGATGCGGATGAGCAGCCTCGCCTCCTGCAAGTTGCTGCTTGAGGCCGGTCTGGAACCGGTGTTGCAGATGGCCTGCCGGGATCGCAATCGCATCGCCCTTCAGTCCGACCTGCTCGGGGCCCATGCGCTGGGGATCCGCAACCTGTTGTGTCTCACTGGTGATCCGGTGCGGGCGGGTGATCAGGCGGATGCACGGCCGGTCAATGAGTTTGAGTCCGTGAAGCTGTTGCAGCAGGTGGAAGCCCTCAATCGGGGCGTGGATCCAGTGCAGGGCACCCTGCCGGATGGGGCGACCACGCTGTTTGCGGGGTGTGCCGCTGACCCACAATCCAGGAGTTGGAGCGGTCTCCAGCGTCGGTTGCAGCGCAAGCAGGCGGCGGGAGCCCGCTTCGTTCAAACCCAGATGGTGATGGACCCTGAAGCGCTCGAGCGCTTCCAGCGCGAGCTGGCCGGCCCCCTGGGTCTGCCCGTGCTCGCTGGCGTGTTCCTGCTGAAGTCAGCCAAGAATGCCCGGTTCATCAACCGCGTTGTTCCGGGAGCCTGCATCCCCGATGCGTTGATCCATCGGCTTGAGTGCGCCGAGAATCCAGCCATGGAGGGCGTGGCCATCGCCGCTGAACAGGTGAAGCGCTATCTCGGCATCGTGCGTGGTGTGCACCTGATGGCGATCAAGGCGGAGGAACGCATCCCGATGATCCTTGATCTCGCCGGACTCAGCTCGCTGCCTGGGTGAGGTCGGTACCCAGCAGCTCCGCCATGGCTTTCTGCTGGGGTGAAGGCTCCACCAGGTCCTGACGACGGGCATCGGTGATCAGCCAGTCGAGGGAGGCCTCCTGCAGGTCGAAGTGATCGCCGTCCTTGCCCACGCAGTAGCGCCCGAACACCAGTTTCTCCAGCAGCTGCACGCCGGGGCCGATGCGTGAGTAGTCGAAAATGATCGAGTTGTCGACCGTGGCGCCCTCACAGATGTGGCAGCTGGGGCCGATCATGGTGGGACCAACGATGGTCGCGCCATCTTCGATCTTGGTCATGCCGCCCACGTAGACGGGGCCGCTGACGTTGATCTTGTCCCAGTTGGCGGCCACATTCAGACCGGTGTAAACCCCGGGGCGCACTTCCTTGCCGGGGACGCCCACCTGACGAACGTCACCCATCAACACGCTGCGGATGGCTTGCCAGTAATCGGGAACCTTGCCGATATCCACCCATTCGAAATCCATCGGGATGGCATAAAAGGGGGCACCGAGCTCGGCCAGTTTCGGGAATAGATCCGAGCCGATGTCGAAGGACTGCCCCGAAGGGATGTGCTCAAAGATCTCCGGCTCGAAGATGTAGATGCCGGTGTTGATCGTGTCGCTGAGGGCTTCGTCGACGCTGGGCTTTTCCTGGAAGCTTGAGATTCTGTTCTGGTCATCGGTGACCACAACGCCGTAGCTGCTCACCTGATCCTTGGGGACCCGTTTGGTGACGAGGCTGGCGATCGCACCCTTTTCCCGGTGCTTGCGTACCGCTTCGCTGAGATCAAGGTCGATCAGCGCATCTCCGCAGAGCACCACGAAGGTGTCGTCAAAGAAATGCTGGAAATCCTGGATTTTTTTAAGCCCGCCAGCGGATCCCAGGGCACTACCGATCAGTTCACCGTCTTCAATCCGTCCTTCAAAGCTGTAGGCAATCTCAACCCCGAAACGCTGGCCATCTCGGAAGTAATTTTCAATCTCTTCGGCCAGGTGGGAGACGTTCACCATCACTTCTGTGAAACCGTGCTCCTTGAGCAGTTCCAGCAGAAATTCCATCACCGGCTTCTGCAGGATCGGAATCATCGGCTTGGGGATCACATGGGTGATTGGTTGGACCCGCGTCCCCTTACCAGCCGCCAGAATCATCGCCTTCATTGGCGTTTGGTCCGGTCAATACAAGGTAGTGACCATAGACCCGGTCTTAGGCCGCCACGACCGTCCGGGTCGGCGACGGATCTGGCACCTGAAGGCTGCGGATCGGCAGTTGCGTTGCAGTGCCACTCGCGGGGATGAATTTCAGTCGCAGCGGACCGTGCAGCCAACCCTCCTGCTCCAGCTCAACCCGGCCTTGGGAGGAGAGAAACAGCAGGGCCCAGAACACCCCGACGCGGTCACGGTCCAGGTCCGCGGCGGCGGCTACCTCCCAATGCTCCACCAGTTGATCGAAGCCCACCCAGTCCAGGGCGGTCTCCCAACCGTTGAGAAACACTCCTAGTGCTGCGGTTGTTTCCGGAAGCTTTTCGCGGTGGGCCAGCCCTGCCACCTGGGCGATGGCTTCACGGTTGCTGTAGCGCTTCTGCCGTTTACGGCGGCGTGCCTCGAGTTCGTCTGATTCCAGCTGCTCGGCAATCGATTCCAGCTGTTCGATCAGCTCCCCAAGGGTGACGGGGCGACGTAACGGCGGTGGCGCCACGGGACGCCGCTGCAGATGGCGTTCCGGCCGTCGGGGTAGATCAAAGGCCGGATCCAGCCAACCTTGCTCATCGAAGTCGGCGTCAAAGTGATCTTCGACTTCGGGAGGTGGCGGAAGCATGCTGGTTTCGAGCATCTCCGCCTTGAGGCCCACCAGCACGGAGGCGGCCAGGAAGGCTTCGCTGCTTTCCGCCAGGTCCCGCTCGTAGCTGCCCCCCCGTCCGGTAAGGACGGCTGCCACCTGCCCGGGAACTTCGATGCGTTGCCGGAGTTGATCCAGAAAGCCGTCGATGACGGCGATTACATCCACATCCCAGGGATCGAGATCTCCCCGCTCCGCTGCGTCTTGTAGCAGCCGAATCGCAAGGCGAGCTCCAGCATCAGCGCCGTCTTTGGGGGCCACCTGGAGCAAGTCAATTCACCCTTTCCCGGAAAGGTATCGGCCCCAAACCGTTGTTGCCAGTGCTGCCTTAAGCCGCACTGCTGGCATCGGTGACCTCTGCTTCATCGCTGTCGTCGCTCTCAGCGCTGCTCGCGCTCACGGTGGTCGCGGGGAGGAGACCCAGCTGGGTTTCAACGGTGGAGCGGTAGCGGTTGAGGTCGGTCTCCAGTTCCTGGATGCGCACCTGCTGTGCTTCGTATTCGTTCGCCTTGCTGAATTGTTCAACGTTGTTGAGCATGCCGGTCCAGGCGGCGAAGAACCAGGCTGAGACGGCTCCCATTCCCGCTGCCAGCAGCAGAAGACCCGCCAACGGCAGGGTGTACTCGACCCCGGGCAACACGTGAACCGTCGTGGGATTGGTGTTCGCCAGGGTGAAGAACACCGTGATCAGGCCGAAGCTAAAGATCAGGCCGAAGTTGATCTGACGCATGGCAGGGGAGCGTTCCCCTGGAACCTACGGACGGTTGGGGGGGATGAATCGGAATCGATACGTGATTTATGACGCGCCCACGGCAGGGGCCTGGATGACCGCAGGAACCGGTGCCTGGCCTCGAATTAAAGGGGCCGTCGGTGAGATCACCTGTTCCATGGCACCCAGGTTGCGGTTTACCAGGGCTTCAATCGAGCTGCGGTAGCTGTCGGTCATCAGCTTGGGGTAGAGCCCGATTCCGATGATCGGCACCAGCAGGCAGCCAATGATGTACACCTCGCGCGGCTCTGCATCCACGAGGTTGGTGTGGGACACCAGCTCCTCCTTCTCTTTGCCGAAGAAGATTTCCCGCAGCATCGAGAGCAGGTAGATCGGTGTGAGGATCACGCCCACAGCGGCCAGCCCGCAGATCACCACGCGGAAAGGCAGGGTGTAGGCCTCATCCGTCGCAAAACCAGCGAACACCATCAATTCACTAACGAATCCGCTCATGCCTGGCAGGGCCAGGGATGCGAGGGCACACACCGTCCAGAGCGCGAACATGATTCGCATCTTCTGGCCAATGCCTCCCATCTCATCCAGCTGAAGGGTGTGGGTGCGGTCGTAGGTGGCACCCACGAGGAAGAACAAGCTGGCGCCGATCAAGCCGTGGCTGATCATCTGCAGCATGGCGCCACTGGTGCCCAAGGCACTGAAGCTGCCCACGCCGATCAGCACGAAGCCCATGTGGCTGATCGAGCTGTAGGCGATCTTGCGCTTGAGGTTGCGCTGGGCGAAGGAGGTGAGGGCGGCGTAGATGATGTTCACCACCCCCAGCACGATCAGCAGTGGGGCGAACTGGGAGTGAGCTGCTGGCAGCAGCTCACAGTTGAAGCGCAGCAGGGCATAGCCCCCCATCTTCAGCAGGATGCCGGCCAAGAGCATGTGCACCGGTGCTGTGGCTTCGCCATGGGCGTCCGGCAGCCAGGTGTGTAGGGGCACGATCGGCAGTTTCACGCCAAAGGCGATCAAGAGCCCGGCGTAGCAGAGCAGTTGAAAGCCTGTGCCGAAGTCTTTGGCCGCAAGAACGGTGTACTCAAAGCTGGGGGTGCCGCCGCCGAAGAAGCCCATGGCCAGAGCGGCCAACAGGATGAACAGGGAACTGCCGGCGGTGTAGAGGATGAATTTGGTGGCGGCGTACTGGCGTTTCTTGCCGCCCCAGATGGCCAGCAGCAAATACACCGGGATCAGTTCCAGCTCCCAGGCCAAGAAGAACAGCAGCATGTCCTGCACGGCAAAGACGGCGATCTGGCCGCCGTCCATGGCCAGCAGCAGGAAATAAAACAAGCGTGGCTTGAAACTCACCGGCCATGCCGCCAGGCAGGCCAGGGTTGTGATGAAGCTGGTGAGCAAAATCAGCGGCATCGACAGCCCATCGGCTCCCACCGCCCACGTGAGCCCCAGATCGGGAAGCCAGCTCACCCGTTCCGACAGCTGCAGGCCGCTCAGGCTGGGGTCATAGCCCGTGAGGTACGCCGCAACGGTGATCAGGAAGGTGATCAGCGTCACGATCAGGGCGTACCAGCGCACCTTCTTGCCATCGCCTTCGTCAGGAACGAGGGGAACCAGCAGAGCACCCACGATCGGCACCAGGATCGAAAGGCTCAGCCATGGCACTGTGGCCTGCACCGGCTCGCCAAGTCCGGCGACTGCGAATTCGAACACTCTGTGAATCCGACCCTTACTGGTTGGATCGTAGAAATCATGGCCGCTGTGTCATCACCTCGATAGGCGATGACACACATGGGCGATGGGATCTAAGCGATTGGGCCGCCGATCACGCCGAACAGCACCACTAGGCCGATCACGCCGGCGAACACAATCAGGGCATAAAACTGGGCCCGTCCGGTCTCGAGATATTTGAGACCTTCTCCGCTGCCGAGGGTGAGCAGTCCGGTGAGGTTCACCACGCCGTCCACCACTTTGGCGTCCACCTCGAGCACCTCCCGCGCCAGTTTGCGGCTACCCCGCACAAACAGCTTGTCGTTCACCACATCGAGATACCACTTGTTGGCGAGGAAGGCATTCACCGCCGGGAATCGGCTTGCTACAAGTTGCCCCAGATCGATCCGACGCAGGGCATAGGCCAGAACAGCCAGGGTGATACCGGTAACGGAGATGGCCACGGAGGCACCCGCCAGGGGCAGAAACTCGCCCCAGCTGAACTGTTCGGCCATTTCGCGGGCTTCTTCGGGATTGAGAAGGCCTGCGAAGCGGCTGTTCCAGGGGGTGCCCAGCAGGCCAATCAGAACAGAAGGCACCGCCAGAACCGCCAAGGGTGCCGCCATCGGCCAGGCCGACTCATGCACGCTGCCGCCATGGGCGTGGTGCTCGGAAGGATCTTTGCCGGCTGCGGTCAGCAGCTGGGCCTGCATGGCGGTGTCATTGCCGCGGAACTCCCCTTCAAATGTGAGGAAATAGAGGCGGAACATGTAGAAGGCCGTCATTCCCGCCGTCAGGAAGCCCACCACCCAGAGCAGCGGGTAGCTGTTGAAGGCTTGACCAAGAATTTCGTCCTTGCTCCAGAAGCCAGCCAGGGGGGGGATGCCACTGATGGCGATGCAGCCGATGAAGAAGGTGATCGAGGTGACGGGCATCTTCTTGCGCAGGCCTCCCATCAGGCGCATGTCCTGGGCGAGAACGGGCTCGTGGCCCACCACCTCCTCCATCGCGTGAATGACAGAGCCTGATCCCAGGAACAACATCGCCTTGAAGAAGGCGTGGGTCACCAGGTGGAAGATGCCGGCAACCGGGGCTCCGCAACCCATGGCCAACATCATGTAGCCGAGTTGAGAGACGGTGCTGTAGGCCAGACCCTTCTTCAGGTCCATTTGGGTGAGGGCAATGGAGGCCCCCAGGAAGCAGGTGATCGTGCCAACAACGGCGATCACGGTTTGTACGACGGGGAACTGGGCGTAGAGGGGATCGAGGCGGGCGACCAGGAACACCCCTGCGGCCACCATCGTGGCGGCGTGAATCAGAGCAGAGATCGGCGTCGGACCCTCCATGGCATCTGGCAGCCAGACGTGGAGGGGGAATTGGGCCGACTTGGCCATCGGACCCATGAACACCAGCAGACAGAGCAGCAGTGCTGCCCATGGCGCAACCGTTCCGGCGGCTAGGCCGTTTTGCAGGCCATCGGCGATTCCTTGGAAATCGAAGCTTCCGGTGGCCCAGAACAGGCCAAGGATGCCCAGCAGCAGGCCGAAGTCACCAACCCGGTTCACCACAAAGGCCTTCTGAGCAGCGTGGGCAGCACCGTCGCGGTCATACCAGAAGCCCACCAATAGGTAGGAGCACATGCCCACCAGTTCCCAGAAGACGTAGATCTCCAGGAGATTGGGGCTGATGATCAGTCCCAGCATGGAGCTGCTGAATAGCGCCAGGTAGGTGAAGAAGCGCACATAGCCCTTGTCGTGGGCCATGTAGCCGTGGGAATACACCAGCACCAACAGGGCGATGGTGGTGACCAGCGCCAGCATCACCGCCCCGAGTGGATCCACCACGTAGCCCATCGGCAGAACGAAGCTGCCGGCACTGGCCCAAACGAACAGATGCTCGACCGGCGGGGCGCCGTTGAGCTGGTTGAACAGGATGCTGTAGCTGAGGACCGCAGCTGCGCCTACACAGGAGATCAACAGCAGCGCAACGGGTTTGCGCAACCGGTTGATCGTGCGGTTGAAGCTGATCAATCCCAGCCCGGTCAGCACAGCGCCGAACAGGGGCAGAACGGGAATGAGCCAGGCGAGTTCCTCGGCCGAGGGCATCCGCTAAGAGCAGGTTGAAGCGAGTGTAGGCAGCTCAGCCCAGCAGGTTCTGGAGTGCTGAATTGCGCATCAATTCGGCAGCCGTCGGAATGAAGCGATGGGCCCACCAGAACACGCCGACGGCGATGGCGATGCCCAGTTGCGCCGGTCGGATGAATTCCTGCCACTGCAGCTGCTGACGTCCATCCAGCACCGCAGCGAAGGGCACGATTGAGGTACTGGCCTTGAGCTCTTCAAAGGCCTCGCCGAAGCGGGCCTTCAGGCGCCGGTCGCCATGCCAGACGGCAAAGAGGTGATGGCCGATCAGGCCCACGCAGGTCACCAGCATGAAGCTGCTGCCGATCCAGAGGGCGTGGGTGAGGCACCAGAGAATTTGCCCGATGGCCTGGGGATGGCGGCTGATGCGGATGATCCCTGTGGCGTAAAGACGCACCTGCGGTTTCAACACCGCCGGGATCTCCAGCAAGTTGTAGGTGGCTGGATAGAGGAAGAGGAAGCTGATGGCGGTTCCGATCCAGACGAGCGGAATCACCCCAGGCACGCCCTGGAGATTCCACAGCCGAACTCCGTCGTAGCGATGGGCCAGAAACCATCCGATCACCACAACGGCCGAGGGAATGCTGGCCGCCGCGAAGATCAGACGCCAGGCCCGTGCTCCGATCACGGCTTCAGCCCGGCTGCGCAGCGCAGCCCCACCGCTGTGAATCACTGCAAACAGGATCAGCAGCACCAGCATCACGACGCTGCTGTGGTGGGTGGAGGCCATGGCGGCTGCGTGGGAAGGGCGTGATTCTGGCTGGCGGACGTGGCGGTCCTAAATTTCCGTTGTTCCTCCGGGTGTTCCGCGGTGGCCGATCTGCCGTTCACCCTCGACCAGCTGCGGATCCTTCGCGCGATTGTCAGTGAGGGCAGCTTCAAGAAAGCCGCCGACAGTCTTTACGTCACCCAGCCCGCCGTCAGCCTTCAGATCCAGAACCTGGAGAAGCAGCTGGAGGTGTCGTTGTTTGATCGCGGTGGGCGCAAGGCTCAGCTCACCGAAGCTGGTCATCTGCTGCTGAGTTACTGCGACCGGATCCTCAGTCAGTGCCATGAAGCCTGCCGGGCCCTGGATGATCTCCACAACCTCAAAGGCGGATCCCTGATCGTGGGGGCAAGTCAGACCACCGGCACCTATTTGATGCCCCGGATGATCGGCTTGTTCCGCCAGAAATATCCGGAGGTGTCCGTGCAGCTCCAGGTCCACAGCACCCGACGCACGGGCTGGAGTGTGGCCAACGGTCAGATCGACCTGGCGATCATCGGTGGTGAATTGCCGGCGGAACTCAATGAACTGCTGCAGGTGGTGCCCTACGCCAGTGATGAGCTGGCGTTGGTGCTGCCGGTGAAGCACCCCTTGGCCCGGCTGGCTGAGCTCACCAAGGAAGACCTGTATCGCCTGGGCTTTGTCTGCCTCGATGCGCAATCCACCACCCGCAAGATGGTCGACCAGCTTCTGGCTCGCTCCGGCCTGGATGTGCAGCGTCTGCGCATCGAAATGGAGTTGAACTCGCTCGAAGCCATCAAAAATGCAGTTCAGGCGGGCCTGGGTGCCGCCTTTGTTCCCGTTGTGTCGATCGAGCGGGAGTTATCGGCGGGCACGATTCATCGCCCCCAGGTGGCTGATCTGCAGGTGCGCCGCCAGCTGAAGCTGATCACCCATCCCGCCCGCTACTGCTCACGTGCCTCGGTGGCCTTCCGCAATGACGTTCTGCCCGTCTTCGCCAGTGCTGACAGCCCGATTCGCCAGGCAGCGAAAGTCGTGCCTGAAGCGATCGGGGAGCAACTGGTTCAGAACTGATCGGCCTCTGGTGTTACGCCCACAGCGTCGTCTGCCACGCCTCGGGTCAGGAATTTGTTCTCACTGATATCGGTTTGGTAGACGCATCGCACCACGGGCTTGTCCCGAACGGAGCCGATGTAGGCAAAAGTATTCATCCGCTGTTTGCACTCACGCTCCTGCACGGCGGTGATGGCCCCCTCCTTGCGCAGCACTGACCAGTTTTCTCGACGGATCACGCAACCCGGTTGCAGTGTTGGCTGGGTCACAAAGCTGCTCGAGGGGTTGAGCGTCGTGTACATCTCGATGTCCATGACGAAGGCGCTCGCACCCCACTGCCGGCAGAACTCCGGGTCGGGCACGGCCATGTCCAGTTGCTGGGAGCTGGCAATGTTTCCCTGGTCGCCCTGGGTGGTGCTGGTGACAGCGCTGCCGATGCCGATCCCCACCACGAGAACCCCTGCCAAGACGGCCACGGTGAGGGTGCTGAATTGAAAGGGGCCCTGACCCCCTCCGCCCCCTGGTGGGGGGGCTGGAGGACGGCCGTATCCACCACGGGGCGGAGCGTCATAGCGATCACGCTCACCGCGGTCGTAGCGGCCATCCCGCGGTCGGCGGCCGCCGCGGTCGTAGCGCGAGCCGGTCACAACAGTTCAGGGGTGCGGGGCAGGCCCATGGAGAAGTTCTGCACACGGCCATCCGGGTTGTAGCTGAGTTCTCCGGCTTGGAGCAGTTGCCGGATGAATCCTTCCAGGTCCGTACCAATACGGCGCAGGGTGTAGTCACTCAGTTCGCCGCCGGCCGCGGCATCCACGAGTTCCTTGAAGCGTCCCTGCACCTTGGCGAGGCTGGCGGCATCCCACAGAAATTCGTTGTCGGGATCAAGATCCAAGGTCAGCTGGTCATCCGAAGGAACCAGATCCTCGTCCTGAAGCGCTGCTGTGAACAGGCGCACGTGGCGGGTGGTGCACTTGAGGAGGGTGTCAGCCAAGACGCGCCCACGGGAAAGCTGACACGACTTTAAGAAGCGAACGGGGGGCAAGCCCTTTTAAGGTTGGTTTCACTTTCGAGACGGCCGCATGCGCGTCGCTATTGCCGGAGCTGGTCTTGCAGGACTCTCCTGTGCCAAATACCTGGCGGATGCCGGCCACACCCCCATAGTTGTGGAAGCCAGGGATGTTCTTGGCGGCAAGGTGGCGGCCTGGAAAGACGAGGACGGCGACTGGTACGAAACCGGCCTGCACATCTTCTTCGGGGCTTACCCGAACATGCTCCAGTTGTTCAAGGAGCTGAACATCGAAGACCGGCTGCAGTGGAAGAGCCACTCGATGATCTTCAATCAGCAGGAGGAACCAGGCACCTACAGCCGCTTCGATTTTCCTGATCTGCCAGCCCCTGTGAATGGTGTGGCCGCGATCTTGGGAAACAACGACATGCTGAGCTGGCCTGAGAAAATCAGCTTCGGCCTGGGCCTTGTGCCTGCGATGCTCCGGGGTCAGGGGTACGTCGAAGAGTGCGACAAGTATTCCTGGACCGAGTGGCTGCGGGTCCACAACATTCCCGAACGGGTGAACGATGAAGTGTTCTTAGCGATGAGCAAGGCCCTGAATTTCATCGATCCCGATGAAATCTCTGCCACGGTTGTGCTCACAGCACTCAATCGTTTCCTGCAGGAGAAGAACGGCTCCAAGATGGCTTTCCTCGATGGCGCTCCGCCGGAGCGCCTTTGCCAGCCGGTGGTTGAGCACATCGAATCACTCGGAGGGGAAGTGCACCTCGACAGCCCTCTGCGGGAGATCAAGCTCAATGAGGATGGTTCTGTAGCTGCCTTCCACATCGGCGGCTTAAAAGGCAAGGAGAGCTTCGACCTCACCGCTGATGCCTATGTCAGTGCATTGCCAGTGGATCCTTTCAAACTGCTCTTGCCAGAGCCCTGGAAGCAGATGGAGGTCTTCCAAAAGTTGGATGGGCTTCGGGGTGTGCCCGTGATCAACCTGCACCTCTGGTTCGATCGCAAGCTCACCGATATCGACCATCTGTTGTTCAGCCGCTCGCCGCTGCTCAGCGTGTACGCCGACATGAGCATCACTTGCAGGGAGTATGAAGACCCCGACAAGTCAATGCTCGAGCTGGTGTTTGCTCCTGCCAAAGACTGGATTGGTCGTCCCGATGAAGAGATCATCGAGGCCACCATGGGCGAGCTCACAAAGCTGTTCCCGATGCATTTTGGTGGTGAAAATCCCGCCACACTGCGCAAATACAAGGTCGTGAAGACGCCGTTGTCTGTCTACAAAACGACCCCTGGTTGTCAGCAGTTGCGGCCCGATCAGACCACCCCAATCAAGAACTTCTTCCTGGCGGGGGATTACACGATGCAGCGCTATCTCGCCTCGATGGAGGGTGCCGTTCTCAGCGGCAAGCTCTGCGCTGGTGCAGTGGACCGCAAGACAGGTCTGCTGGCATCATCGACCTCTTCCAGTGAGCCTGTGACGGCCTGAGCCATGCCCCTCGCCTCCCCGGATCTCGACGCTGCCTTCGAGGCCTGCCGTCGGGAGACCGCCGAGTGGGCCAAGACGTTCTATATCGGTACGTTGCTTCTGCCTCCGGAGAAGCGGCGTGCCATCTGGGCGATCTATGTCTGGTGCCGGCGCACGGATGAGTTGATGGACAGCCCGGAGGCCCAGGCGCGTCCGGTGGAGGAGCTTGCCGAGCGGCTGGATCGCTGGGAAGAGAAGACCCGAGCCCTGTTCGCTGGCCGGATGGAGGACGACTTGGATGCGGTGATGGTGGACACCCTGGAGCGTTTTCCCCAGGGTATCCAGCCCTATCTCGACATGATTGAGGGGCAGCGGATGGACCTCACCTGGACCCGCTATCCGCGCTTCGAAGACCTCAAGCTCTACTGCTATCGCGTTGCAGGCACCGTTGGCCTGATGACCCAGGGGGTGATGGGTGTCGATCAGGCCTACACCTCAGCCCCCTGGAGCGACTGTCCCGACACCTCTGATGCTGCCGTCGCCCTTGGGATTGCCAACCAGCTCACCAACATCCTCCGGGATGTGGGGGAAGACCGTGGCCGTGGTCGCATCTATTTGCCGCAGGAAGATCTCGAGCGTTTCGGCTATTCCGAGGAGGAGCTGATGGCTGGAACCCTCAACAACTCCTGGCGTGCATTGATGCGATTCCAGCTGGAGCGGGCTCGCGATTGGTTCGCTCGCTCCGAAGCCGGAGTGCGTTGGCTGTCCGCTGATGCCCGCTGGCCGGTGTGGACGTCCTTGCGGCTGTACCGGGGAATCCTGGATGAAATTGAGCGCGTCGATTACGACGTGTTCAATCACCGTGCCTACGTGGCCAAGGTCAACAAGCTGCTTGATCTGCCCCGTTCGTTCCTGTTGGCTCAGTCGCGCTAAAAACCCCTGCCGGTCATACCGGCAGGGGTTGATCAGCTGTTTCCTTCAATCAGATCAGCGACGGATCAGACCGCCGTCTTCTGGTTGCCCAGGAGATCCTTGAGCTTGGAGAGTTCGCCAGCCCAGCGGGGGTCTGGAGCGCCCTCGCTCTTCGCATCGCTGTGAACAACCTTGTTCACGGCCTTGCGAGCCACTTGAGGCTGGCCGGCTGCATTGGGGGCTCCGCGACGGTTGCCACCAGCATTGTTGTCGCGACGTTCGGAGCGCTCGACCCGCAGAGCGCTGCCACCGAACTCCTTGCCGTTCAGCGCTTCGATCACGGCATCGGCCAGTTTCGGATCGTCCACGTTGGCGAAGCCAAATCCGCGACATGCACCGGTTTCACGGTCGAGAACTGTCTTGAACCGGATCCCTTCTCCCACCGACTTGAGCAGAGCCACCAGCTCCTGTTCTTCAAAGGTCTGCGGCAGGTTGCCGATGTACAGGCGGATGCTCATGAAGGAAAGAAAATGCGATCTGTCGGTGTCTGACCGTCATCATTGACACCTGCAAAGTTAATCACAGAGCCTCGCTTTCACGGGTCAAGAAATGTTTGGCCTCCTTCAGCGCCTCGCTGGGAGTTTGGATGCGCCCAAAAGCATGTTCAAGCTTCAGATGATGCAGCAGGCGTCCGAGACGGGGCCCGGGTTCGACCTCCAGGGCCGTGAGCAGGTCGTTGCCGTCGATCGGGCTTCTGGGGTGAAACAGAGGGTCCTCAGCGTCCCTCCATCGCCGCAGCCAGATCTTTTTCTCGGGCATGGGCATTTGCAGGGCCAGGGCGGGGAGATCCCCTTCCAGTTCCTCGTGCAATTGCAGTCGATCGCTTTCGGGTAGCGACTCCGGTGCCTGACCGATGCGTTCCTGCCAGAGCCGCAGCCGTTTGCAGCGCTGGCGCAGGGCGCGACTGGCTCGGAGTTGGCTGAGGCCCTCATCGCTGACCAGGGCCGTCAGGCGCGCCAAGGGCACAGCCGCAGCGGCTTCCTCTTTGCTGAGGCCTTCGATGTCGCTGGGCGTGGGAGGTTGCCCTCCGGCCGCCCAGGGGTGCAGCAACGGCAGGCTTGTTAGGGCTGCGATCGCCACGTCGGCGTGGTCGCCCCTCACCAGGCGCTGCAGCTCCGCCAGGATTCGCTCCGGTGCCGCTTCCGGAAGCCGTGCGGCGTGGCGCTCGATCCAGCCCATGGTCTGGCTGGAGATGGTGAGCGGGATTTCCGCCATCAGCCGCAATCCCCGCAGCAGCCGTAGAGGGTCATCGGTGAGGTTGGCTTCCGAGACGGCCGTTAGGTACCCCTGCTGGAGATCGCTCAGTCCCCCTGTGGGGTCCCACAGCTCTCCCCAGGGCTGGAGCGACACGGCGATGGCATTGAGTCGGTAGTCGCGCCGCCAAAGGTCGTCTTCGATGCGGTCACCGTCCTGTCGGGCGATGTCGACCGTCCAGCCTCCAATCACCAGCCGAGCAATGCTCCGTTCCGCATCGAGCACCACACAGGTGCCTTGGAGCTCTTGGGCCAGGGCCTGGGTCAGAGCGATGGCATCCGACGGGACAACAAGGTCAAGATCCGGCTGCTCCTGGAGACGGTCCAGCAAGCCATCCCGCACGGCCCCACCCACCAGCGCTGTGCCCTCGGGAAGCCGTGCCAGGGGGAGAGGCCACTGGGCTGGCGCCAGTCGCGTTTGCAGCTGGTCAAGCAATGCGTCGCCGGAGCCTTCGGCCATCAGAATGGGGGAGTGAACGGCCTTGGGAGGCATGTGCATCTGCGTGGATTGCAGCTGGGTCGACCGTTGTCAGGCCTATCACGCAGTTGAGCGTCAGCATGGTGTTCCGCATTTGGCGGAGACACCGGATTTTGAGCCAGATGGGCCTCGCATTCATGTCTCGGTGATGGATCTCCCCGATGGCCAGGCCGGTATTGAGTGGGATGTGCGTTCCTGCTCCAGCTTTAAGGCGGATCCAGGACGGTGGCAGCGTTGCCGTCCTGGACAGGAGCTGCCCCGATGACCGCCCTGCCACTCCTGCTGGCCTTGCACAGTTGTTCTGACTGCTTCGGCATGGCGCTGCTGGATCCCCAGCAGCCTGGGGCAGAACCCCTGGTGCAGGTCCATCCGGATGGCCGGGGCCTTTCCAACAGGTTGATTTCGCGGGTTCAGTCGCTCCTCCCGCCTGAGCGTTGGCCCCAGTTGCAGGGCCTTGCTGTAGCGACGGGACCCGGCGGCTTCACCGGCACCCGCCTCACTGTGGTGATGGCCCGCACCCTGGCGCAACAGTTGGATTGCCCCCTGCTGGGGGTGAGCAGTTATGCCCTGATGGCGCCACGATTGGAGCGGCAACTGCCCCAATCCATCCAAGGGGAACCGTTCTGGATCACCCAGGAGTTGCCCCGGCGGGGGGTGGTGGGTGGTGAGTACCGCATCACCTCTGGGCAGGTTCACGAACTCAGCCTGCCAACCCTGCTGTCGCAGGGGGCATCTCCCCAGCCCGCCGTTGAGGCGCAACTGGATGTGGCAGCTGATGTGGTGCGGTTGCTGCAGCTGTTGCAGCGCAGCCATGCTGCCGGGGCAGTGATGCCCTGGGCTGAGGTTTTGCCGATCTACCCCACCTCCCCTGTCGGACAGGTCTGATGGCGGGCGTGCGTACAGGGCTTCTGCTGGGTGCTGGTCTGATGGCCTGGCTGTTGGGGCCCGGACCGCTGTCGCCCTATCGGCGGGCTCTATTGGATCGCAGCCCGCCGCAGCTGGTGCTGGTGCTCGGGGGGGATGTGGACCGGGAACGAATGGGTGCCCGGTTGGCGCGTCAACTCGATCTACCCCTGCTGGTGAGCGGTGGCAGCAACCCTGAGTACGCCGAATGGATGCTGAGTGAGGAGCGCTTCAATCCCGAACGCGTCACCTTGGATTACCGGGCCCGTGACACCCTCAGCAACTTCACGTCAGTGGTGGATGAGCTGCAGGCGGACGGCATTCGCCACGTGCTGCTAGTGACCAGCGAAGACCATCTGCCCCGCTCCATGGCGGTGGGCCAGGTGGTGGCGGGCAGCCGTGGAATTCAGCTCACCGGCGTCCCCGTGGCCTGCCGTGAGGACTGCACCCGCGAGGGGCGTCTCAAGCAATGGAGTGATTGGGTTCGTGCGGTGGCGTGGGTGATGACCGGTCGCGACCTCAGGGATGCTGCGGACCCTGATCCAGCAGGGCGTTGATCCGTTCCTGCAGCAGGGCGGTGGTGGCATCCAGATCGGGCCTGCGGCGACTGGCCGGGGCTGGGATGGGGTCGCCGATCCGCAGCTGAATCGGCACCAGGCGCGGCCAGCTTCGCCCAGTGCCCAAAGCGCGGTGGCTGTTGCAGATGGCCACAGGCAGCAGCGGGGCTCCCGTGCGAGCCGCCAGCAGGGCCGCTCCGGGGAGTGGGTTGTTGATCCGGCCGTCGCTTTGGCGGGTGCCGTCCAGAAACACGCCGGTGGCCCAGCCCTCTTCCAGACGCGCCGTTGCGGTGCGGATCGCTTCGCGGTCGCTGGCACCCCGCCGCACGGGGTAAGCACCACAGGCCCGGATCACGCGTCCCAGCAGTGGGATGTTGAACAGTTCCGCCTTTGCCATGAAGGCCACGGGGCGCCCCAGGGCATGGCCCAGCAAGGGTGGGTCCAGGTGCGACCCATGGTTGGCCACCACCACGAGGGGCCCTTGCATGGGCACTCTGTTGTTGCCGGCGGTCGATCCACGGAACAGAAAGCGGAAGACCGGGAACACCAGAAGGTTGCTGACCAGCCGGTAGGTGAAGCTCGGTTTGGGGGTGCGGACGAGGCTGGAGTGACTCACTGTCCGAGGTCCCCCGCCCCGGAGATCTGGGCGGTGGTGACACCGCTCATGCTGCGTTTCGCCAAGCCACTGAGGACGTTGCCGGGACCGATTTCCACCAGGGTGTCCACGCCGCTGTCGGTCATCGCCGTCATGGTCTCGCGCCAGCGCACGCCGGTGGTCATCTGCTGCTTAAGGCGCAGTTTGAGCTCGTCCGCGCTGGTGCTGGCGCTCGCGGCGCTGTTGCTGAGCAATGGCACGCGGGCATCGAGGAAGGGCACGTTGTCCAGCTCGGCGGCGAAGCGTTCAGCCGCTTCCGCCATGAACGGGGAGTGGAAGGCTCCGGAGACGGCAAGAGGGATGGCGCGCTTGCATTTCAGAGCCTCACTCACGCTCTGCACGGCCTCTGGAGCTCCGGAGATCACCACCTGGGCATCACTGTTGTCATTGGCGATGCTGACGCCGTCCGTGGAGGCCACCAGGTCGTCCAGCTGAGTGCGATCGAAGCCGATCACAGCCGTCATGGCGCCGCCCCCAGCGTTCGCCATCAGTTCTGAGCGGGTTTTCATCAGCTGCAGACCGGTCTCCAGCCCAAACACCCCTGCGCTGTACAAAGCAACGAGTTCGCCCAGGCTGTGCCCGGCCACCAGCGCAGGCTCGCGGCCTTGCTGCTGAAGGTTGTCGGCCAGCACCGATTCGATCACGAACAGGGCGGGCTGGGTGTTGCGCGTGTCGTTGAGGTCATCGGGTCCATCACCACCACCGCTTTCCCCCTGGCAGATCGCCAGCAGGTCGCGCCCCAGCAGCTCGGAGGCCATGGCGAAACGCTCGCGGCTGCCATCGATGCTGAGCAGCGCTTCTGCCATGCCCACCTTTTGAGAGCCCTGACCGGGAAAGACCCAGGCGATCGCCATTGCTGTGTTCTGCAGACCGTGCCGGAGATTAGGCGGGCCCGCTCCAACGGAAGAGGGCTGCCCCCCAGCTCAATCCCGCACCGAATCCACTGCTGGCGATGCGGTGGCCGGGTTGGACGCGTCCATCGCGCACGGCTTCATCCAGCATTAGGGGGATGGTGGCTGCCGAGGTGTTGCCGTAGTGGGCCAGGTTGCTGAGGACTTTTTCGGAGGGCACCGAGAAGCGATCCGCCACTGCATCAAGGATGCGTTGGTTGGCCTGATGCAGCAGCAGCCAATCCAGGGAATCTGCGGCGACAGCACCCTGCTCAAGCAGCTTTTCGAGAATCGCTGGCACCTCGCGCACAGCGAATTTGTAGACCTCCTGCCCATTCATCTGAATGGGATCGAAGCCGCCGCACTGATGGCTGGCGTCCCCCACCAGGGGCTGGCGCCGGCTTACCTGGGGGAGCTGGAGAACCTCACCGCGGCTGCCATCGGAACGCAACAGGAATCCATCGAGATCGTCCTGGCCGTTCTCTGAAGCCTCCAGCACCACAGCACCGGCCGCATCACCGAAAAGAACACACGAGCGTCGATCGTCCCAGTTCACCCAGCGGCTGAGTTGATCGGCCCCCACCACGAGGATGCGGCGCATCGCCCCACTGCGCAGGTACTGGGCGGCTGTGACAACGGCGAAGAGGAAGCCGCTGCAAGCAGCGGTGAGATCGAAGGCCGCGGCATTGGTGGCGCCGAGGCGAGCCTGCAGGCGTGGCGCTGAACCGAACAGGTCGTCTGGGGTGGAGGTGGCCAACAGGATCAGATCGATGCTGTCGGCCGACCAACCGGCCATCTCCAGGGCCCGTTCCGCCGCTAGTCCGCTTAGTTCTGCAAGGGATTCGTCGCTGTTGACCACCCGTCGTGCAGCAATCCCGGTGCGACTGCGGATCCATTCATCACTCGTCTCAACCCGCTGGCCAAGCTCAGCGTTGCTGATGGAACGGCTTGGCGTCGCGCTGCCAGACCCTCGGAACAACACCCCCCTGGTTGTGCTGAGCGGCTCGACCAAGGCGGAGGTTGATTGACGTCGCGTCAGTCAATCACAACCCTGTTGCAGCGTGGCGAGATCCTCCATCACCCCATGGCTTGCTGCGGAGTGGGCAATGCGCAGGGCACTGACCACTGAGAGGGCCTTGCTGCTGCCGTGGCCGATCACGGAAATGCCGTTAACGCCAAGCAACAGAGCACCACCGTGCTCGGCATGGTCGAGCCGCTTCTTGATGCGTTTCAGGTTGCTGCGCAGAAACGCTGATCCCACCTTGCCGCGGCGCCCTCGGGGCAACTCCGCCCGCAGCACCCCCAGCAGAACACTGCCGACGGACTCCAGGAACTTCAGCAGCACATTGCCGGTGAATCCATCGCAGACCACCACATCGAACTCGCCCGACAGCACATCACGGCCTTCGCAGTTGCCGGCGAAGTGGAGCCTGGATTCGTCCCGCAGCAATTCGTGGGTCTTCAGGGAGAGCTCGTTCCCCTTGCACTCCTCCTCGCCAATGTTCAGCAGCCCGATGCGTGGGCGTTTCACCTGCAGTACATCCCGGCTGTAGATGTTCCCCAGCAGGGCGAACTGGTGCAAATAAGTGGGTTTGCAGTCCATGTTGGCGCCCACATCGAGCACCAACACCGGTTGGCCTGGATCCTTGGTGGGGAATAGGGCACCGATGGCGGGTCGGTCGATGCCCTTCAGCCGTCCCAGCCGAAAAATCGCCGATGCCATCACCGCACCTGAATTGCCGGCGGAGTACACCGCCAGGGCCTCGCCTCTCTTCACGAGGTCCATGGCCACATTGATGCTGGCGTCCCGTTTGCGCCGCACCGCCGTGGCCTCGTCATCCATGCCGATGGAGGGGCCACTGGCCACCAGGTCCAGGTGTCCTGCTGCACGCGCACTCTCCAAGGCTTCGCGCAGGCCAAGGCTGTTGGCGGCGGCCATCACCCGTTCGATTTCCCCCACGAAGCGGATCTTCAGAGGCAGCCGGTCAATGGCGTCCAGGCATCCCTCCAGGATGGGCCCCGGTGCGTGGTCACCGCCCATGCCATCGACGGCCACCCAGAGACGCTCTGCATCGTTGATCTCATCGGTATCGGTTCCCCCCTGCAGCCAGCGCAGGGGATCGAACACAAGCGGTTGGAGCACGCTGCTGGCCACCGTGCCGGCTCCGGAGACAACGGTTCCCGCCACGTTGCCCGCCATCGAACCCGCTGCCGTTGCGGAGCTGGCAGCGCCATCGACGATGGTTGTGACGGCGGCGTTGCGCCGATACCAAATCACCAGGCGACGGATCGCCCGAGGACGGTTGGTCTTTTGCCGCGGCTGAGGGGCCGGGGTGGGATCAGGAACCTTCGGAGGCAACGGAATCGACGATGCGCTGGAACAGGTAGCCGGTGCCCCGAGCCGTGAGGATCAACTCGGGATTGGCAGGATCATCCTCCAATTTGGAGCGAAGGCGAGAGATATGAACATCCACCACCCGGGTGTCTACGTGGCGCTCTGGGGTGTAACCCCAAACTTCCTTGAGGATCTCGCCGCGGTTGAACGGTTCACCAGAACGGCTCACCAGCAGTTCCAACAGGCTGAATTCCATCCCCGTTAGGCGGATGCGTTCATCGCCTCGGAACACCTGGCGTTTGTTGGTGTCGATGCGCAGGTCGCTCACCTGGATGACGCCGGAGTTGGGAATGCCCGCCACCTGCTCCTTCTCGACCCGGCGCAGCACGCAGCGGATGCGGGCTTCCAGCTCCTTCGGGCTAAAGGGCTTCACCACATAGTCATCGGCGCCGAGCTCAAGCCCGGTGATCCGGTCGGCCACGTCGCCGAGTGCCGTCAACATCACGATGGGAACGTCGGATTCCTTGCGCAACTCCTGGCAGACGCCATAGCCGTCCAGCTTTGGCATCATCACGTCCAGCACCACCAGGTCGGGCATGCAGGTGGGGAACAATTCCAGAGCCTCGGTTCCGTCGCAGGCAGTCACGACGTTGTACCCGATCATGGATAAACGGGTTTCCAGGATCCTTCGGATCGATGCCTCATCGTCGACCACGAGGATCGTTTCCTTGGTGGGAGCCGTGGCCGTCATGGGCACCGAGGCGTTAGTCACTTCTCGCCACAAATAAAAGGGCAGCCCCCTGATTCGTTCATTCAACGGCAACTTTCTTCACAGTTCGCAGTGCCCAAATCCACCGCTGTTTTCATTTGTCAGGTCTGTGGAGCCCGTGCCCGACAGTTTTTTGGACGTTGCCCGGAGTGCGGCAGCTGGAATTCGTTGGTCGAGCAATCCCAGCCTGCCGACGATGGCCGCCGCCGCCGCAGTGCCCCTGATCTGGAGGTGGCCGCTGCCCCGCGACGGTCCACGGCCATGGCCTCGCTGGAGGATCAGCCGCTGCAGCGTCTGGCGACCGGGTCGGCAGAATTTGACCGCGTCCTGGGTGGTGGTCTGGTTCCCGGTTCGCTGGTGCTCGTTGGAGGCGATCCGGGCATCGGCAAGAGCACATTGCTCCTGCAGAGCGCCTCAGCGATGGCGGCCGGTGCATCAGTGCTCTATGTGAGTGCTGAGGAATCAGCTCAGCAGGTGAAGCTGCGCTGGCAGCGGCTTGCCGGGGGGGCATCGGAGCTGCAGTTGCTGGCCGAAACTGATCTGGAACTGGTGCTGGAGGAGCTGGAGGCACTGCGCCCTGCTGTGGCGATCATCGACAGCATTCAGGCGTTGCATGACGCCAACCTCACCAGTGCTCCGGGGTCGGTCGGTCAGGTGCGTGAATGTGCGGCTGCCCTGCAACGGCTGGCCAAACGTCAGAACATTTCTCTGCTTTTGGTGGGCCACGTCACCAAGGAAGGCATGTTGGCCGGCCCGAAGGTGTTGGAACACCTCGTGGATGCGGTGCTCACCTTTGAGGGGGACCGCTTCGCCAGTCATCGCCTATTGCGGGCCGTCAAGAACCGATTCGGTGCCACCCATGAGTTGGGCTTGTTTGAGATGCAAAGCGGTGGCCTGGCCGAGGTGGGCAACCCCAGTGAGCTGTTCCTCAGTGATGCTCGCGCCTCCGGTGTTGCCACGATCGTGGCCTGTGAGGGCACGCGTTCATTGGTGGTGGATCTGCAGGCCTTGGTGAACGTCACCAGCTATGCCAGTCCGCGCCGCACGGCCACAGGGATCGGCACCAACCGTCTGCACCAGATCCTTGCGGTGCTGGAGAAGCACATGGGACTGCCGCTCTCCCGTTTCGACTGCTATCTCGCCGTTGCCGGTGGCCTTGAGGTGGAGGAACCGGCGGCGGATTTGGGAGTTGCTGCAGCGGTGGTGGCCAGCTTCAGAGATCTCACCCTGCCTGCGGGCACGGTGTTGATCGGCGAGCTCGGTTTGGGTGGGCAGTTGCGCCCTGTGGGTCAGCTGGAGCTTCGGCTCCAGGAAGCGGCCCGGCTGGGGTTCCAGCGTGCCGTCGTTCCCCGCGGCAGTGGCCTGGGCGATCTCGCCTCGGGTTTGGATCTGGCTCTTCTGGAGGCCGATAACGTCACCGAGGCCTTGGTGCTGGCGCTGGGTGATGCTGTGCAGCCCGATCCGGCCTAATTCAGAAGTAGACGTCGACGTTGCTGCGGCCTGTTGACTTCAACCAGTTCTCGATATCGAGATAACCGCCGGGATTGAGGCGCACGGCCTGGGTCCAGACGTCGGCGGCCTGGTCAAACCAGCGATCCGCTTCGTCCTGTTCACCGCCTTCCTCGGCGATGCGGCCCCGCTTCTCGTAGATCAGCCCCATGTTCTTCAGGCAGGAGGGCTGGTTCGGGTTTTCCTCGAGAGCCTGGCGGTAAGTCTCGATGGCCCGCTCCTCCTCGCCGTTGGACATGTAGATGATGGCCATGTTCTTGAGGGTTTCACTCCGGTCTGTGGAGTTCTCCTCAAGCTTCAGGGCCTCCTCATAGTTCTCCAGCGCCTCGGCGTAATCACCATCGTTCTGGGCGGAGAGGCCATCGCGGTAATAGACGTAGGCCTCCTTGGATCGGGCATTGATCGGCAACAGCTTGACGATCAGGTCCGCCATCACCGTGAAGCTCTTGTCAATGAAGTTGTCGTTTCGGTTGCTGCGGGGCACGGCGCTCCGGCGGACGGACCCCCATCCTGACGGGAGCGGAGCCCGACCTAGCCTGCTCGTAAAGATCCCTGTTGCGTAAACAGCTGTGAGACCTGCGGTTCAGACCGTCGTCCTGGATGTGGAAGGGATGAAATGCGGCGGTTGCGTCCGCGCTGTGGAAACCACCCTGTTGGATCAGCCCGGTGTGCAGCGCGCCGATGTGAATCTGGTCAGCCGTTCGGCCTGGCTCGATCTCAGCGCCGGTGAGAGTGATGTAGGTGGTGTTCTGAAAGCCCTTGCAGACAGGGGCTTCCCAGCCAAGGAGCGCGCCTTGGATGACCCCATCGGTGCTGCTGCTGGGCAAGCGCTGCCGGGTTGGTGGCAGCAATGGCGACAGCTGATGGTGGCCCTGGTGCTGCTGTTGCTGTCGGTGCTGGGGCATCTCAGCGAGGCAGGTCACCTCTCGCTTCCCCTGATTGGCAGCCTGCCTTTTCACGCCACGCTCGCAACGGTGGCTCTGCTGGGACCGGGCCGTCCGATCCTGATGGGTGGTGTTGCGGCTGCTCGAGCAGGGGCCCCCAGCATGGATTCCCTCGTGGGTCTGGGGGTGAGCAGTGCCTATGTGGCCAGCCTGGTGGCCTTGGTCTGGCCCCAGGTGGGTTGGCCCTGCTTTTTCAATGAACCGGTGATGTTGCTGGGGTTTGTCCTGCTGGGACGTTTCCTGGAGGAACGGGCCCGTTTTCGGACTGGTCAGGCCCTGCAGCAATTGGCCCAGCTCCAGCCGGACACCGCGCGTCTCCTGTTGACCGACGGGGCGATTCGTGAGGTGCGCGTCGGCGCTCTCAGGCCCGGCGAAACCGTGCAGTTGCTGGCCGGTGACCGCGTTCCGGTGGATGGGGTGGTACTCGAGGGGGCCTCGGCCGTTGATGTGTCCAGCCTTACCGGTGAGCCCTTGCCCTTGCAGGCGGAGCCCGGCACGGAGTTGTCCTCCGGCAGTCTCAATTTGGAGGCAACCTTGGTGATGACGGTCACCCGGGTCGGTGCCGAAACCGCCCTGGCCCGGATCATTCGTCTGGTGGAGCAGGCCCAGGCCCGTCGGGCCCCCATCCAAGGCCTGGCCGATCGGGTGGCAGGCCGCTTCTGCTATGGCGTTATCGGCTTGGCCCTCGCCACATTTTTGTTTTGGTGGTTGTTCGGTGCTGATCACTGGCCTGAGGTCCTGCAGGCTTCAGCACCTGGGATGCCCATGCCCCATGGGATGGACCATGGCCATGGCATGCATCACGTCGGCTTGGGCAGTGGAGCCAGCACCCCGATGGGTCTGGCCCTGCAATTGTCGATCGCGGTGCTGGTGGTCGCCTGCCCCTGTGCCCTCGGTCTGGCGACCCCCACCGTGATTACGGTGGCCACCGGCCTGGCGGCACGGCGCGGCTGGCTGTTCCGTGGTGGTGATGTGATCGAAACCGCCGCCGGTTTGGAGCATGTGGTCTTCGACAAGACCGGCACCCTCACCTTGGGTCGCCCCCTGGTGACCGATGTGTACGGGGATGACCCGGGTCAGTTGTTGCAGCTTGCGGCCAGCCTGGAGCAAAGCAGCCGACATCCCTTGGCCTACGCCCTTTTGCAGGAGGCCCAGGGCCGGGAGCTCGCTCTGCTGGAGTGCGAGAACGTTCGCACCGTGTCTGGTCAGGGTCTGGAGGGCCATGTGGACGGTGCATCGGCTCGGGTGCGTGTGGGCAAGCCCGACTGGTTGGTGGAGCAGGGTGTTGCCATCGCCCCCGCAGCCGAGGACTGGCTTGCCGCCGCTGAAGGCTCGGTGGTGGCGGTGGCAGTGGGAGATGTCCTGGTGGGCCTGGTTCAGATCGAGGATCAGATGCGCCCGGATGTTGCTCCAGCCCTGCAACGCTTGCGCTCTCACGGGCTGGCGCTTTCGGTGTTCAGCGGTGATCGGCAGGCTGCCGTTCAGCGTCTTGGTCAGCAGCTGGGCTTTGCTGCCCAGGATCTGGGCTGGCAGATGCTGCCGGAGCAGAAGCTGCAGCGCCTCGAGCAGCTGCGGCAGGAGGAGCGGGTGGCGATGGTGGGTGACGGCATCAACGATGCGCCGGCCCTGGCCGCGGCTGATCTTGGGATTGCCATTGGCACCGGAACCCAGATCGCTCAAGACTCTGCTGGTCTGGTGTTGCTCGGCGATCGGCTCGACAATCTGCCTGAAGCCCTCAGCCTGGCGCGCCGCACCCTGGTGAAGGTGCGGCAGAACCTGTTCTGGGCCTTCGGTTACAACCTCATCGTTCTTCCGGTGGCCGCAGGTGCCCTGCTCCCTAGCCATGGGGTGCTGCTGTCGCCCCCGCTGGCGGCGCTGCTGATGGCCATGAGTTCGATCACTGTGGTGCTCAATGCCCTGGCTCTTCGCTTGCCATGACAGGTCGCTTCATTGTTCTGGAGGGCATCGATGGCTGCGGCAAGACCACGCAGATCCAGCATCTGGTCGAGTGGTTGCCCAACAGCGGTCTGATGCCTAAGGGCGCTGCCCTGCTCTGCACCCGTGAGCCGGGAGGCACTCCCCTGGGGCGCTCGATCCGTGAACTCCTGCTGCACACGGGAGACCAGGAGGCACCAGCTCCCACCGCTGAACTGCTGCTGTATGCCGCCGATCGGGCTCAGCATGTTGAAACGTTGATCCGTCCTGCTCTGGAGCGTGGTGATTGGGTGATCAGCGATCGTTTCGCGGGATCGACCCTCGCCTATCAAGGCTATGGCCGTGGTTTGGATCGGGACTTGATTCAGCGTCTCGAACAGATCGCCACCACGGGGCTGCAGCCCGATCTCACCCTCTGGCTGCGCCTTTCCGTTCAAGAAAGCTTGCAGCGCCGTCTCGGGGACAAGGAGGACCGAATCGAAGCTGAGGGAGCCGCATTCCTGGAGCGGGTTGCGCAGGGTTTTGCCCAGTTGGCTCAGCAGCGTTCCTGGTGTGCCGTCGCTGCAGATCAGTCAGCCAGTGATGTTCGTGCTGCTCTCGAACGTCAGCTTCAGGAGCATCTGGCTTGAGCGCGCTGTTTGAGGATCTGATCGGCCAGTCCCTCGCCGTTGATCTGCTTTCGGCAGCCCTGGCCCAGGAACGCGTGGCCCCGGCCTACCTCTTTGCCGGCCCTGAAGGGGTGGGACGCCAGTTGGCGGCGGTGCGTTTTCTGGAGGGACTGCTGGCCGATGGTCAGCCCTCGGCCCGGGAACGCCGACGCCTGCTGGAGCGCAATCACCCCGACCTGCTTTGGGTCGAACCCACCTATCAGCATCAGGGCCGTTTGCTGACCCGCGCCGAAGCCGAGGAAGCGGGGCTCAGCCGCCGCACTCCGCCCCAGTTGCGGTTGGAGCAGATCCGCGACATCGGCCGCTGTCTGGCCCGGCAGCCGGTGGAGGCGAAGCGCGGCATGGTCGTGATTGAGGCCGCCGAGGCGATGGCGGAAGCGGCGGCCAATGCCCTGCTGAAAACGCTGGAGGAACCTGGCCATGGGGTGCTCATTTTGTTGACCTCAGCCCCTGAGCGGCTGCTCAGCACGATTCGCTCCCGGTGTCAGTTGATCCGTTTCCTGAGGCTCAACCCCGAGGCCATGGCTCAGGTGCTCGAGCGCACCGGTTCCACTGCTCAGGATGCCCCCGAACTTCTGGCCCTGGCCGCTGGGTCTCCAGGCGCTCTGATCGACCATCGACGCAGTTTGGCTGGTCTGCCTGAAGGGTTGGTTCGGCGCTTTGATTCGCTTCCCGCCACTCCGATGGAGGCTCTGGCGTTGGCACGCGATCTCTGCGAAGCCCTCGACGGTGAGCAGCAGCTGTGGTTGATCGGCTGGTGGCAGCACCGGCTCTGGCGCTCCGGTCGTTCCGCCGCCATGCTCAAGCGCTTGGACACGCTGCGCGGCCAGCTTCTTTCGTTCGTTCAGCCTCGATTGGCCTGGGAGGTTGCGCTGCTCGACCTCACGCCATCCTTCTCACAGGCCACCTGAAGTGGTGATCAGGCGGATGCCCGGTCACCTTGTTGCTTGCGTTCCTCGCGGGCCATGGCCACCACGTCCTCAAGGCCATCCATCTGGGCACTGGTGGGCAGCTCGAGGCAATAGCCCGCTCCATACACCGTTTTGATGAACCGTGGCTTGCGCGGATCGGGTTCCAGCTTGGTGCGCAGGTGCCTGACGTGTACGCGAATGGTCTCAATGTCGTCGTCGGGCTCGTAGCCCCACACCTCTTTGAGGATCAATGAGGGGGCGACGGTCTGACCGTGACGCTGCAGAAGGCAATGGAGCAGTTCGAATTCCAGGTGCGTGAGCCGCACGGGTTGATCGAACCAGATGGCTTCAAAGCGCTCGGGCACAAGGGTGAGCGGCCCGTAGCTGAGGATTTCGTTGTGGTTAGTCGATCCAACGGGCGCTCTGTCACTGCGACGCAACAGGGCCTTGACTCTCACCTGAAGCTCCTCCAGGTCGAAGGGTTTGGTCAGGTAATCGTCGGCACCGGAATTGAAACCGCTCACCTTGTCTTTGGTGCCGCCGAGAGCTGTGAGCATCAGGATGGGAATCCCAGCGGTGCGGTCATCCCGCCGTAGGCGCTGACACAGGGTGAGGCCGTCCACTTTGGGCAGCATCAGATCGAGCAGGATCAGATCCGGGGTGTATTGGAGCGCAAGGGCCTGACCTTTGATGCCATCGTCTGCCCGCTGCACATCGAAGCCGCTGTGCTCCAAATGGCCGCTGACCAGGTCGCGCATGTCCTGGTCATCTTCGATTAGCAGGATGCAAGGCTTCATCAGTTCGGCGGCAATTCGGCTTGAGAAATAAAGAGCGCTTGTCTGTAGGGATTAACGCTGAACGGATTCTCTCAAGCTTTTCAACTGTCTGCAGATTTCCGATAAGGAGCCCATCGTGGGCTTGGTTGCCGTAGATCTCTTGTCCTGCAAGCGATCTGGAGCTTTTTCCAGTTGTCTTTCGCCGGTGGCTGTTTAGGAAGTCTTCCGCTTCGGGCAACCCCCCGTCATGAAATTTCTTTTTTCGTCAATAAAAAAGCCACAGCATCAGCTGTGGCTTTAAAGCTCCCCGGGCGGGATTCGAACCTGCGACCAATCGATTAACAGTCGACCGCTCTACCGCTGAGCTACCGAGGAATGAGACCAAGAGACCTTACCTCTCGAATGTGCCGCCCTGCAAGCGCCTTTGCAGTTCTGTTCCCAGGGTCCATGGTCCAATCCGACCCTCTTTCATGCGGGCGGCGCCATCGGCGAATGCCAATTCCTCGAGCCTGTGGGTGATCCACAGCGCCGTGATTGGTTTGACGGGGTCTTTGCAAAGCCGTTGAACGGTGGTCAGCACCGTGGTTTGGCTGGTGGGATCGAGCAGGGCGGTCGGTTCATCGAGCAGCAATAGCCCGGCGTCACTCGCGAGGGCTCCGGCAATGGCCAGGCGTTGTTTCTGGCCGCCGCTGAGGCTGTGAATCGGTCGGTTCTCCAGGCGGGCGAGGCCGAACTGGCCCAGCAGGTCGCGCACGGTGCTCTGGCGTTGCTGCTGTGGCTCTTCAGGGGCCATGCCCAGCATCAGATCGCTGCCGCAACTGGGGAGCAACAGCTGATGGTCTGGGTTTTGAAACACCAGGGCCGTTTTGGTGCGGCAGGCGATGCGTCCGCTTTGGGGTTCTAGAAGTCCGGAAATCAAGCGGAACAGAGTGCTTTTACCGCTTCCATTGCTGCCCACCAGCATCCATAGGCCTGGGCCAGGGATGACCAAGTTGCATCGATTCAGGACCTGTTGGCCGTTCGGCCAGCGGTGGCTGACGTCCTCAACACTCAGTTCGGCGGTCGAGGTGTCAGGAATCAAAGGAGAAGCCGGGACGCTTGCTGCCACCCGCCGCCGAAGTCTTTTCATAAAGCTGAACGGCGAGAACCTCACTGACCAGCAGAGTCACTTTCTTGCCTTCCATTTTCTCGCAGGTGAGTTCCAGCAGCCGCGGTTGACCGTTCTCGAGCGCCTGGCGGATCTGCTGATACAGCGCATCGGCATCTGCATGCTCTTTGCGCTGAACAGACACCGGGACAGGACTCATGCGCAGGGCCAGTTCGATGACGTACACAGCGTTGGAAAGAATCGATGCGTCATCTTCGCGGAGGGACCGGCATCCCGTCGGTCCAAAAATGCGCATTTCTACTCATCCCCTCGAAATGGGTGCGGGGAGCCGCCCCATTTCGGTGATCAGCCCCTAGGCTCGGCTGTGTAACGGATCATGAAGCACTTCTCATGACGATCGCTGTAGGACGCGCGCCACAGCGGGGATGGTTTGACGTCCTCGATGACTGGCTCAAGCGCGACC
>NZ_JAUONZ010000018.1:0-890 GCF_030546365.1 Synechococcus sp. YX-04-1
GGCCGAAGCCACACGCCCCTCAAACGTGCGTGTCTACCAATTCCACCACATCCGCGTGGTCGACTTCACCGCTCGGGAAGGCCAGTTTCCTTTCGCCCAACATGAAGGACAGCCAGTTTCTCGAAACCCGCCAGTTCCAGGTCGTTGACCTGGCGCGGATCTGGGGCGTGCCGCCGCACCTGATCTTCGACCTGGGCAAGGCGACCTTTTCGAACATCGAGCAGCAGAGTCTCGAATTCGTGATCTACCACATGGGGCCGCATTACGAGCGGGTCGGCCAGGCACTGACCAAGCTGTTCGGTCGCGAGAACCACTATTTCGAGCACCTCACCGACGCGCTTGTGAAGGGCGATCTCAAGAGCCGGATGGAGGCCTACTGGCTGCAGCGGCAGATGGGCATGGCCAATGCGAACGAACTGCGCGCCAAGGAAAACCAGCCGAACGTCGCAGGCGATGCGGGAACGGAATACTGGCGGCCGTCCAACATGGCCCCGGCCGGGCGGCCGGCGCCAAGCGAAGGAGAAGCAGAGTGAAACAGGAACTGTCGGTCATCGTTTCGGCGATCCGCTCCCAGCCTTGGGCAATCCTGCCCGACTATCTCGCGGCGATCGAGGCGATCGCGATCCGTGCACTTGATGACGATGTGTTGGCGCGCCTCGCGAAAGATGGTCACGCCGATCAGGTGCAGCACAGCCTTGAGGCGGTGGCGGCGCTCGGCACCCGGCTTGAAGGGTCGGAGATGAGCATGGTGCGAAACGGCACCGCGGTGGTGCCAATGGTCGGCGCGATCTATCCACGCTCCAACATGGTCAGGTGGCAGAAGCTGCCACCGAGGAGGACTGGAGCACGGAGTATTTGGATCTGATCCTGGCGGTGAAGCTGGTGGACGA
>NZ_JAUONZ010000019.1:0-862 GCF_030546365.1 Synechococcus sp. YX-04-1
CTGCAATTCGCACCGAGGCTTCGAAACCACAAAAAGCGTTGAGCTTCGAACTCGACCCTGACGACCCCAACCCCTGGACTTGAACCAGGGACCTCACCCTTATCAGGGGTGCGCTCTAACCACCTGAGCTAATGGCCCAGGAGTCTCATCCCTTTTGGGGTGTGACCTAGACAAAGTTTAGAAACTGAAAATCTCCATCAAGCAATCAACATTGCTGCTGATTCTTAACTTCAAAGCTGAGGTACCGATCGACCTAAGGTGACAGGATTTCGGCCTAAGAATAAAAATACTCAGGCATCAAAATCATTGTGTTGTCTCCCTGTTAGGAGGTGATCCATCCGCACCTTCCGGTACGGATACCTTGTTACGACTTCACCCCAGTCATCAGCCCCACCTTCGACGTCCTCCTCCACAAGGGTTGGAGTAACGGCTTCGGGCGTGGCCAACTTCCATGGTGTGACGGGCGGTGTGTACAAGGCCCGGGAACGTATTCACCGCAGTATGCTGACCTGCGATTACTAGCGATTCCGCCTTCACGTAGGCGAGTTGCAGCCTACGATCTGAACTGAGCCACGGTTTATGGGATTTGCTTGTCCTCGCGAACTTGCAGCCCTTTGTCCGTAGCATTGTAGTACGTGTGTAGCCCAGGATGTAAGGGGCATGATGACTTGACGTCATCCACACCTTCCTCCGGTTTATCACCGGCAGTCTCTCTAGAGTGCCCAACTAAATGCTGGCAACTAAAGACGTGGGTTGCGCTCGTTGCGGGACTTAACCCAACATCTAACACCAGAGGAGACCCCCTCGTTGGTAACCACCACCTGCAAGGGCGAGCTCGCCGCAGCCGCAATCCGGACCACCC
>NZ_JAUONZ010000020.1:0-847 GCF_030546365.1 Synechococcus sp. YX-04-1
TTCAATCTCAACAATGCGTTGCTTAAGCAGTCTCGGCGTTTTGTGAATGAGGTGAATCAATCCATCAATGCTGATCAATGCGCTCGGCCTCGACTGCGGTGGATCGCATGGTGCGCGATGACGCCGTGCTCGATGCGGCGCAGATCCAGGACCGCTATTTCCTGCGCGGCTCGGGCACGGAATACGCGCCCAAGGGGCTTCGCTTTCAGCTGCTCGGGACGAGCTATGCGGCGACCAACATCCTGACCATGACGGGGGCGCCAGACCTGCAGAAGGTCGACAACGATCTCGGTCGGATGGAGCTCGCGCTCGGCAATGCCAACGTGCCCTATATCGGCGCGCACTGGATCATGTCGCCGCGCACGGCGATGTATCTGACCAACCTGCGCGACGGCAATGGGAACAAGGTCTATCCGGAAATGTCGGAAGGGATGCTGCGCAAGAAGCCGGTGCATATCACGACCGAGATTCCCGACAACCTGGGCGGCGGCACCGAGTCGGAAATCATGCTCGTGCATCCCGCTCATATCCTGGTCGGCGAGCATATGGGCATCGAAGTCGCGATGTCGACCGAGGCGGCCTACAAGGACAGCGAGGGCACCATGCAGGCCGCGTTCAGCCGCGACGAGACGCTGATGCGCATGATCATGCAGCACGACATCGGCGCGCGTCACCTGCCCGCCATCGCGGTGCTGACCGAGGTCACCTGGGGCGCGTAATCGGCGCATTGCTGACGTGATGCAGAGCCAAACCTGACGGGCCGAGCCCGATGACCCCGGCTCAATTCGAGACCTACAGGACTGTGGGCGAAGAGGAGCTGGGCTTCCTCCAAGTGGTCAGCACACCA
>NZ_JAUONZ010000021.1:0-846 GCF_030546365.1 Synechococcus sp. YX-04-1
CGTCTACCCAATCCTGCTAGGGGGTCTCACCATTGTTGTGACTGTGTCTGGGCTGACGATGCTGCTCAGGCCAGCCCGTACGAAAAAAAAAAGGGGGGGGGGGGGGGGGAATCACCCCGACGTCCTCACTCCGCGCAACTGCAGCCGCAGGAACCACTGCCATGACAGGGCTCGTGGTTGGGATGACCGGTGGCACAGGCATCTGAACAGAAACTCTGGCCATCGCGAACAACTGCTTGGGACGCTTGCACCTCACAGGTGCAACGCGGACAGGCACAGGGAGTGTCGGGAGCCATCACAACCAGTCAACTCACTTCTGTATAGGTCAAAAAAATAATCCCAGGACAAACACACCATTCCAACACACAATTCATACGGAAATATTGATAACGACTCTCACCCCAAACAGGGGCAAGGGCAACAACACGGAAGACTGAATCAATCAAGAATTTGGGCAGACAAAATAACAATCTAGAAATTAATCACCAACGAGATCCAAGCGATCAATATCCCAATTCCAACCACCCAGATCAACTCATTTCCCTCCAGAGCATCAAGGCCGAAAGGGATCAAACAAACTCGTACAAGTAGGTATCAAAAGATACGCGCCATTAGCTCAAAGAAGGAGCAGCACATCCAGCAGGTTGTCAAAGTAAGCAAGCCCTAACGGGCATTCCTGTGTGAGGAACCCCCATGAAGCTTTTCCAGCAACTGCTGATGGCTCCTGCTGCCCTTGGCCTTCTGGCCACCGGCGCTAATGCCGCCGAGTTGAACATCAACGGCGTTTCTGATTACGCGGCCACATCCAGTGGCAACAGCCTTGATCAGGTCACCAGCGTCACCCAA
>NZ_JAUONZ010000022.1:0-835 GCF_030546365.1 Synechococcus sp. YX-04-1
CGGCGTCTGGGACGCCTGTCTCGGCCATTTCGAAGTACTCAGCCCGAGGGCTTCGGACTGCTGCTCGAAGATGCGAAATCCGTGCTTTGGCAATTACAGCAAGCGATCCTCCTTGACCAGATCGAGGAGGTCTCTGAGGCGAGCAGGGTCTGTCCTGACTGCAACAAGGTCAGAACCATCCATGACTATCGATCGAGGGTTCTGGACACATTGTTCGGTCGGTTCCGTGTCAAGGTGCCACGCATTCGCCGCTGCGCCTGCAACGCCAAGTCGGAGGTCACCCTGGGTGGACCACTGTCGCCGCTGGCCCGATTCTTCCCGGACCGATCAACACCTGAATTACAGCGCCTTCAAGCCGAGCTTGGGGCGCGGCATTCGTTTCGAGAAGCTGCGCGTATCATGGAGATATTTCTGCCTTGCGCCAAGCAGGCGAATACTTCGGTACGCAATCGTCTCGGCAAGATCGCCAAGGAAATCGGCGATAGCGAGTATGCGGGACCGGTTGTCTCGTCAGCAGAAAAGAACGCAACTCCGATGACGGTCTTTCTGGACGGTGCACATATTCGATGTAGGCCGGAATACCAGAAGCGGCACCTTGATGTTGTGGTGGGTAAGATCGAGAGCGCGCAAATGTCCCGTCGTTTCGGGCTTGTACAGCAAGCGGCTCAATCTCCATCCAGGCAAGTACGGCAAGACCTTCAAGACACTGGCTGGGACGGCGAGAGCCCAGTTACCGTGATTTCGGATGGAGAACCGACATACGAGGCCCTGATTCGTGCTGAACGCCGGGGGCAACCCAACATCCTTGGTTTTTTGCGGGAGTTGCCGGGAGAAC
>NZ_JAUONZ010000023.1:0-801 GCF_030546365.1 Synechococcus sp. YX-04-1
TGATGATGCTTCGCGTCAGCAAGAAGGTACCTGGAATGTGATTGATGGTGAGGTTGAAAATGCTGATCAACTCGCCAGCTGCTCAACCTTGTTCTGCAGCTCGGTCGCGGCCTGACGCTCCCGTTCGGCGTTTTCTGCAAAATCGGCCTGGAGTGCTTTCTGTGCCGTGATATCTGAAGCGTACTTGACGACCTTGTAGGGCTTGCCGCTGGGGTCGAAGATGGGGTTGTACGAGGCCTGGATCCAGATCTCCTTGCCGCCCTTGCCAAGACGCTTGTACTCACCCGAATCGAAATTGCCATTGTTGAGGTTCTGCCAGAACGCGGCGTACTCGGGGCTCGCTGCGTAAGCGGGCTCGGCGAACATCCGGTGGTGGCTGCCCTTGATCTCGTCGAGCGAGTAGCCCACGGTGTTCAGAAAGTTGTCGTTGGCCCAGCGGATGGTGCCGTCCATGTCAAACTCGATGACAGCCTGCGACTTACCGATCGCCTCGAGCTGACCCTCAAAGTCAGCGGTCTTGAGCTTCTGCTCGGTGATGTCAGTGGCGAATTTCACAACCTTGATCACCTTGCCGTTGTCATCAAAGACAGGGTTGTATGAGGCCTGGATCCAGATCTGGTCACCCTGGCTGTTGATACGCATGTACTCCCCGGCGTCGAACTGGCCGTTGCGGAGGTTCTTCCAGAATGAGGCGTACTCGGGAGTTGAGGTGTAGCTTTCCTCGCAGAACATCCTGTGGTGCTTGCCCTTGATGTCGTTGAGCGAGTAACCCACGGCACCGAGGAAGTTGTCGTTGGCGGT
>NZ_JAUONZ010000024.1:0-793 GCF_030546365.1 Synechococcus sp. YX-04-1
GTGGAGATCACGGCACTTTCGTACGCATGGCGAGTACTTGATGACAACGGCAATATCGTCGCTGAGAGCACACTAGCACAGTTCGAGTTCATCTCACAGGACTCTGGTACGTTCACGGCCGTTCTCACTGTTACTGATGCAGGCGGGCTGAGTGCAACCGCAGCCACATCGATTGAAGTCACGAACATCTCACCGCAGATTCTCAGTGCCTCGCTTCCAGGATCACGTCGAATCGGTGACCGTGTGGAATACACTGTCAGTATCAGAGACTGGCAGGACGATGACGTTCGCGTGACTCTCATCACTGCAGATGGAAGAGAGATTCTCGGCATCGCGGGTTCTACCTCGATGCCCGATGCTAATGGACAGCAAGTTACCGAATACCTGATCGGGTTTATCTGGAACGGTGTGTCGCTACGTGGCGCAACGATAATAGCCACGGATGAAGACGGCGCCTCATCAACGTACAGCTTTATTCGCTCGACTGGACTGTCAATGCCTCGAGATCCTTCGCGTCCACCTCCTCCAGTCAGAGAGTTCAGCCACATGTCTGTGGGCATTCAAGAGGAGCCTCTCTGGACCTTCAGCAGGCAAGATACGCAAGGAGTCGCATCGGTCTGGAGTGAAGACCATGGGGGCGATGGCTGGAACTGGATCGCCACCTCGTCAGAAACGCAAGTTATGAGCAATTCTTCTCTGCTGTATGCGTACGAGAAGCGGCTATAGCCTATTGCTAGCTGGAAATATTGGATTCATCTCGACAAATCTAAGAGAAACAATTAATAGTGATTAG
>NZ_JAUONZ010000025.1:0-782 GCF_030546365.1 Synechococcus sp. YX-04-1
GGATGGTGCCGTCAGGGGTGAATTCAATCACTGCCTGAGAGCGGTTGATCGCATCCACGTACACCCTGAGCCATCGGACTCGAAACCGCTTGTTTGCTTCGTCGTCTTCACTTGCTCTGCCATAACAGAAGCTCCTCATCAATTGCCGATGGCCCCAGCATCCACCACACACACCGAGCCGACAACGGCACAACAAGCCAAGGTTCGACACCCGCCAACATGGCCTTCAATCCATTGTTTACTTATTCTGATTTGCAAATTTTCTTGATAAATTACATGCGTGTTTACAAATGACAAAACTGTGCCATGTCAGGCACAGCGAGGTGCTATGTAGCGGCTACTAGATACCGATCCGCACAAAGCGTTGGAAATTGGCTTCAAGATTGAGTGGCTGCTGAAAACAACGGACCATCGAAAAATAATGAGAAGCACTTACAGATACACACCCATCCAAGGGAGGACACCGAGAACCGCCTAAGTAAGGTGCATGGCGGTACAACTGCTACGAGCATCTCGACCTCGTTGTCCACCATCAAGCTGGGCATCGATTCCGTAATCGGATACTTGAACGGGCTTAAGAAACCACAACTCCGAGCCGATCCGACACAGGAATTTAGCTCGCGTGCTCGCCGATGAGCCGCGAAATCGCAGCCACTGCTTGGAGCACATTAATGCAGGACCAGTCCATCTCTAAGAAAGAAATCGCGGATCTCAAAGGTCTTACTGACGCGATGAACCGCTCGCAGGCAGTGATTGAGTTCACCCCTGACGGCACCATCCTT
>NZ_JAUONZ010000026.1:0-748 GCF_030546365.1 Synechococcus sp. YX-04-1
TGGATCATGATCCGCGAACAGGCACGATTCCTGAACATGCTGCGCTTTCTGGGCAACGAGCTGCGCATCCCGCTGGTCTGTGTTGGTACAGCGCAGGCTCGCAACGCGCTGCGCACCGATGATCAGCTGGTGCGCCGTTTCGAGGCCTTCGCGTTGCCGCCTTGGCGCGAGGGCGAGGATCTGAACGGGCTGATGAGCACGCTCACGCGCACGCTGCCGCTTCGGCGCCAAAGCCAGATCGACGAGAAGGCACTCACGCGGATGATCAAGGTGACTGGCGGCATCACCTCGGGCATCTTTTCGATCTTGTCGCAGCTGGCGATCGCCGCCATCGAAAGTGGCGAGGAACGCATCCTCTCGCGCGATATTCTGGGCGGCGACCGGTTGCAGGCGGTCCTGGGAGAGCCGGTGTGACGATGTGCGGGCGCCTGCCGGTCGTATACGCCCCAGAGGCTGACGAGCGGCTGTCCTCCTGGATCGCGCGTATGGCCCCGTTCTACGCCATGACGGTTTCGGAATTCGTCGCCACGCTTGGCCTGAAGGGGCACGACGTGTTCGACCTGGAATGGCGTCTCTCGGAAGGGCAGGGGGCTCTGATCGCGGCTCGGATCGGCCTTTCGCCCGAAGCAGTGCAGGCCATGACATTCCGGGAGTTCGGGCCACAGGCGCGTTTGATGATCGCGCGGAAGAGCCGGTATTACTGCCCGTACTGTCCCGAAGAGCCGCAACGCAAATCCACAGCCCTGCC
>NZ_JAUONZ010000027.1:0-590 GCF_030546365.1 Synechococcus sp. YX-04-1
AGAGCAATGTTTCTCAACGCCCCGCGCACGATCTACCTGATTTCGCCACAGCCGTGGGACGGATTCAAGGTGTCGAAGCACCACTATGCGCGGGCGCTTGCGGAGATGGGGCACCGGGTGTTCTTCATCGAATCCGACGTCACCAGCCGGGGTTGGGGGCGGATCGAGATCGCCGACAGCGAGGTGCCCAACCTCAAGAAGGTCCGCTACGCTGGATATCTGTTCCGCTGGCTGCGGTTCCGTGCCCGCGGGCTCTACGATGCACTTAACCCGATCAAGATTCACCAACTCGTCCGCGCGATCGGGGTGCGCCCGGATATCGTGTGGGATTTCGACAACCTGTTCCAGTTTCGTAGCCTCACCCTGTTTGATCCGACGCTGAAGATATTCCACCCGGTCGACAGTCTTGTCGCGGGCTGGACAGCGGCTAAGGATCAGGATCTCCACTTCGCGTTGGCGAAGGAATTCACTGAGGGTGTCGACCCCGATCAGACCCCGACGCTGTTCGTGCCGCACGGGCTCAACCCGACGCACGCCGCCTATGCCGGCGCGGTTGTTGCGTCACCCGAGCGCTTCCGTTCGGCTGCGGC
>NZ_JAUONZ010000002.1:0-441843 GCF_030546365.1 Synechococcus sp. YX-04-1
GTGAGCGCTTCCCTCTCTATGCCGACAGCAAGCAGCCGGTTCTGGCCTGAGGCTTGGCCTTGGCTTTCGAACGAGCCATCGCGGATGCCATCGATGTCGACCGGGGGAGCGGCGACGAAAGCGATGACGAAGCAGATGGTGGCAGCCAACAGAGTTGGGATCATCAGCACACCGAACCAACCGACATAGAGACGGTTGTTGGTGGAGGTGACCCACTCGCAGAAGGCCTGCCAGCTGGAAGCGCCGGAGCGCTGCTGGAGGGTGGTGGTCATGAGAACGGAAAGAAGCCGGTGGGACGAATCCCGGTGGCAGATAAGAAAGGTCGGTTAACCCGACAGCGGAAATGTAAAGGAAGTTTGCGGAGCCGACACGACGCCAAGCTCGAGCACTCCTGATGAGATCGATAGGTCCGACTTATCAGTTGTCTGACGATGAGCGTTCAGCAGGCGATTTGCGTGTTGTGTGCATCCGACTCCGACTGCTTGCCGTGATGGGCATAGCGATGTGGGAGGAAGTGATCGGCCTGATGAATGACCTGATCCATTCCTCTGCAGAATCACTGCATTGATGGTGAGTGTGGTGGCTGGAGCTGGTGTGAATCCTGCGGATCAGCGCTGGGGTTTCTGGCCGCTGCTGCCGCTTTATCCCTATGGCCGTCGCCGCACGCTGCTCAGTGAGCTGATCCCTGGTCAGCTCTGGAGCCTGGAGCAGCTGCAGGGTGTCTATTACGTGGCCGTGCCGGTGCGGCTCACCGTGGCCAAGGTTCCTGGTGGCTTGATGTTGGTGAACCCTCTGCCGCCCACCGGTGAGGTTCGCCAAGCCATTTCCGAGCTGGAACAACAGCACGGTCCGGTGCGCTCGATCGTGCTGCCCACCGCCTCTGGTTTGGAGCACAAGCTTCCCCTTGGTCCCCTGGCACGCGCCTTCCTGGATGCGGACATCTGGGTGTGTCCGGGCCAGTGGAGTTTCCCGGTGCAGTTGCCCCTGGCTTGGCTGGGCGTTCCGGCAGGTCGCACCAAGGTGTTGTTCGACGATGGCGTCCCCCACGGCGATGTTTGTGAGTGGTTTTCCCTAGGACCGCTGGACCTTGGCGTGGGCCGCTTCCAGGAAGTCTCCTGTTTGCATCGCCCGTCAGGCGCTCTGCTGGTAACCGACGCCCTAGTGGGCATCAGTGCTGATCCCCCGGCTTTGTTCGATCTCGACCCAACGCCGCTGTTGTTCCATGCCCGCGAACGCGGCGATGAGCCCCTCAGTGATTCAGCGGAAGCCCGCCGCCGCGGCTGGGCTCGGCTGGTGCTATTTGCCTCCTACCTGAGGCCGGAACCGCTGGAGGTGCCTGCGCTGCCGGAGTTGCTGCGGGATGCGTTCAAGCCCGGGCTTCGTTCCCTGAAAGCCCACTTCGGCCTCTACCCCTTCCGCTGGAAGGCTGGTTGGCAGGCTGCAGCCGATGGCTTGATCGGCGAAGAAGCGCCCAAGTTGCAGGTAGCCCCTGTGCTTGAGCGGTTGGTGTTGCCCAGGGCCCAGGAGGCTCTGTTGCGTTGGCTGCAAGCGTTGAGCGGCCTGGCTGAGCTGCGCTGGCTGGTGCCGGCTCACTACAGCGCGCCGGTCACATTTACCCCAGAAACCGTGCAGCAATTGCTCGAGTCATTGCAACAGCGGGAATGGGCGCCCAGTTCAGAGAACTGGGAGTTTCTCGGATCTATCGATCAGCGTTTGCTGGATCTTGGCGTCGTGCCAGATCAGCCCGTGATCAAAGCTTGAGTTCGTCTTCCGGCTCGATTGCCATCTGTTCGTCAGCGAACAGGGTTTCCTCGAGCTCCTTGCGTTGTTCCATCTGGCGCAGGAAATAGCCGGTCATCATTGCCGAGGCCAGCATGTTGGCGAGGTTGTCGCGGTTGGCTGTCACCTTCACCTCAAAGTGCTCGCCGGGAAGCATTCCCAGCAGCCCCTGAACGTTGTGGCGAATGATGTCTTGAATATCGTTGCTTGCTGATTTGGCGACCCGCTGCAGGGTGTCTGGTGACTGCTCCTGCAAGTACTGGATCAGGCTGTTCCCCGCGTGACCCTCACTGCTGTCAGTTGTCAGAAACTCGGGGTTAAACATTCGACTGTGATCTACATCACGAACCCGACCCTAACGCAGCCCATTGGCATCAACCGCCATCGCGGCTGTCGGTGATCCGTAACGGACCGAACCTCTGCAGCGGCCAATACCGCCAGACCGCCGTGCCCAGCACATTGGTCTCTGGCAGTGATCCCCAGAGATGGGAATCAAGGCTGGCATTGCGGTTGTCCCCCATCACCCACAGTTGGTCCGCCGGCACGGTGATCGGAGCCATGTCGTAGTTGATCGGTTCCGCCAACCAGGGTTCTGCTGCCTTTTCGCCGTTGCGGAACAGCTTGCCGTCGTGCACGACCAGCTGATCGCCAGGAAGCCCCACCACCCGCTTGATCAGAGCAGCGGATGCGTCGTAGCCAGCGGCCACGAGCTGCTCGGGAGGGGCGAACACCACCACATCGCCTCGGTGCAGATGGCCGTGGCGGCTGCGGGCCAGGCGGGGCCTCACCTTCTCCACCAGGATGCGGTCCTGCAGCTGCAGGGTGGGCAGCATCGAGCCGGAGGGAATCCAGCGCGGTTCCACCACCAGCCAGCGCAGCAGCAGTGCCAGCAGGGCCCAGAGAATCAGATTGCGCCAGAAGCCCTTGCTGTCTTCTCCTGGAGCGGGTGTCGTGGGTTGGGTCATCGTTGACCGAAGATCACACCAGCCTGGCCTGCAGCACTGTCCATCGCTCGCGCCAATTTGCAGGCCGCCCTCACCTTGCTTGAGGCGTTGTGCCTCCAGGGGCTGAAGCAGCTGGTGCTTTGCCCTGGCAGCCGTTCCGGCCCCCTGGCAACAGCGGCGGGAGTCCTGGCGTCCGAGGCGAAGCTGCAGTTGGTCACGGCCATCGATGAGCGGTCGGCGGCCTTTCTGGCCCTCGGCATGGCCACTGCCCATGGACGTGCCGTGGCGGTGGTCACCACCTCAGGCACCGCGGTGGCCAACCTGCTGCCCGCGGCGGTGGAGGCGGACCGCTCCTGTCAGCCCTTGCTGCTGCTCACGGCGGATCGCCCCGCCCGGCTCAAAAACTGCGGCGCCAATCAGACAGTTAATCAGGAATCCTTTCTGCTCCCGGCCTGTCGTTGGTTCGGCAGTGGCGCGGCAGACGGCGTCCACACGCAGGACAACGACGCCCTTAATGCGCTGGCGGTTCAGGCCTGGCAGCAAGCCCAGGGTGCAGGCACTGGGCCGCCGGGACCGGTGCAGCTCAACCTTCCCTTCGAGGAGCCGCTGCACACCACTCTCGAGCAGCAACAACAGCTGGTTTCGGGTGCACGTTCAACAACTGTTTGCACTGAGCTTTCGCCCGAGATTGGGCCTGCGCCTCGCCTCGATCCAGAGCGCCCTGGGATTGTGATTGCTGGCCCCTGGCGTGGACTCACGCCTTCCGTGGAGGCCTTTCAACAGGCTTTGCATCGCTGGCTGAACCTCAGCGGTTGGCCTCTGTTGGCGGATCCCCTCGCCGCCCTTGCCGCCGATTGCCCCAACCGCATCGAGCACTGGGAGCTGCAATTGGATCGGCTGAACCTCCCTGACGATGCTCAGGTGTTGCGGCTTGGACCGATGCCCGCCAGCCGGCGGCTTGAGGCCTGGCTTCAGCACCATCAGGGTCCTCAACTGTTGATCACCGAAGGGGATTCAAGGCCGCTGGATCCGCTGCAAACGGCCCGCCAATGGTCGGGGGGCATGGCCGCCTGGATCGCCCAACAGCCCGTTCTGGATCAGCTGAGCAAGCCATCTGTCGGGTCCAATGAACTCTCGCCGTGGATTGAGGCCCAGCTGCCCTTGAGTGGTGCCGTCAATGAGCCCGCTCTGGCTTACTGGCTTCCCCAGCTCCTGCCAGAGCGGTTGCCGGTGATGCTGGCTGCCAGTTCACCGGTGCGCGACTGGTTGACCTGGGGCGGGCCCGCCTGCAGCCGCCACCGTTGCTTCAGCTTCCGTGGGGCCTCTGGCATTGACGGCACTTTGTCTCTCGCCATGGGCCTTGCGGCGAATCTCGGTCCGTTGGCTTTGGTGACCGGTGATCTGGCCCTCCTGCATGACAGCAACGGTTGGCTGCATGCGTCGTCCACCTCGGCACCTCCACCACTGCTGGTGCTGCTGATCGACAACGGCGGCGGCGGCATTTTTCAGCAGTTGCCCATTGCCAAAGCGGGCTTCGAATCGCTCTTTGCCATGCCCCAGCAGGTGGATCCCCTGGCCCAGGCGGCGGCCCATGGTGTGCCTGGACGCCAGGTGGCCTGTTTGGATGACCTTCAGGAGTCCTTGGCCTGGGGCTTGTCGCAGGAGAGGCCGGTGTTGTTGCGGATCTGCAGCGACCGTGGTCGTGATGCCGACCTGCGTCAGCAGCTGCGCGCCGCTGCTCAGAATGAATGCACTGAGCTCTGAGCCCGATGAGTGACATGCGTCAGGTGCTCCCCGGTGCGCCAAGCGCGCAATGGACAGCGTGGGGCAGCTACCAGGACATCCTTGTGGACCGTTGCGCGGATGGCCTGGCTCGCGTGGCCATCAACCGCCCCGCCAAGCGCAATGCCTTCCGCCCGCAGACGGTGATGGAGCTGTGTGATGCCTTTACGCGCATCCGGGATGACCGTGAAATCGGTGTGGTGCTGTTCACGGGGGTCGGCCCGGCCCCCGATGGTGGCTATGCCTTCTGTTCCGGTGGTGATCAGAGTGTGCGTGGGGACGGTGGTTACATCGGTGAGGACGGCCTGCCGCGCTTGAACGTGCTGGATCTGCAGCGCATCATCCGCAGCCTGCCCAAGGTGGTGATCGCTCTGGTGGCGGGCTATGCCATGGGTGGCGGTCAGGTGCTGCATCTGCTCTGCGACCTCAGCATCGCCGCCGACAACGCCGTGTTTGGCCAGACCGGACCCAAGGTCGGCAGTTTTGACGGCGGCTTTGGTGCGGGCTACCTGGCGCGGGTGGTTGGCCAGCGCAAGGCACGTGAAATCTGGTTTCTCTGCCGCCGTTATGGCGCGGAGGAGGCTCTGGAGATGGGGCTCGTCAATGCCGTAGTGCCGTTGGAGCAGCTGGAGGCGGAGGGGGTGCGTTGGGCCCGGGAGGTGCTGCAGCACAGCCCTACGGCTATCCGTTGCCTCAAGGCCGCATTCAACGCCGAAACCGATGGCCTCGCCGGGCTGCAGGAGTTGGCCGGCAATGCCACCCATCTCTTTTATCGAACTGAAGAAGCCGTGGAAGGCCGCAATGCCTTCCTCGAGAAGCGGTCTCCAGATTTTTCCGAGACAGGCTGGTTACCCTGACCAACATGCTGCCTCTTCCTCCGCCGGAACCTCTGGCCCTGCTACAGGCGGCGGCTGCGGATTCCGTGACGGCAAGCCTGGCCTCATTGCCTCAAGATCTGCGCGGCCAGAACAGTCGCCACGTGGTGATGCTGCGCGGCCGTCGCCGTGTGTTTCTGCTCGACAACGGCAAGCTGCGCAACGCCTTTCCGGTGGCCATCGGCATGCCCGGCTGGGAGACCCCCACCGGACACTTTGAAGTGCTGCAGAAGATTCCCGATCCGGTGTGGGTGCACCCGGTGAGTGGCGAGCGGGTGGAGGAACAAGGGCCCGACAATCCCTTGGGCAGCCATTGGATCGCCTTCCATCGCGACTGCCTCGGACGTGATGCCCATGACGGCGAGGCCTGGATCACGATCAAGGGATGCACCACCACGGGGTTCCACGGCACCCCCCACCGCTGGACGGTGGGACGGGCCGTCTCCCATGGCTGCGTGCGGCTTTACAACGAAGATGTGAGTGCCCTGTATCGCCAGGTGTCGCTTGGAACTCAGGTGACGGTTCTTCCCTGACGGAACAGATTCCTAAATTCCCCTTAAAGTCGCCGCGCCAACGCCGATCTGAGACATGCGCATCCTCTTCGCTGCAGCGGAATGCGCCCCGATGATCAAGGTTGGAGGGATGGGCGATGTTGTTGGCTCTTTGCCGCCAGCATTGGCCAAGCTCGGCCACGACGTGCGCCTGATCATGCCGGGCTACGCCAAGCTCTGGAGCCGCCTCAACGTGCCGGCAGAGCCGATCTGGCGGGCCCAGACGATGGGTACCGAGTTCGCTGTCTACGAAACGAAGCATCCCACCAATGGGATGACGATTTACCTCGTTGGTCACCCGGTGTTTGATCCGGAGCGCATCTACGGCGGTGAAGACGAGGACTGGCGCTTCACCTTCTTTGCCAGTGCTGCTGCCGAGTTCTCTTGGAACGTCTGGAAGCCTCAGGTGCTGCATTGCCACGATTGGCACACCGGAATGATTCCGGTCTGGATGCATCAAGACCCTGACATCAGCACGGTGTTCACCATCCACAACCTCAAGTACCAGGGCCCATGGCGCTGGAAGCTCGACCGGATGACCTGGTGCCCCTGGTACATGCAGGGGGATCACACCATGGCCGCAGCGCTGCTGTATGCCGACAGGGTCAATGCGGTGTCGCCCACTTACGCCCAGGAGATCCGCACGGCGGAATACGGCGAAAAACTGGAGGGTCTGCTCAACTTCGTCTCGGGCAAGCTGCGCGGCATCCTCAACGGCATTGATCTGGATGCCTGGGATCCAGCCACCGATCGATCCCTGCCGGCGAACTTCAGCTCCGAAGATCTCTCCGGCAAGGCCGTTTGCAAGCAGGTGCTCCAGGAGCGGATGGGCCTGGAGGTACGGGAGGACGCCTTCGTTCTGGGTATGGTCAGCCGCCTTGTCGACCAGAAGGGAGTCGATCTGCTGCTGCAGGTTGCTGATCGCCTCTTGGCTTACACCGATACCCAGATCGTTGTGCTGGGAACTGGAGACCGTGGCCTGGAATCCGGACTCTGGCAACTCGCATCGCGTCACCCGGGCAAGTGCGCCGTCTTCCTCACCTACGACGATGACCTGTCGCGGTTGATCTACGGCGGCAGCGATGCCTTCCTGATGCCGAGCCGGTTTGAGCCCTGTGGCATCAGCCAGCTCTATGCCATGCGCTACGGCTCAGTGCCCGTGGTTCGCAAGGTTGGCGGGCTCGTCGACACGGTCCCGCCCCACATCCCCGCTGCCGACAGCGGCACTGGGTTCTGCTTCGATCGCTTTGAGCCGGTCGACTTCTACACATCCCTGGTGCGGGCTTGGGAAGCCTTCCGCCACCGTGACAGCTGGGTCGAGCTGCAGAAACGCGGCATGAATCAGGACTACAGCTGGGATCGTTCCGCGGTCGATTACGACCTCATGTACAAGGACGTTTGCGGCATCAAGGAACCCACGCCGGATGCTGCCCTGGTGGAACAGTTCTCCCAAGGTCAGGCTGCTGATCCCTCCCGTTCCGAGGGGCAGACTGAAGAGGCCAGGGTTCCTGCTGAGGCGACCTCCGCCAGTCCCTCCGCCAGTCGGAATCCCCTGAACCGTCTCTTCGGTCGTCGATCCAGTTGAGTTTGAGCGAGCCCGCCCGATCCGACTCCCCCACTGAGGCGCGATCTGAGTCTCAGAGCGTGGAGCCATCGGGCAATCTTCCGGCTCCCTACGTCAGCCCTTGGCAGGAGTTCGGCCGCAACCTGCAGGCGATGGCTGCGGATGTTCGGCTCAGGGGCCAGGAACTCTGGCGCCGCAATCGTGAAGGCGAGCTTTCGGTTCCAGGCTTCTGGCCCCGGGATCTGGCCCCCAGCTTCTGGCCGCTGTTGCTGGTGTTGGTGCTCCTGCTGCCGCTGGCTGGAGTCCGCTTCTGGCAGGACCATGCCAGCCGTGCCCCGCGTCCTGAGCTGGTCGAAGTGCAGCGGACGTCTCCCCTTGAGTTTCCCGTGCCGGAGCTGATCCCAGCACCACAGCCCATTGCGGAGGAGCCTTCACCCATGCCGGAGGCTGTGAATGCTGAGCCACCCTTGGAGGCATCGGGGCTGGACGAGCCCCTCCAACCCCAACTCAGTTTCGATCCTCTCTTCTCTCTGTTTCAGGACACGGCCGTCCCCGAAGGATTGCTCCGTTCAGCCAAGCCCGTTCCGGAGCAGGACCGCTTGCTGTTGGAGTTGTCTGTTGACGTTTGGGAGCAGTTGCCGCTCGATCAGCGCCAGGCCCTCGCCTCCAGTTGGCTTCAGGCGGCGTTCGAGCTGGATTACGCCAGTCTTCAGTTGGTCGATGAACAGGGCGATCTGTTGGGGCGGTCAGCTCGGGTTGGTGGCGGCATGATCCTTTTTGACCTCGGGTTGGTGGGATGACCCTGACGCTGCGTCAGCTGACTGATGCTTGGGGAACACCCCAGGGCGGCAAATTTCAACCGGATGTCCTACTGGGACGGGTGTGTACCGACAGCCGTCAGCTTCAGGCAGGAGATTTTTTTGTCCCCTTGGTGGGCGAGCGCTTCGATGGTCATCGCTTCCTCGACCAAGTGCCTGAACACAAGGTCCAGGCTGCTGTTGTGAGCCGCAGCTGGGCTGAACCGTTGCCGCCGGACCTGCTGCATTGGCGAGTGGACGACACACTGCTGGCTTATCAACAGCTGGCCTTGCTGCATCGCCGTGCCCTGGGCCAGCCCCTGGTGGCGGTGACGGGTTCAGCCGGCAAAACCACAACCCGGGAGTTGATCCGGGCGGCATTGGCTCCGCTGGGATCGATTCAGGCCAGTGAAGGCAACAACAACAATGATGTTGGGGTTCCGCTCACCGTGTTAGGGGCTGATGTTGATCATCGTGCCCTGGTGATCGAGATGGGTATGCGGGGGCCTGGGGAGATCGAGCGCCTCTCCCGCTGCACGGAGCCTGATCTAGCGGTGATCACCAACATCGGAACAGCCCATATCGGTCGTCTCGGCAGCCGTGAGGCGATTGCAGCGGCCAAATGTGAGATCACCGCTGGGCTGCATGCCAAGGGAACCGTGGTGATTCCAGCAGGTGATCTCCTGCTGGAATCTGCGTTGGCGGCGGTCTGGTCCGGCCGGGTGTTGCGTGTGCGCCTGGCTGACGACCCCGAGGTCGGAGCCGATCTGGTAGGTGAAATCAAGGGCGACCAGTTGCTGATCGATTCAGATCGTCTCCCGCTTCATTTGGACGGGCGCCATAACGCCCGCAATCTGCTTTTGGCCGTAGCTGTTGCTGACCAATTGGGCGTGTCTCGCAAGGCGTTGCAAGGCATGCAGGTCAAGGTGCCGGGCGGACGCAACCGCCGCCTGCAGCAGGGTGGTTTGACACTTCTCGATGAGACCTACAACGCCTCACCCGAGGCGGTGTTGGCGGCTCTTGAGCTGCTGGCTGCGCAACCGGGGCGACGTTTTGCCGTGCTGGGCACGATGTTGGAGCTCGGGGATCGCAGCCTGGAGCTGCATCAAGAGGTCGCCGCCCGCGCAGTGCAGCTCGGCCTGGACGGCCTAGTGCTGGTGGATGGTGGTGCGGAGGGCAAGGCGATGGCTGAAGTGGCGTCATCCCTTCCCCACCTGAAGCTGGTGTCAAAACCGGAAGACGCCGCAGCTCCCTTGGCAGCTTGGCTGGAGTCCGGGGATGTTCTGTTGCTCAAGGCCAGCCGCGGTGTTGCCCTGGAACGGTTGATACCGCTGTTGCCATGCCTTTAAAAGGGCTGGATTAAACCTTTCGTTCCGCCCAGCCGTCTTTGGTCATCTGGCGGGCGCGACCAATCGCCAGGGCCCCATCGGCCACATCCTTGGTGATCGTTGATCCTGCGCCGATGGTGGCGCGTTCGCCGACGTTAATTGGGGCAACCAGCACGGAATTGGCGCCGGTTTTGCTGTTGCTGCCGATCACGGTGCGGTGCTTGTTCACCCCGTCGTAGTTGGCAGTGATTGTTCCAGCCCCAACGTTGACGTTCTCCCCGAGTTGGGCGTCGCCGATGTAGCTGAGGTGGTTCACCTTGGTGCCAGCCCCCAGCTGGCTTTTCTTCACCTCGACAAAGTTGCCGATGCGGCAGCCATCACCGACGTCTGCGGCTGGCCGGAGGTGAGCAAAAGGACCGATGGCAACGTTGTTGCCCACCGTGGCCTCACGCACCACGGAGTGCACCACACTGACGTTGGCCCCCACAGATGCGTCCTCGATCAGGCTGCCGGGGCCGATTCGGGAGTTGTCGCCAATCACGCAGCGGCCACGAAAATGGGTTTGCGGTTCGATCACCACATCACGGCCGAAGCTGCAGCCTTCACTCAAGGTGCAACTGTCGGGATCAATGAAGGTGACCCCTTCATCCATCCAGTGGTGGCGCAATCTCTGCTGCAACAGGGCTTCGCACTGTGCGAGTTGCCGCCGGTTGTTGATGCCGTTCACCTCATCGGCATCGGCCACCTCAAGGTGCATGGCCTTGGGCAGCATCGCCACCGTGTCGGTGAGGTAAAGCTCTCCCTGATCGTTGTCGGTGCTGAGCTTCGGCAGCACGTTGGCCAGGGCCGTCCAGTTGAAGCAGTAGATCCCGGCGTTGGTGAGGTTGTTGCTGCGTTGCTCGTCCGTGCAATCGCGATGCTCAATGATGCTGCTCACCTGGCCGTCGGCTTCGGCGAAAACACGCCCGTAACCGGTGGGATCCTCGAGCCGTGCTGTCAGCAGGGTGACATCGGCACCGCTGGCCCGGTGCTGTTGCACCAATGCTTCAACCGTTTCACTTCTCAGCAGCGGCACATCACCGTTGAGCACGAGTAGTTCGCCTTCAAAGCTCTGCAGCGACGGGATCAGCTGTTGCACCGCATGGCCCGTGCCGTTCTGGGGCTGCTGCAGCACAAATTCCAGGCCTCCGAGCGGAGCCAGCTGCTGCTCCACCCGTTCGGCTTGATGGCCCACGATTAGCAGCCGCCGTTCCGGTTGCAGGTTGCCGGCACTGGCGAGCACCCGTTCCACCAGGGTGGCTCCCGCCAGCGGTTGGAGCACTTTCGGAAGTGCGCTCTTCATGCGGGTGCCTTTTCCAGCGGCCAGAACGGCTACGGCGAGCATGCGGAGCGAGGGGAGGACGGGCGGAATCTACCGGGCTCAGGACGGACTGTCCCTGCGCCAGCGCCTTTGCCAGGCATTGGTGGCTTCGTGGCCGCAATGCTCCTGTTCAAGGCGGCGGCGCTCAAGGATGACTTCAGCCGTGGCGTTGCCCACGGGATCGCGAAACGGCACGGCTGCACGCGTCTGCAGGTGTTCCCATTCCATCGCCGAGAGGAGGCGCCAACCGGGCCCGGCCTGCGGACAGTTGGAGTCCGGCGGCGTGGCCAGGGTGCCGCTGCTCCACCCCACCCGTTCGCCCGGGGCTGGCAACAGTGAAAACAGGCTCAAGCCCGCTCGTTTCAGACTGGCCCGCACCGCAGCGGAACGGCTGTAGGTCAGCAACCGTCCCTGCGGCGCCAAGCGATGCGCCAGGGCTCCCAGGAATTCCTCGCTCCACAGTTCTGGGCAGCGCTGGGGCGAGAAGGCATCCAACAGAATCAGATCAAAGCGAACGGGCTCAGGAATCTGCTGGAGCATCGATCGGGCGTCTCCCCAGAGCTGGATCCCTCGGCTGTTGTGCTCTTGCCAGCCGCCGTTGACGCGGATGGCTTCAAGCTTCGCCAGCACAGGGTCTGACCAGAGGGATTGGAAGCTCGCCTGCTCCAAGGCTTGTTCCAAGGGGCGGCGGTCCAGCTCAAGCCCCCACCACTGCAGCTTCGGCCCAGCCGTCGGCAAGGCCTCCAGCACAGCGGCCGTGTTGTAACCGAGCCCCAGGCATACATCCAGGATCCTTAATTGAGATCCGCTGCTGAAGCGCTGCAGCTCCGCGGGTTGTACGAACTTGGCCCGGGCCTCATTCAGGGCCCCCGCCGAGTTGTGAAAGGCCTCCCCGAAGTGATCGCTGTGCAGGCTGAAGCTGCCATCCGCTGTCGGGTAGAAGCGGAGCGCGCCGAGCTCAGCAGCGGAGCCGTTCAAGTTCGTCCCAGAACGAGGGGTACGACACGGCTGCGGCTTCGCTTCTCGCCAGGCTGGAGTTGCCGTCGGCGAGAATCGCTGCGATACCAAGGCTCATCGCCACCCGGTGATCGGTCTCGCTGTCGAGCACGGCTCCCTTGAGCGGCCGACCGCCACGGATGGTCATGCCGTCTTGATGTTCATCAATGTCGGCCCCCATGGCCTTGAGCTGACGGGCCATCACCGCCAGCCGATCGGTTTCCTTCACCCGCAGTTCAGACGCTCCACTGATCCGACTTTCGCCCTCGCAGAAACAGGCGGCAACGCTGAGGATCGGCACTTCATCCACGAGGCGGGGCATGATCTCCTCGCCGAAGTGGAAGGGTTTCAAGGGGCCGTGGGTCACCCGGAGATCGCCTACGGGTTCACCCGCCACATCGCGGGGGTTGAGCACCTCGATTCGGGCACCCATCTGTTCCAACACCTCCAGAATCCCGGTGCGTGTGGGGTTCAGCCCCACGTTCTCGATGGTGAGATCGGCGCCTGGAATTAGGGCTCCAGCCACAAGCCAGAAGGCCGCTGAACTGATGTCTCCAGGGACCACCACGTTCTGGCCATGCAGGGTGGCGCCGGGACGCACGCTGATGTGCCGTCCCATTTCCCCTCCCACGCTGATATCGGCGCCGAAGGCCTTGAGCATCCGTTCGCTGTGATCGCGGGACTGGGCCGGTTCGATCACAGTGGTCGGGCTCTCGGCCGTGAGTGCAGCCAGCAGCAGGGCTGATTTCACCTGAGCACTGGCCACCGGCGTGCCGATCACCGTTCCTTTCAGCCGGCGCCCTTGCACTGCCAGCGGTGCCAGGTTGCCCCCATCACGGCCACGCACATCCGCCCCCATCGATGCCAATGGTTGGCCAACCCGACGCATCGGGCGGCGGCGCAGGGACGCATCGCCATCCAGCACGAAATGGCGACCGTCGCGGCCCGCCAGCAGGCCGAGCATCAATCGCATCGTGGTGCCGGAGTTGCCGCAGTCGAGCACTTCTGCTGGCTCCTGTAATCCATCCAGGCCCACGCCCTCAACGGTGACGATGCCGCCGTCGGTGATCGGGCTGATGCTGACGCCCATGGCCCGCAGACAGGCGGCCGTGCTCAATGGGTCTTCAGCCGGGAGCAGGCCGTCAATCGTTGTCGTGCCCTCCGCTATGGCGCCAAACAGCAGCGATCGGTGTGAGATCGATTTATCGCCCGGGACCTTCACCCGTCCCTGGAGGCTGCCTCCGGCCTTGAGCTCACGGGGGTCGTCGGATTGGCCTGTGCCGCTCAAGGTTGCAACGTCGTTGGGCTGATCCTATTGGCCGGTCTTCAGGCCCTGAATCAGGCGGTCGAGGGCATAGCCGAACAGGCTGGGGTCGGGGTCGTCGTTGCCGAGATCTTCCAGCCCCAGCTCGGCCCAGCGGTCGCTGACCCGTTGTTCCAGATCCGCCGGACGGCTGAGGGGTTCACCCCATTCGTGATTTTTTTCCGGTCCCACCTTGGTGGTGGCATCGATGGCCAGTCGTCCCCCAAGGCCCAACTGCTCGCTGGCGAAGTCCAGGGTGTCGAAGGGGGTGTTCTCCAGGGTGAACAGGTCGCGCTGGGGATCCACCTGGGCCGCGATGGCCCAGACCACCTGGCGCGGATCGCGCACGTTGATGTGACTGTCCACCACCACCACGAATTTGGTGTATGTGAATTGCGGCAAGGCACTCCAGAAGGCCATGGCAGCACGCTTCGCCTGCCCCGGATAGGCCTTGTCAATCGAAATCACCGCCAGCTTGTAGCTGAGGGCTTCCATCGGCAGGAAGAAATCGGTGATCTCCGGAATCTGCTGCCGCAGGATCGGTGTGTAGATCCGGTTCAGAGCGATGGCAAGCATCGCTTCTTCCTTGGGAGGACGGCCGCTGAAGGTGGTGAGAAACACCGGATCCCGCCGTTGGGTCATGCAGTGGAACCGCACTAGAGGTGAGTCCTCCACACCGCCGTAGAAGCCCATGTGATCTCCGAAGGGGCCATCCGGCAGCACTTCCCCTGGGGTGATCGTTCCTTCCAGCACCACTTCGCTGTGGCTGGGCACCTGCAGGTCGATGGTTTTGCAGGGGGCCAGACGCACCCCTTCTCCGGCATAGATGCCTGCGAACAGCCATTCGCTGAGCTGCACCGGGATCGGTGTGGCGGCGGCCATCACCAGCAGCGGGTGCACGCCGATGGCCACCGCCACCTCCAACTTCTTTCCCATGGCGGCGGCCTTGCGCAGGTGGCGGGCGCCGCCGCGCACGCTCAACCAGTGGACGGTCATCGTGTTCACCGACTGCTTTTGAAGCCGGTAGACGCCCACGTTGGGGACGCCGGTTTCTGGGTCTTTGGTGATCACCAGCCCAAGGGTGATCACGCCTCCGGCATCACCGGGCCAAGGCCGAATCAATGGGATGTTGTCGAGATCGACCTCATTGCCGCGGAACACCTGCTGCCGGCAGGGGGGTGTGAGGTCTCGGTCGGGCTTGGCTTTGACCAGGTCCCAGAAGACGCGGGCGAATTGTTTGGTTTCCTCCAGCCCCTTGGGTGGTCTGGGTTGCTGAAGCAGGGCCAGACGTGATCCCAGCTCCTCCAGCTGCTCGGCCCGTTCGAGGCCCATACTCCACACCACCCGTTCCACAGTGCCGAGGGTGTTGACGGCCACCGGCATGGACGAGCCGATCACGTTCTCGAACAGCAGGGCAGGCCCTCCCTGACTCAGCACCCGGTCGGCAATGGCCGCCAGCTCGAGGTCGGGGTCCACCGGCGCCGTGATCCGTCGCAGCTGGCCGCGCTCCTCGAGGAGCTTGAGGAAGCCCCGCAGATCTCGTGTGGCCGGACCGGATTGGAACAGGGCCATGGGATGACGGTCTCGGCGCAAGCGGTCTCGGTACTGTGTCGCACGCCGGTGTACAGCGTGGCCATGCAGATCTCCTACTTCCATGTGCCGGCAGAGATGCCGCAGGACCTTCGCCCCGATGCGGCGGTGGTGATTGATGTGCTGCGGGCCACCACCACCATTGCCTGGGCGTTGCACAACGGTGCTGAGGCGGTGCAGGCCTTCGCCAGCCTCGACGATCTGCGCAGTGCGGCAGCGGCGTGGCCTGCCGATGCGCGTCTGCTGCTGGGCGAGCGCGGTGGCCAGATGCTCGAGGGCTTTGACCTGGGCAACTCACCTGTTGCCGTGAATCCGGAGCGGGTGGCTGGCAAGCGTCTGTTTATGAGCACCACCAATGGCACCCGTGCTCTTGATCGTGTGCGCGAAGTTCCCCTGCTGTTGACGGCGGCGTTGCCGAACCGCGATGCCGTGGCTCAGCGTTTGCTGGCGAAACAACCCAGCCATTTGGCGATTGTTGGCAGCGGATGGGAGGGGGCCTATTCCCTGGAGGATTCACTGGCCGCTGGAGCCTTGGGCCATCGGTTGCTGGAGCTGGATCCCACCGGGAGCAGCGCCGCCAATGACGAACTCACTGCAGCCGTTTCCCTTTGGCGTCAGTGGCAATCCGATCCAGAGGCGTGTCTTCGCAAGGCGACCCATGGGCAGCGGTTGATTCGCCTGGGCGATCACGACGCGGATTTCCGCTGCTGTGCTGGCCTCGACCAGCTCAGTGTCGTTCCGACACAGGTCGAGCCCGGGGTGCTTCGGGCGGCCTGACCCTCATTAAAATCACTTCATCTGATCAGTGCATGTGAGCGACTTCCTGGCGGCGGCTGTCCAGCTGACGAGCGGTCAGGACCCGGAGCTCAACTTCAATGCGGCTGAAGAGCAGATCGATCTGGCTGCCCGCCGGGGGGCAGAACTGATTGGTCTGCCCGAAAACTTCGCCTTTATGGGTGAGGACTCCCGGCGCCTTGAGCTGGCCCCCGACCTGGCTGAGCAGAGCAGCCGCTTCCTGGTGACTATGGCGCGTCGTTACCAGGTGGCGCTGCTTGGTGGTGGCTTTCCTGTGCCGGTGGGTGATGGATCGCGAACCCTCAACCGCGCTGAGCTCGTCGACCGTGACGGCATGCTCCTGGGCCGTTACGACAAGATTCATCTCTTTGATGTCGACCTGCCGGACGGCAACACTTATCGCGAGTCAGCAACAGTGAACCCAGGCAGGGATTTGCCTCCGGTCGTTGAGATTCCTGGTCTCTGCAAGGTGGGGCTGTCCATTTGCTACGACGTGCGGTTTCCTGAGCTCTATCGCCATCTCGTCGGTGCCGGCGCAGACCTGTTGATGATTCCTGCGGCATTCACAGCCTTCACCGGCAAAGACCACTGGCAGGTGCTTCTGCAGGCCAGGGCCATTGAGAACACGGCCTACGTGCTGGCTCCGGCGCAGACAGGTGTCCATCACGGTCGGCGTCAGAGCCATGGACACGCCCTGGTGATTGATCCCTGGGGAACAGTCCTCGCTGATGCGGGTGTGCAGGCAGGAGCAGCCATTGCTCCGGTGAACACCAATCACCTCGGTCATGTTCGGGGTCAGATGCCGAGCCTTCGGCACCGCCAACCCGCTCTGTTCTGAGCGCCATGGCTCCGGCGTCGTCCCGACGGCTGGCCTGGCTTCTGGCCGCGGCCCTGCAGTGCACAGCTTTCACCCAGGCGTTGCCTGCCCGAGCCGCCAGTGCCTTGGCCGCCTGGGCCTTCACCGAGGCGGGAGTTCTCAAGCTGCGCACGAGCCGGAACGCTCGATTGGAGGCGTTTTTTCAGGCCGCCAGCGATGGTCGCGGCACCAGGGTCTGGATTGATATTCCTGGTGAGCTGAGATTCCCGCGGCGCTTGGCCGGACGTGGTGCTGTTCGTGAGATCCGGCTGGGTAAGCCCCGCGCGGGTGCCACCCGTCTGGTGGTGGAATTCCGCCCTGATGTAGATCTCAATCCCAACGATCTGCGCCTGCGTGGAACCGCGCCGGATCGCTGGGAACTTGTGTTCACCGGCCTGCCCACCCGCGGCTTGGATGATTTCGGCGAAGGCGATCTGACCGGTCGTGCCACGGCCTGGCTCCCACCGGGTGGATTCCGTCCCACCCGCACGCCGGTCGACCCTTCCGGGCTGCCCACGGTGGCCCCCAACCGCTACCGCATCGTGATTGACCCCGGTCATGGCGGTCCAGATCCGGGGGCTATCGGCATTGGTGGTCTGCGCGAGACCGACGTGGTTTTGGATGTGTCGCTGCAAGTGGCCGACCTGCTGAGGGCGAGGGGCGTGGATGTGCGCTTGACCCGCACGCGTGAAGTGGATGTGGACTTGCCGCCGCGGGTGTCCCTGGCGAATCGCAGCGGGGCCACTGCATTCGTGAGCATCCATGCCAATGCCCTGAGCATGAATCGTCCGGATGTGAACGGGATCGAGACTTTCTTCTTTTCAGACCCCCGTTCTGGACGCCTGGCTTCCTATCTGCAGCAGCAGATGATGAACGTGTCATCCGGAACACCGAATCGCGGCGTTAGACGCGGTCGCTTCTTCGTGATCCGGCGCAGCACCATGCCTTCGGCCCTGGTGGAGATGGGATTTGTTACTGGGGCGATTGACGCGCCGCGACTGGCCAATGCCGACCATCGCCGCCGGTTGGCCTTGGCCCTGGCGGCCGGCATTCTCAACTACCTCAAGCAGGAGGTGCGATGACGCAGCAACTGCTGGGGTTCTTCGACAGCGGACTTGGTGGCTTGACGGTTCTGCGCCGGGTGCTCGAACGCCATGGGTCTGTCCCTTGCGTTTACCTCGGCGATACGGCCCGGGTTCCATACGGCAATCGTCAACCGGATGACATCCGGCGCATCGCCGCTGAAGTGGTGGGTTGGTTGCGCGGCCAACAGGTGTCCACGGTGGTGATGGCCTGCAACACCACCAATGCCTTGGCAAGGGATGTGGCCGAGGGGCAGGCCGGGGTGCCGGTCATCGGACTGATCGGCGCCGCCGCGGCAATGGTTGAAACGCGCCGTGTTGGAGTGTTGGCCACACCAGCCACCGTGGCCTCCTCGGCCTACCGGGCCAGCATCGAAGCACTTCATCCAGGGTCGGTGGTGATTGAGCAGGCCTGTCCTGCTTTTGTTCCCCTGATCGAAGCCGGCGAGATGAACAGCGAAGACTTGCGCCGTGCAGCCCAGGCCTATCTCGAACCCTTGCTGGCGGCTTCAGTCGACTCGATCGTGCTGGGTTGCACCCATTACCCGCTGGTGGTGCCCCTGTTGCGTCAGCTGCTGCCGGAATCGGTCCAGATCATTGACCCGGCAATCGGTGTGGCTCGTCAACTGGATGCCGTTTTGGGGCCACCGACGCGGATTTCGCCGACTCCAAGGCCGTTTTCCTTGGAGAGCTGCCGCTTCTGCGTCACCGCTGACCCCGATGGCTTCGCGATGCGCGCCACCCCCTGGCTGGGCCAGCGGCCTGCCGTCAGCCTTCAGCTGCTGCAGGACTGAGCGTGGGGCCACTAGGATCGCGGCGCCGAGGGGAGTCATGAGCACCGTTACCGAGCTACTCCAACCGGTAGAGACAGACCTTGAAACCTTGCTCGGAGACCTGCGCAGCCTGATTGGCGCAGGTCACCCCATCCTCCAGGCTGCTGCGGAACATCTGTTCAGCGCCGGCGGCAAGCGTTTGCGCCCGGGCATCGTTTTGCTCCTGTCGCGCGCCCTTTCGGAGAAGGGAGATCTTTCGCCGCGCCATCGCCGCTTGGCTGAGATCACGGAAATGATCCATACCGCCTCGCTCGTTCATGACGATGTGGTGGATGAGGCTTCGACCCGGCGTGGTGTGGACACGGTTCACAGCCGTTTTGATGCCCGTGTTGCGGTTCTTGCCGGCGACTTCCTTTTTGCACAGGCCAGCTGGCACCTCGCCAACCTCGATGACCTCGATGTGGTGAAGCTCCTCAGCCGCGTGATCATGGATCTCGCGGATGGGGAGGTGAAGCAGGGCCTTTACCGCTTCGACACAGCCCAAACTTTTGAGACCTACCTCGAAAAGAGCTACTGCAAGACGGCATCACTGATTGCCAACAGTTGCCGAGCCGCGGGTGTTCTCACCGGTTGCTCGCCGTCTCAGCTCGACAGCCTCTATCAATTCGGCCGCCAGTTGGGCCTGGCCTTCCAGGTGGTGGACGACATCCTCGATTTCACTGGCAACGATCAGCAGCTCGGCAAGCCTGCAGCCAGTGATCTCGCCAGTGGCTATCTCACTGCACCCACGTTCTATGCCCTCGAGGAGCATCCATCGCTGCAGCCGTTGATTGATGGCCAGTTCTCTGAGCCCGGTGACCTAGACAAGGCGCTGGAGATGGTTCGGGCTTCCAAGGCGATTGAACGCACCCGTGAGCTGGCAGAAACCTTTGCCCGCGAATCCCGTGAATCGATCGCCTGGCTGCCGGAGTCCGCGGCGCAACGCGCCTTGATGGAACTGCCGGACTTTGTCCTCAGCCGTCTGTACTGAGCTGGAACTTCAAGACAACAGGCTCAACACAACAGCCAGGCTATTGATTCCGCAGGGGTTCGCATCGATGTCGGGTTGGTCTGAGCCCTTGGGGCTCACCAGCCAGACCTGACAACCGGCGGCATGGGCTGATTGGCTGCCGGCCTGAGAATCCTCCAGGGCCCAGCAGTCTTTGGGGTGAACCCCCAGGCGCTCTGCGGCAAGCCGAAAGGGCGCGGGGTCGGGTTTGCCCGCGTCAAGGTCGGGATCGTCGCCGTAAACCCGTTCATGGATCTGCTCGAGCCAGGGATGGGGGGCTGCTTTGAATTCAACGGCGTCGCGGCTGCTGCTGGTGACCAGTGCCATGGGGATGCCCCGGTTGTGGCAATGCGCCACCAGCTCCTGCGCTGCGGGCATCGGGGCAGCATCCGGGAGCAGGGCACGAACAATCGGTTGCTGCACCGCCAACAAGGCATCTGAGCCCACCGGTTCGGCCAGCCATGCATTCACCTGGGCCGCACAGTCGAGCCGGCGACGGCCTTTCAGCTGCATCAACTGGACCTCGCTCAGCTGGGTGCCGAAGTGGGCTGCGGCTTCCCACCAGCCCCGGCCATGCAGCGGCTCGGTGTCGAGCAGAAGCCCATCCAGATCGAACAGGCAAGCGGCAGGTGGCAGTTTCATCCCGGAACGGCGATGCCCAGCTCAATCCTTTCGCATCGACTGCATCATCGTCCGACGGATTGATACGGGAGCTGGATCAACCGGTGTCCTGCTCCTTACCCTTCGAGGAGATGCACTGCGCAGTCTGCTGTGACCGACGCCAACACCACCATCGAAAGCGTGCTGCAGGAGCAGCGGGTGTTCGAGCCGCCAGCAGACACTTCCGCCAAAGCGCGCATCGGCAGCCTCGAGGCCTACCGGGCCATGGCCGATGCCGCCAACAATGATCCTGATGCGTTCTGGGGTGAAGCCGCCCGCCGAGAACTGCATTGGTTCGAGCCCTTCCATACCGTGCTCGATTGGTCGAATCCTCCTTTTGCGCGCTGGTTTGAGGGCGGCACGACGAACCTCTCCTACAACTGCCTGGACCGTCATCTCGATGGGCCAACGGCGCAGAAAACGGCGTTGATCTGGGAAGGAGAGCCGGGGGATGTGCGCCGGTTCACCTACCAGCAACTGCATGCCGAGGTCTGCAAAGCCGCCAATGGCCTCAAGGCCATGGGCATCGGCAAGGGTGACCTTGTGGCGCTTTACATGCCGATGGTGCCTGAGGCGGCGATCGCAATGCTCGCTTGCGCGCGCATTGGTGCTCCCCATTCGGTGGTGTTCGGTGGCTTTTCCGCAGAAGCCCTGAGGGATCGTCTCAATGACGGCGAAGTGAAAGCGGTGATCACCGCTGATGGCGGCTTCCGCAAGGACAAGCCGGTGTCACTCAAACCCGCGGTGGATGCGGCGCTGGCCAATGGCGCCTGCCCCTCGGTGACCGGTGTGCTTGTGGTGCAGCGCACCAAGCAGGACGTGGAGATGGTTGCCGGTCGTGATCAGTGGTGGCATGACCTGGTGGAGGGTCAGAGTGCCGACTGCCCCGCTGAGCCGATGGCCAGCGAGGACCGCCTTTTCGTTCTCTACACCTCCGGCTCCACCGGCAAACCCAAGGGCGTGGTGCACACCACCGCCGGTTACAACCTCTGGGCCCATCTCACCTTCCAGTGGATCTTCGACATTCGGGATGAGGATGTCTTCTGGTGTACAGCGGATGTGGGTTGGATCACCGGCCACAGCTACATCGTCTACGGCCCCTTATCGAACGGCGCCACGACGGTGATGTACGAGGGTGCACCGCGGCCGTCCAAGCCCGGTGCCTTCTGGGAGTTGATTCAGAAGCACGGCATAACGATCTTCTATACGGCTCCTACCGCTATTCGGGCGTTCATGAAGAGCGGCCGGTCTGTTCCGGATCAGTTCGATATGAGCAGCCTCCGCCTGCTTGGCACCGTTGGCGAACCGATCAATCCGGAGGCCTGGATGTGGTATCGAGACGTGATTGGAGGCAACCGCTGCCCAATCGTCGACACCTGGTGGCAGACCGAAACCGGTGGAGTGATGATCAGCCCCCTGCCGGGTGCAACGCCCACCAAGCCCGGCTCCGCCACACTGCCCCTGCCTGGCATCCAGGCCGACATCATCGATGCGGAAGGAAACAGCTGTGGTGCCGATGAAGGCGGGTACCTGGCGGTGCGTGCCCCTTGGCCCGGAATGATGCGCACCGTGCATGGCAACCCCCAACGCTTCCGCGAGAGCTATTGGGAGCACATCCGGCCTGCCGATGGTTCCTACCTCTATTTTGCGGGGGATGGTGCCCGGCGGGATGCTGATGGCTACTTCTGGGTCATGGGTCGCGTCGATGACGTGATCAATGTCTCGGGCCACCGTCTCGGCACGATGGAGATCGAATCAGCTTTGGTCAGTCACCCCGCGGTGGCGGAGGCGGCCGTCGTGGGTCGTCCTGACGATCTCAAGGGCGAAGGCATCGTTGCCTTCGTCACCCTGGAGGCGGGCCGCGAGGGCGATGACGCCCTGGTGAAGGAGTTGCGGATCCACGTCGGAAAGGAGATCGGTCCGATCGCCCGGCCGGATGAGATCCGTTGCAGTGATGCCCTGCCCAAGACCCGCAGCGGCAAGATCATGCGCCGGATCCTGCGGGCTTTGGCGGCGGGTCAAGAGGTGAGTGGCGACACCAGCACCCTGGAGGACCGTTCCGTTCTGGATCGCCTCAGGGCCTGATCGCCTCGCCGATGGTTCGGCTCAGCTGACGGATGACCGCCACCCGCTTGGGGTCATCCGCCCAGTCTCCGAGAAAGCTGCGCCGCAGCCCTGCACTTGCCGGCGTGAGGTGATCGCCGGGCAGTTCCAGAGTTGAGCTGGCGTCTGAGGCACGTTCTCGCAGGGCCTGGATCAGATCACCGCTTTGATCCAGCTCATCGCGCCCGAATCGCACCACCAGATTTCGCTCCTGTTGGTAGTGGCGGCTGATCAAGCGAAGCGTTTCGGCTGGACTGGGGCTGAACTCGGTTTCCACCCCGAGCCGGGGTGCCAGTTCGCCTAGCAGGGGAATCGAACGGTCGGCGTTGAAGTTGTTGAAGCTCAGGGCCACCAGGGCCCTGCTGCCGCGACCCCCATCGGGGGCCAGCAGGTGAAGCTTGCATCCCAGGCTGTGGCCAAGCCGCAGAGGAGCTGAAAGGGCCCCGCAGCGCTCCTCAAGTTGGCGACGCGCTGAGCGGAAGGCACTCCAGGCATCACGGGCCTGGCGTTGATGATCGAACCCAGGCACATAGGCCCAGGCATGCACGGCCAACCCGTCCGCCGCTAGGTCTTCCAGCAGCCTGCGATAGCTGATCTGGGGTGTTGCCGCCAGATAGCTGCCGCCGATGAATTCGATCAATCCCGTGGGTTCGGCCGGCCGCAGCTGCCAGATCGCACCCAGCTGACGCCAGTTGGCCATGCTCAACCGCGCAGCTGATTCAGCACCTGCTGTGCTTCACGCACGTGGGCCGGACCATCCAAGAGGTTGCTGAAGGTGTGACGGATCACTCCCTCCCCGTCAACGATGTAGGTGACGCGACCGGGCAGCAGACCAAGGGCTTTGGGTACACCCATCTCGCGGCGCAGGGCGTTATTGCGGTCGCACAGCAAAGGAAACGAGAGGTTGTGGCGGGTGGCGAAACGGCGGTGGCTTACGGCGTCATCACCGCTGATGCCCCAAACCTCTGCATCGAGAGCCGCAAAGCTCTCAGCGTTGTCGCGGAAGCTGCAGGCTTCAGCCGTGCACCCGGGCGTGTCGTCCTTGGGATAAAAGAACAGCACGAGCCAGCGGCCCTGCACCGAGGCGGGAGTGCGAAGGTCACCGTTTTGATCCTCCAGGCTGAAGGAGGGGAGCCGGTCGCCGATCCCGAGGGCCATTCGATCGAAATGAAGAGGTTGAACCCTAGGCAGTAGGCACCTTGCCCGGGGCGGGAGAATCAGGAGTGGGAGGAGTCACTGCGCCATGCCTGAACAGCTCGATTTGCTTGCTGGGTTTTCAAGACCTCAGGCGGAGATCCAAACAGCCCCAACGTCATTGCCTTCTCCGCCAGCCGTTGAACCTGAGGCCAAGGCTGATCAGCCAGAGGACGTGCCAGAGGCCACCCCGACCACTCTGCTGATCATCGACACCGAAACCTCGGGTTTGGATCCGCAGCAGGACCAGTGCCTTGAGGTGGGCTGCATTTTGTTTGATGTGCCGAGTCGTTCGGTGCTGGCCCAGCAATCGTTTCTCCTGCCGGTGGACTCCAACGCGGCAGAGGCGATCAACCGGATCCCCGCCGCTGTCACCCGCCGACCCCAGCCCTGGAAAGAGGCGTTGGTGTGGTTCGAACATCTGCTGGATGCTGCCGATCTGCTGGTGGCCCATAACGCGGCCTTTGATCGCCAGTGGTTCGGTCTTGGTGTTGTGCCGGCTACCACAACACCCTGGCTTTGCACCATGGACGACATCCGCTGGCCGGCGGAGCGTCAACTGCGTTCGCGGCCGTCGGTGCGGGACCTGGCCTTGGCCTACAGCGTCCCAGTCTGGGCGGCCCACCGCGCCCTCAGCGATTGCATTTACATCGCTGAGGTGTTCGCACGTTGTGACGACCTTGAGCAGCTGTTGGAGCGGGGCCTGGAACCGCGCCAGTTGATGCGTGCCCGGGTGTCATTCGAAGAACGCCATCTGGCCAAAGCAGCGGGTTTTCGTTGGAACGATCCGATCAAGGGGGCTTGGACCCGTCGTTTGAGCGATCGCGAGGTGGCGGAACTTGATTTTCCTGTCGCCCCCGTTGAGCTTGAGGCCGATCGCCTCAGCGCCTGAGACTGCGCATTTGCTTCAGCACTCCGAAGCGTCTGGGTGGTTTTGCAGAGAGCGTCGCTGAGCGCATCAGGCTGGAGCCATGACGGCTTTTCTGCATCCACATCAACGTCCGATTCGCTCTCGCCTGCGCCAGTGGCAGCAGGTACGCACCTGGGCGCGGTTGATTCGGGAAGCTGAAGCGCTCTGGCATGTTGACGTGCGTGCCCTGCGACGCATGGGGGCTGATGAACTCAGCCAGTTGATTGGGGAGGTGCCCGCCCCCCACCGCAAACGGGTGAACCGCTGGTTGCGGTGTTACTCGGTGGCAACGAGGCTCACTGTTGTGCCAACTTCCTGCCTGAGCCTGGATCCACGACGCGGGAAGATGGAGTAATTCACATAGACGGTTTTGGTACATCGTTCCCTGGTTGTTTCAAGCCTGAGCGTCCTCGCTGTTGGCCTTGCTGCCTGTGGTGGAAGTCCCAGTGTGTCCAGCCTCAATGCGGCGGGAGCCTCCTTCCCCGCCAAGGTGTACCAGAGCTGGTTCGCCGATCTGGCCGGCTCCGGCGGAATCAAGGTGAACTACCAGGCAGTGGGTTCCGGTTCCGGCCGCAAAGCCTTCATTGATGGCACTGTGGATTTCGCCGCTTCGGACGACCCGATCAAGGACGCTGACCGCAAGCAGGTGAGCCGAGGGTTGGTCCAGATCCCCATGGTGGGGGGAACCATTGCCTTCGGATACAACAAGCCTGGGTGCGAGCTTCAGCTCACCCAGCAGCAGGCTGTGGGGGTGGCCACTGGCCGCATCAGTGATTGGAAAGAGCTTGGTTGTGACGCGGGCACGATCACCTGGGTGCATCGCTCGGATGGATCCGGCACCACCAAGGCCTTCACCAATTCGCTGCAGACCTTTTCACCGGATTGGACCCTCGGCAGCGGAAAATCGGTCAAATGGCCGGTGGGTGTTGGTGCCAAGGGCAATTCCGGGGTGGCCGGGGTGATCGATAACCGGGTTGGCGCAATCGGCTACGTGAATCAGTCGTACATCAAAGGGAATGTGCAGGCTGCTGCGGTGCAGAACAAATCCGGTGAATTCCTCAAACCCTCCGTGGAAGCTGGTGCCAAAGCCCTGAACGGCATTGAGCTTGATCAGGATCTGGCTGGCAGCAACCCCAACCCGTCGGCCGCTGGTGCCTACCCCATCGCAACGCTCACCTGGGTGTTGGCCTATGCCGAGGGCAATGGCACCAAAGCTGAAGCCGTTCGAGATGTCTTCAACTACATGCTGGAGGATTCCACCCAGGAGGGTGCTGCGGCCCTGGGCTTTGTGCCTCTCCGGGGCAGCATCCTCGAAAAATCCCGCAGTGCCGTGGCAGGCATTCAGCCCTGAATGCGAACCCTTGATTTGGTGAACGTCATGCCCCGGTTTGGATGGCCAAACCGGGGTTTTTTGATGTTTTTACGTGCCGTTTGGCCGTCTTTAACCCTTGTTAATGCTCCATTAACGACATCCTGCTCGATGGCCGATTAGGTCTTGGTTGCAACAGTCCTCTTCTTTCTGGTTGTGACTCGTTTCGCTCAAAAGGCTCTCCTCCTTTCCTCCGTTTTGGCCCTCGGGGCCAGCATGTCGGCTTCTGCCGCTGAACGGCTCAACGGCGCAGGGGCGTCTTTCCCAGCCAAGATCTATCAGCGTTGGTTCGCTGACCTGGCCAAGGCTGGCGGACCTCAGGTGAACTATCAGGCCGTGGGTTCCGGTTCCGGCCGTAAAGCCTTCATTGACCAGACCGTGAACTTCGGTGCATCGGATGATCCGATGAAGAAGAAGGACATGGCCAAGGTTGGCCGCGGCGTGGTTCAGATCCCCATGGTGGGTGGCACCATCGCCTTCGGTTACAACAAGCCCGGCTGCAACCTGAAGCTCACCCAGGAGCAGGCCGTGAAGGTTGCCATGGGCATGATCAAGAACTGGAAGGAGCTCGGCTGTAAGCCTGGCACCCTCACCTGGGTGCACCGCTCTGATGGCTCGGGTACCACCAAGGCCTTCACCAACTCCATGGAGGCTTTCTCCAAGACCTGGACCCTCGGCACCGGCAAGTCCGTCAAGTGGCCCGCTGGCGTTGGTGCGAAAGGCAACTCTGGTGTGGCTGGCCTGATCCAGAACCGCGAAGGCGCAATTGGTTACGTGAACCAGTCGTACATCAAAGGCAAGGTGGTGGCCGCCGCTCTCCAGAACAAGTCCGGTGAGTTCCTCAAGCCCTCCGTGGCTGCAGGTGCCAAGGCCCTCAACGGCATCAGCCTGGACAAGGATCTGGCTGGCAAGAACCCCAACCCCACCGCCAAGGGTGCCTACCCCATCGCAACCCTCACCTGGGTTCTGGCCTACAAAACAGGCAACGGTGACAACGCCAAGGTGGTGCAGGACGCCTTCAACTACATGTTGAGCGACGCTGCTCAGAACAAAGCTCCTTCCCTGGGCTTCGTTCCCCTCAAGGGCGACATCCTGGCCAAGTCCAAGGCTGCTGTGAACAAGATCGGCAAGTGATTTTGGCTTGAATTGGTTTTAAAAACCAAAAATCAAAGGGTCCATCGGGGCCCTTTTTTTGTGCGCTGAATAATTGGAATTGAGATCAATGTTAGAGCCTTCTTAACCCAATCTCTCCCAGCTCTTTGTTGGGAATCGATGTTGTCCTCAATACAGTTTTCTTGGGTTCATGGAATTCCAAATGCTTGCCACTCCGTCCGCTGACCTGAGTTCAACAGCTCTGGGTTTTAAGGCGTTTCTTGAAAGCAGCTACGACAATCGAAATGTTGTTCATGTCACCTCGGGAAGTTTTGTTCCTCTTCTGAAGAACAGCGTTTGGTTTGTGGTTCGCGGCATGGTGAAGCTGGGGGCGCTGTCGGTGCATGGCGATGAACTGGTGCTTGGCCTTGTGGGGCCCAATGAACCCTTTGGTGCGGCATTCACCAACGTGGAGGCCTACGAGGCTATAGCGCTCACCGATTGCGATCTGCTCTGCTGCAATTTGGCGGAGCTTGAGCAGTCTCCTCAGTTGGCGCTTGGCTTGGCCAAGGCCATGGCATCACGCTACCGCCAGGCGGAGTCGCTCCTGGCTTTGCTGGGGCTGCGGCGCGTTGAAGAACGGGTCCGGGGTTTCCTGGAGCTGCTCGCCAAGGACTTTGGCGAACCCTGTGATGCTGGTCTTCGCCTCAACCTTCGCTTGACCCATCAGGAGATCGCCAGCGCCCTAAGCACCACAAGGGTGACCGTGACCCGCGTGTTGGGTCAGCTGCGGGATGAAGGCTGGCTTCAGATTGATGCCTCCAGGCATCTTGTGGTCACCGGCACCGGCCGCCGCTGAATGCACAAAAAAAGAGCCGGCGTAATTGCCGGCTCAAACCCTGAAGTGTTGATCTTCAGGTGGGGGAACAAGACGGTTGAATCGGAGCGGCGGGATTTGAACCCACGACCCCCACTACCCCAAAGTGGTGCGCTACCAAGCTGCGCCACGCCCCGTCAGATTTAAGTTATCACAGTGCATCCCGGCGTCTGAGTCGCCTGAGCAACCGAATGGTGAGTTGGTTTCGCGTTGCGGATCCGTAGTGGTACATCCGCAGTTCTGCAGCAGCCTGACGAAGCTCGGCCAGGGTCATCGCCGCTAAGCGCAGTTCAGGAAGGGTGCGCCAGGCTCTGGAGCGCATCGGGAGCGAAGCAGGGCCTTTGGCTTGGCCCAGATTCAGGGTTCCATCCGCCAACCATTCGGGGATGAGCACCACCAGAACAGCGATCAAGCCATAGAGCTCCACCAGCCCCCTCGGCAGAGGATGCAGTTGTCGCTGCTCGGATGGATCAGGCCGTTCACTCACTGCAGAACGGAGGAGTCCTTCTCCACCCACGATCGCACCAAGAGGACGCGTGCCTGTGGGCTGGTGGTCAGATTGCCAATGGTGTTGCTTTGGGTTGGGGTGTTTCCCGCCAAAGCATCGGAGCCTGTTGCTCTCGGTTGCGGGACACACTGCCGAGGATCAGTCCCAGAACCAAAATCAAGGTGAGGGCGATGGCCAGGATCACCTGTCGATCAGACAACGGCTCAGGCATGACATGGGTAGGGATCATCCCCATCCTGGCCGAATTAGCTTAGAGAGATTGGGCTGTTGTCGGATCGAAGCACGCAGTGGCTGATAGACCAGTCGTACTTATCCCAGACCTGCTTCGGGAGCTTGTAGTTCGATCCTTCGAATTCCCCAAGCAGCGTCTGTGTTGGCATCGCAGAGCAGTAGGGGCGGCTGCCCGGTTTGGCGAGGTACTGCTGGTGATAGTCCTCGGCGAAATAGAAGGTTTGATCCGCCAGGATTTCGGTGGTGATGGCGCCATAGCCCTTGGCTGAGAGGGCAGCTTGATAGGCGTCCCGGCTGGCCAGGGCCAGTTGCAGATGCTCCGGATTGAACGTGTAGATGGCTGATCGGTATTGGCTGCCGGTGTCGTTGCCCTGCCTGTTGCCCTGGGTGGGGTCGTGGCACTCCCAGAACAGTTTCAGCAGGTCGCTGAAGTCCAGAGCGGGGCGGCTCCACACCACGCGCACCACTTCCGTGTGCCCGGTTCTTCCGGAGCAGACCTGGTTGTAGGTCGGTTGCTCGATTTGGCCGCCCGCGTAGCCCACGGCAGTGCTTACCACCCCTGGTAGTCGCCAAAAACCTTTCTCAGCGCCCCAGAAGCATCCACAGGCAAAGATTGCTTCTTCCTGGTCGGCCATCAGCGGGGCCATCAGCGGTGTTCCCAACACAGCGTGCGTTGCCGGTGCAGATGGTTCGGCGTCGCCGCGGGGAGACAGCCAGGAAGGAAGCATGTTGATTAAGTGGTTCCGGAAAGCTTAGGAAGTTGATTCAACGGAGTGATGCTGCCTCCTCGAGGGCAATCAGTGAATTTTCAGCGATTGCTCCTCCAAGTAAGGGATGAAAAGGAACGAATCAAGATTGTATCTAAAAGTGGTTCTTATTTGAACAATGTTCTGCGGAAAGGTGTTGATTCTTTTGTCAGCAGCTTTCAACCTGAATCTTGCTGATGGCTGGCACATGATCAGAAAGCAAGACGTATTTGCTGGATCAACCCATTGAAAGCGATTGATTGATGGCTAGTGATTCTGGTGAATCAGGCATCGCACCTGCGTCAGAAATATCTGTTGTCAATCGCTGTACACGGCGTAATGAGCTTCTGGTGATGGCCGATGAAGGAACTGTGGTCTTGTCCTGCGGAACCTCCTTCATTCGAATTTCAATCAGCAAGTAATCCTTCTCCCTAGGTCTCGGGGCAGCCGTTTCGGACGTGGTGATATGCCTTCGCTTCCTGTTGCCGTGGTTGCTTAGGAGGCTTTGGCTTCACCCTCAACCGGGTTGAGCTGGATGTGATTCAGCAGCGTTGTGACGAAGGCGAAGAGCAGAAACGGCAGGCTCAGCACCAAAATCAGCCCCACTCCCACCAGCGCAAAAATCGGTCGCGAGGAGCCCATCAGGGCAAGCCCCGCAGCCAGACTGACAAAAATGACGGCCATCCAGGCCAGCACCTGTCCGTAAATATCGCCAAAGGTGAGCGTGCAGCGCACCGCAAAGGGGGATCCGCTGGTCATAAGTAAGGAGTCGCCTTAACAGCTAAGCCACGGACGCTGGAGTTTTCAGAAACCACCCTGAGATTCTTCAGGAAGCCAAAGCATCCAGTTGTTGCGATGCCTGCTGACGCTCCCAAAGACGTTTGTACACACCCGGCTGTTGGATCAAGGCGTTGTGGTGTCCCTGTTGAACGATGCGTCCGTTCTCCATCACCAGGATGCGATCACAGGCTGCTGCAGCTGAAAGTTGATGGCTGATCATCACGATGGTCCGATCATCCTGAGCTCGGATCGAATCCAAAATCGCCGCTGCCGTGTTGTTATCGACGCTGGCCAAGGCGTCGTCGAGGATCAACACCGGCGCCGACATCAGCAGAGCCCGGCCCAGGGCTGTGCGTTGACGTTGACCACCACTCAACGTGATTCCGCGTTCCCCAACGATGGTTCCGAAGCCATCGGGAAAGCCCTTCACGTCATCAGCTAGGCGGGCTTGCTCTGCCGCCAACTCAACCCGCTGATCACTGGCTTCAGGGTCGCCATAGCGAAGGTTGTCCGCCAGGGTGCTGGTGAACAGAAAGCCCTCCTGGGGAACGATCGCCACGTCACGGCGCAAGGTCTTCAGGGGCATCTGGGTGACATCCACGCCATCCAGGAACAGCTGTCCGGGGTCCAAGGGAACCATGCGACCAAACGCTCGAGCCAGGGTGGTCTTGCCGCAGCCCACGGACCCCACAACAGCCACCAACTCCCCTGGCTCGATGCAGAACTGCAGGCCATTCAGGGTGTTCTGCTTAGCACCTTGGTATTGGACAGTCAGGCCGCGGGCTTCAAAACGCCCCCGGCGTTCGCTCGTTGGATGGGGCTTCATATCAGAGGGATCAGGGTCTTTGATCTCTGGTTCCCGTTTGAGTAATTCCTCCACCCGCTCGAGGCTCACCTGGCCTGTCTGGAAGGTGTTGAGCGTGAATCCCAGCAATGCCGTGGGGAAGACGAGCTGCTCCACATAAAGAATCAGGGCCACCAGTCCTCCAATGCTCAGACGACCGGCTTCGAGTTGCCCGCTGCCGATGGCCAACAGCAAAAGAACAGAGAGGGAGGAGATGCCCTGAAGCAGCGGGAACAGGGTGCTTTGTGTTCTCGCCAGCCGAATGGCGCTGTCGCGATAGCGGCGGTTGCGTGTGGCGAAGGCCTCCTGTTCCGCACCCTCTTGGCCGTAGATCTTGATGGCCCCGATCCCCGAGAGATCCTCCTGAATCAAGTTGCTTAGGGCGGAGAGTTCTTCCTGCTGCGTGCGCTTTTGACGCATCATGCGCCCACCGAACAGGCGCACTGTGCTGAGCATCACGGGGTAGAGCCCGACGGCGGCCAGGGTCAGCCACGGATCGATGGCCAACATCGCGGGCAGCGTCAGTGCATAGGCCAGCAGGGTGTTGGTCAGGCTGAGAATCGCGAATCCGAGCAGGCGCCTGATGTTTTCCACATCGCTGGTGGCGCGACTGATTACTTCACCGCTGCCCTTGCTCTGAATCCAATCGGGTTCCTGGCGGAGCATCTGCTCGAACAGGCGCTGACGCAGATCCACTTCCACCTGCCGACCCACCCCAAAGATGAGTTGGCGCGAGGTCAGCCGGATCACGCCCATGGTGCTCGCGAGCAGCACAACCCATCCCGCCTGGCGCAGGACTCCGGCGTAACTGAATCCCTCCTGCAGCTCGTCCACAACGCTGCGCACTTCCCACGGGATCGTGACCCGCAAAACGTTCACCAACACCAAGGCAATGGCGCCCAGCAGCACCGTGCGGCGGTGGGGACGCAGATAGCGGCCGATCAGGTCGAGACGAAGGGCGGCCATGCGAGCTCGTTGGTCCCGTTGGCAGGCCAACCTAGGCATCCGGCTTCAACGGCTGGTCGTTCGCCGTTGATCTGAGGGATAGTGGGGCTATCCCCATCACCTGGCCCGGCGTGCCTCGCACCCCGGGTTTTTTACTGCCAGCTTCCCTTCCATGTCCTCAGACCCGCGTTCCTGGTCCGGTTACTTGGACCATCTGCTGCAGGGCAACAACCTCAGCTCTGATCAGGCCACCAAACTGATGCGTGCCTGGCTAGCTGAAGAGCTCGAGCCTGTGCAGACGGGGGCATTTCTGGCTGGACTGAGGGCCAAAGGGATGGTGGCCGATGAGCTGGCTGCCATGGCGGCTGTCCTGCGCGAGGCCTGCCCCCTTCCCTGCGACCGGCCCGATCTGGCCATGGTCGACACCTGCGGCACCGGTGGTGACGGTGCAGACACCTTCAACATCTCCACGGCGGTCGCCTTCACTGCCGCGGCTTGCGGAGTCAATGTGGCCAAGCACGGCAATCGCAGCGCCAGCGGCAAAGTGGGCTCAGCCGATGTGCTCGAGGGGCTCGGTCTCAACCTCAAGGCACCCTTGAACAAGGTGGTGGAGGCTTTGCCGGGAACCGGTGTCACCTTCCTGTTCGCTCCCGCCTGGCATCCAGCTCTTGTGAATCTGGCACCGCTGCGACGCACCTTGGGGGTTCGCACGGTGTTCAACCTGCTGGGCCCCCTGGTCAATCCGCTTCAGCCTCAGGCGCAGGTTCTTGGCGTGGCGCGTCCAGAGCTTCTCGACCCCATGGCGGGAGCTTTGCAGCAATTGGGCTTGAGCCGTGCTGTCGTGGTTCACGGCGCTGGAGGCCTCGATGAGGCTTCGTTGGCGGGTCCCAATGCCTTGCGTTTGATCGAATCCGGGGGCATCACCACAAAGGAGGTTTCCCCTGAAGACCTGGGCCTGACCCGTGCCGGTCTCGAGCTGCTGCGCGGTGGTGACTGCGCGGTGAACCAGCAGATCCTTCAGAACGTTCTGAAGGGGCAGGGATCGCTGGCCCAGACAGAGGTAGTGGCCTTCAACACAGCACTGGTGCTCTGGGCTGCTGGGCTGCAAAGCGATCTGCCGGATGCTGTTGCTCAGGCTCTGACTGTTCTCAATGAGAGCAAAGCCTGGGACAAGCTTGTCGCTCTGCGGGGTGCCCTGTCCGACGGGGATGGAGAATGAGTGACTGATGACCTGCGGCGGCCCTTCGATGCCCGATTCCCCATCAGACAAGGCTTATCTCGTCCTTGCCGATGGCACGGTTCTCACCGGTGTCGGCTTCGGCCATCGCGGCACCACCATCGGTGAGGTGGTGTTCAACACCGGCATGACCGGTTACCAGGAGGTGCTGACAGACCCCTCCTACGAGGGACAGTTGGTGAGCTTCACCTATCCCGAACTCGGCAACACAGGGGTGAATGCTGACGATCAAGAAGCTGATCGCCCCCACGCCCGTGGCGTGATTGCCCGCCAGCTGGCCCCATTGCCCAGCAACTGGCGCTGTGAGCAGCCGCTTGAGAGCTGGATGAAGACCCATCAGCTGGTGGGCATCAGCGGTTTGGATACCCGTGCCTTGGTGCGTCACTTGCGTGAGGTGGGGGCCATGAATGGAGTGATCAGCAGTGACGGCCAGCCCCCGGCGCAGTTGCTGGAGCTCCTCAAACAGGCCCCGTCGATGCAAGGGCTGAACCTGGCGGACCGCGTCACCACCCGTGAGCCCTACCAGTGGAATCAGGCCTGCAGTGTTGGCTTCGATCAGCGTTTGCAGCGCCGCAGCGACGCGCCCTTCCGCGTTGTCGCCATCGATTTCGGCATCAAGCGAGCCATTCTCGATCGACTGGTCGCCCATGGCTGTGATGTCACGGTTCTTCCGGCAGACACGGATCTGGCCACGGTTCGCTCCCATCGCCCGGATGGTGTCTTTCTGTCCAACGGCCCTGGTGACCCGGCAGCGGTGACCCATGGGATTGCCCTGGCCAAGATGTTGCTGGAGGATTCCGATCTACCCCTTTTTGGCATCTGTCTGGGCCATCAGATCCTTGGTCTGGCCCTGGGCGGAGAGACGTTCAAACTGTCCTATGGCCACCGCGGCTTGAACCATCCCTGCGGCACCACAGGCCAGGTTGAAATCACCAGTCAGAACCACGGCTTTGCCCTCTCCGCCGATTCCCTGGATTCAGAGGTGATTGACGTCACCCACTTCAATCTGAACGACCGTACCGTGGCAGCGATTGCCCATCGTCAAAAGCCTGTGTTCGGGGTGCAGTACCACCCGGAGGCGAGTCCGGGCCCCCATGACGCCGACCATCATTTCGCCCGCTTTGTGACGCTGATGGCCGATCGCCGTTGATGAGGTGGTAGCCAACGCTCAGCATCACTACATTTCGTGCCGATGATGCCTGGGGGGCTTGATCCCATCAGCGAACTGCAGCGACTGACCGTCTCTCTCCGGGGCGGATTCGAACAGAAAGATGGCTGTCTGGTGTTTCATTTCACCGGTCAGCTGGATGCGTATTCCGAGAAGCAGTTCATGGAGTACGTGGGAGATGTCTTGAAGGCCAACAAGCTTCCTTCTGTCCTCGATCTCAGCAAGATCGATTTCCTCGATTCATCCGGCCTTGGGGCGCTGGTGCAGCTGGCCAAGCAATGCACGGATGCAAAGCGGTCGTTTCTTTTGGTGGGCAACACCAGGGTGAAGCAGACGATCAAGTTGGTGCGTCTTGAGCAGTTCCTTCATTTGGTGGAGGATCTGCCCACAGCCCTGAACCAGTTGGCGGCTTGAGCGATTGGATCAAAAGCCAGTCTCCCAGTGACATCAACGAACAGCTGGGGCCATTGCAACTGGCTTGGATTGGAGATGCCGTGTGGGAGCTGCATCAACGGCTGCGCCATGGCGCTAGGCCTGGACGCTCTGATCAATTGCATCGGGCCGTTGTGGCCGATGTCCGTGCTGACGCCCAGTCCCGCTTGCTGAGCTGGCTGGAAGACCGTGAACTTCTCAGTTCAGAGGAACTCGATCTGGTGCGTCGGGGCCGCAACAGTGCCGGTCGGGGTCCAAGGCGCGCGGACGCTGCTGTTTATGGAAGGGCCACAGGGTTTGAGACAATGGTTGGCTGGCTGTTTCTGAACAATCCAGCCCGGCTTGCGGAGCTCTTCGACCACTTGGAGCAAGCCGGATCCAACCCATAACGTTGCCTCGCACACCATGAGCCCTCGCTTTGAACGCCGCTCCAGCGGCCCATCCCGCGATGGCCGTTCGGGGCCAGGAGGCAGTGGGGGTGCTCGACCGCCAGGAGGCAGGCCGCCCAGTGGACGCGCATCCGCTGGCCGCTCCTCGATGGGGCGCTCGGATAACGGTCGCCCCATGCCCAGCAACCGCCGTTCTGATGGCGGTCGTGCCCCCTATGCCAAGCCTGGGCGTGACGGCGGCGGTTATCGCGAACGACGCGCGCCACGGGATGGAGGCTGGGAGCAGTCGCGAGGTGGTGATCGACCCAACAATCGATTTGCTGAGCGCTCTGGTGATCGACCCAACAATCGGTTTGGTGAGCGCTCTGGTGATCGACCGGGTTATCGGTTTACTGAGCGGTCTGGGGATCGTTTCGGTGATCGAGCCGGAGAACGCTTTGGTGATCGCCCGAAAGAGCGGTTCGGCAATCGTTCCCGTTCCTTCGAGCGAGATCAGAACGCCTCCCGTTCGGACTCTCAAAACGACCGCTCAGGGCCTGGACGTTTTCGCGATCGCAACGATCGCTACGGCGACCGCCGTCGCTCCGGGGATGAACGGCGCCAACCGGCCCAGCGCTCCAGATCCCGGTACGACGAGGGCCGTTCTTCTCAGCGCCCGGATCCAGTATCGGAGGCTGCAGCGGCCACACCCCCAGCGGACGATTTGATTTGGGGACGTCATGCCACCCAGGCCGCGTTGGAGGCCGGACGACCCATCCATCGCATCTGGTGCACTCCCGAGATGCGCAGTGCCTCCAAATTTCTCCAGCTCCTGCGCGATGCCAAGGCCTCAGGCGTTCTCGTGGAAGAGGTGACCTGGGCTCGGCTGGGACAGATCACAGGTGGGTCCGTTCATCAGGGCATCGCCCTGCAGACGGCGGCGGCGGAAACCCTCGATCTCGAGACCCTTATCGAGGGCTGCTCGGATTTGGGGGAACCCCCCTTGTTGGTGGCCTTGGACAGTGTCACCGACCCGCACAACCTCGGGGCGGTTGTTCGCTCCGCTGAGGCCATGGGAGCTCACGGTGTGGTGATCCCCCAGCGCCGCAGCGCTGGCTTGACAGGTTCCGCCGCCAAGGTGGCCGCAGGAGCGCTGGAACATCTGCCGGTGGCGCGCGTGGTGAACCTCAACCGGTCCCTGGAAAAGCTCAAAGACGCCGGCTACAGGGTGGTGGGCCTTGCTGCTGAAGGAGATGTGACCCTCACCGATGTCGATCTCACTGGGCCGATGGTGCTGGTCACTGGATCCGAGGACCAAGGCTTGTCGCTGATGACCCGGCGTCATTGCGACCAGTTGGTTCGCATCCCGCTGCGGGGCATCACTCCGAGCCTCAATGCCTCCGTCGCCACAGCCCTTTGTGTGTACGAAGTGGCACGGCGCAACTGGATGAAGGACATTCACGGCCAAGCGCCGTCTCCGCCGATTCGGCGGCCCAAGCTTGCAGGTTCTGAATCGCCCGTTGAGCTGACAGAGGCCTCTGAGTCGGCTGCTCCGCCTGAGCAGGCTGTTCTCCCTGAACAGGCTGAAGCTCCTGTGGAGAAGGCACCGGAACATCGGATTGATCTGGATCTGAATCCATCTCAGCCGGATGCTGTCTTGCCGTTCGATCAGAACATCCAGCTATCTCCCTGAAAACAGTACGAATTCCAAGATCTCGGGGCACAATGCCCCCAGGTCCCTTTTCTCCCATGAGTCCCCTGATTCGGCCGCTGCGCAGCCTTGCCAATGGCTTTGGATTCGCTTGGTGGGCTCGTGTTCAGACCTCAGGCCCTGATGTGACCTATTGGTTCGGTCCCTTCATCACCCGCAAGGGGCTTGAGAGTGAGCTCAGTTCCTTCCTGGACGACGTCAAGTCAGAGCAACCCCAGTCGATCAGCCACTCCATGCTGCGGACTCGGCGCTCTGAGCCCCTCACCATCACGGCTGAGGGCTGATCCTGCGGCTGATAGCGTCCTCCCTGCAATGGATCGCAGGGACATGACGATCAGCGCGTGGCGTCAGCAATTGCAGAGCGGCGAGGTCTCCTCCCGCGAGCTCGTTGATCAGCACCTCAAGCGGCTCGAAAGTTCTGAGCCTTCGTTGAACGCTTTTGTTGAAGTCACGGCCGAGAAGGCACGTGCTGAGGCGTCGCGTATCGATGAAGCCAGGGCCGCCGGCGAGAAGCTTGGTCCTTTGGCGGGATTGCCACTGGCGATCAAGGACAACCTCTGCACCAAAGGTGTTCGCACCACCTGCTCCAGCCGCATGCTCGAGCAGTTTGTGCCGCCCTACGAATCCACGGTCACCGAGCGGCTTTGGCAGGCCGGAGGTGTGTTGGTTGGCAAGACAAACCTGGATGAGTTCGCCATGGGCGGCTCAACCGAAACGTCTGCGTTTGGTGCCACACAGAATCCCTGGAACACCGCCCATGTGCCGGGTGGAAGCTCCGGTGGCAGTGCAGCGGCCGTCGCCGCCGGTAGTTGCCTCGCTTCGCTTGGTTCCGACACTGGTGGCTCCATCCGCCAACCGGCGTCGTTCTGTGGCGTGGTGGGCCTCAAACCCACCTACGGCCGGGTCAGCCGTTGGGGCCTGGTGGCCTTCGCCAGTTCCCTGGATCAGGTGGGTCCTTTCGCCGGCAGCGTTGCTGATGTGGCCGAACTGCTTCAGGTGATCGCCGGGCCCGACCCTCGCGATTCCACCTGTCTTGATGTGTCGGTTCCCGACTTCAGCGCCGGCCTCAACCAGCCCATTAAGGGCCTCAAGGTGGGGGTGATCAAGGAGTGCTTCGACGCCGAAGGCCTCGATGATGAGGTGAAGGCGTCGGTGCAGGCCTCTGCTGCTCAACTGGAGGCTCTTGGCGCTGAACTGGTGGAGGTGAGCTGCCCCCGGTTCAACGACGGCATCGCCACCTACTACGTGATTGCACCATCGGAGGCCTCGGCCAATTTGGCGCGGTATGACGGGGTCAAATACGGCTTCCGCGCAGAAAACGCCGAGAGTCTTGCTTCGATGACTGCGCTCAGCCGTGCTGAAGGGTTTGGCGCTGAGGTGCAACGTCGAATCCTGATCGGCACCTATGCCCTTTCTGCCGGGTATGTCGATGCCTACTACAAGAAAGCGCAGCAGGTGCGCACCCTGATCCGGCGAGACTTTGATGCGGCCTTCCAGAGTGTGGATGTCCTGCTGACGCCAACAGCACCGTCCACGGCCTTCAAGGCTGGCGCTCACGCCGATGACCCTCTGGCGATGTATTTGGCTGACCTGCTGACGATTCCGGTCAACCTGGCTGGACTTCCGGCCATCAGTGTTCCCTGTGGATTCAGTGCGGCGGGTCTGCCGATCGGGATGCAGCTGATCGGCAATGTGTTGGATGAACCACGTCTTCTTCAGGTGGCTCACCAGTACGAGCAGGCTGCGCAGGTGTTTGCGTCACGTCCGGAAGCCGCGCTGGTCCCCTGAGCTGCGCCACATGTGGGGGGTGTGTACCCCTTGAACGCTGGATCTTGCGTCGGGTCCTAGGCTGACCCCATGGCTTTCGTTCCTCTCCACAACCACAGCGACTACAGCCTTCTGGATGGTGCGTCGCAGTTGCCGGCCATGGTGGAGCGGGCGAAGCAGCTGGGCATGCCAGCCATCGCCTTGACCGATCACGGCGTGATGTACGGCGCGATTGAGCTGCTGAAGCTCTGTCAGGGCACAGATCTCAAGCCGATCATCGGCAATGAGATGTATGTGATCAATGGGTCCATCGACGACCCGCAACCCAAGAAGGAGAAGCGATACCACCTGGTGGTGTTGGCGAAAAACGCCACCGGCTACCGCAATCTGGTGAAGCTCACCAGCATCAGTCACCTGCGGGGGATGCGTGGACGCGGGATCTTCTCCCGTGCCTGCATCGACAAGGAGCTGCTGAAGCAACACAGCGAAGGCCTGATCATCGCGACGGCGTGCCTCGGTGGCGAGATCGCCCAGGCGATTTTGCGTGGTCGCCCCGATGTGGCTCGCAAGGTGGCGGCTTGGTACCAGGAGGTCTTCGGCGACGACTACTACCTCGAGATCCAGGACCACGGCTCCCCGGAGGATCGGATCGTCAACGTTGAGATCGTCAAAATTGCCAAGGAACTCGGCATCCAGATCGTTGCCACCAACGATGCCCACTACTTGAGCAAGCAGGACGTTGAAGCCCACGACGCCTTGCTCTGCGTGCTCACCGGCAAGCTGATCACCGATGAGAAGCGGCTGCGTTACACCGGTACCGAATACATCAAGACCGAAGAGGAGATGGGTCTTCTCTTCGGGGATCACCTCGAGCCTGAGGTGGTTCAGGAAGCGATCGCCAACACCGTCAAGGTGGCCGAGAAGGTGGAGCCCTACGACATCCTCGGGCGCTATCAAATGCCTCACTTCCCGATTCCCGAGGGCCATACCCCCGTCAGCTACCTGAGGGAGGTGACGGAGCAGGGATTGCGGGATCGGCTCGAGCTCAGCCCGGACGCTCCCTTGCCCGACGACTACGCCGAGCGCATGGCCCATGAGCTCAAGATCATGGAGCAGATGGGATTCCCCACTTACTTCCTAGTGGTCTGGGATTACATCCGTTTTGCCCGGGAACAGAACATTCCCGTCGGCCCTGGCCGTGGCTCCGCTGCAGGGTCGCTTGTCGCTTATTGCCTTGGGATCACCAACATCGATCCGATCACCAACTGTCTCCTGTTTGAACGCTTTCTCAATCCGGAACGCAAGTCGATGCCTGATATCGACACTGACTTCTGCATCGAGCGTCGTGGTGAGGTGATCGACTACGTCACCGAGCGCTATGGCGATGACAAGGTGGCGCAGATCATCACCTTCAACCGGATGACCTCCAAGGCGGTTTTGAAGGATGTGGCCCGGGTGCTCGATATTCCCTACGGCGATGCCGACCGTCTGGCGAAGCTGATCCCAGTGGTTCGCGGCAAGCCCGCCAAGCTCAAGGCAATGATCGGTGAGGAATCCCCCAACCCCGAGTTCCGCGAGAAGTACGAGGCGGAACCAACGGTGAAGCGTTGGGTGGATATGGCGATGCGGATTGAAGGCACCAACAAAACCTTCGGTGTTCATGCGGCTGGTGTGGTCATCGCCGCTGACCCCCTCGATGAACTGGTGCCGTTGCAGCGCAACAACGACGGTCAGGTGATCACGCAGTACTTCATGGAAGACGTGGAATCCATGGGTCTGTTGAAGATGGATTTCCTGGGGTTGAAGAACCTCACGATGATCGAAAAGACCCTCGAGTTGGTGGAGGTGAGTAGCGGCACCCGTGTCGACCCCGACAAACTGCCGCCTCAGGATGAAGAGACCTTTGCCCTTCTGGCGCGAGGTGATCTTGAGGGGATCTTCCAGTTGGAATCCAGCGGAATGCGGCAGATCGTGCGTGATCTCAAGCCTTCATCGCTGGAAGACATCTCCTCGATCCTTGCCCTCTACAGGCCGGGTCCCCTTGATGCCGGGTTGATTCCTAAATTCATCAACCGCAAGCACGGCCGCGAGGCGATCGATTTCGCTCACGCGATTTTGGAGCCGATCCTGTCAGAGACCTACGGGATCATGGTGTATCAGGAACAGATCATGCGCATCGCGCAGGATCTAGCTGGTTACTCCCTGGGTCAGGCAGACCTGCTTAGGCGAGCGATGGGCAAGAAAAAGGTGTCCGAGATGCAGAAGCACCGCGGCATCTTCGTCCAGGGTGCTGGAGAGCGCGGCGTTGATGAAAAGGTCGCCGACGAACTGTTCGATCAGATGGTTCTCTTCGCTGAATACTGCTTCAACAAGAGCCATTCCACGGCCTATGGCGCCGTCACGTATCAGACGGCTTATTTAAAAGCGCACTACCCGGTCGCTTATATGGCGGCTCTGCTTACGGTGAATGCCGGAGCCGCCGACAAGGTGCAGCGCTACATCTCCAATTGCAATGCAATGGGGATTGAGGTGATGCCCCCGGATGTGAATGCCTCGCTTATCGATTTCACCCCCAACGGCGATCGGATCCTGTTTGGCCTCTCCGCCGTTCGCAACCTTGGTGATGGTGCGATCCGTCGATTGATCGCCGCCCGCGATAGCGATGGACCCTTCCGTTCCCTGGCGGATCTGTGTGACCGGATCCCGTCTTCGGTGCTCAACCGCCGTGGTCTGGAGTCGTTGATTCACTGCGGTGCCCTGGATGCCATGGATCCGCAGGCCAACCGTGCTCAGTTGATGGCTGATCTGGATCTTCTGCTCGACTGGGCCTCATCACGGGCCAAAGACCGAGACAGCGGCCAGGGCAATCTCTTTGATCTGATGGCTCCTGTCGCCGATACCGATGGGCCGGCGGATCTCAGCCATGCACCCAAGGCTTCACCGGTGCCGGACTATCCCCCAACCGAAAAGCTGCGTCTCGAAAAAGATCTGGTGGGCTTCTACCTTTCAGATCACCCGCTTAAACAGCTCACGCCCTCGTCGAAGTTGCTGGCGCCCATCGGCCTGGGCTCCCTGGAAGAGCAGCCGGACAAAGCCAAGGTGAGTGCCATTGCGATGGTGGCTGAAATGCGCCAAGTCACCACCCGTAAGGGCGATCGAATGGCGATCCTGCAGCTCGAGGATCTCACCGGAAGTTGCGAAGCCGTGGTGTTCCCCAAGAGCTACGCCCGCCTCGCGGACCATCTCATGGCTGAAGCACGCCTCTTGGTCTGGGCTGGAGTTGATCGGCGTGACGAGCGCGTTCAGCTGATCATTGACGACTGCCGCGCCGTTGATGAGCTCAATCTGCTGCTGGTTCAGCTCCCCTCTGATCAGGCCAGCGACATCGCCATTCAGCACAAGCTGAGGGAATGCCTGAACCAACATCGCCCCGAGCGGGATGAGCTGGGCGTGAAGGTGCCTGTTGTCGCCGAAGTGTGCCATGGCGACAGCGTTCGCTATGTGCGACTTGGCTCCCAGTTCTGCGTGAAAGACGTTGATGCAGCAATCGCGTCGCTGCGTACCCAATCGTTTGAGGCCCGTAGCAGCGACCGTCTGGTGCTCTCCTGATCGTCTAGTCAGGAGGTTCTGATCAACAAAATTTGATCAGGACTTTTCTTGCTTTTGCTGCTGCTTCTGGGCCCGGATCGACTCCTTCATCCGTTGAACGTTTGGCTTGAAGTTCTCGAAGCCGAGCAGAGAACCCGGTTCGGGATCCCAGCTGGCGGTCAACACGCCAACGCTGAGGCCCACCAGGCCCAAGAGGAAAAACAGGCCGGAGCCCGTCAGCGTTAGTCCAGGAGCGATATCGGCAATGCCACGGGTGACCACGAAATAGCTGCCAACAAAAACTCCCATCCCAGCGAGGGACGGGAGTCCAGCAAACACAGCAACGCGACGGGCCATCCGATCGGCCACGTAGCGAGGAATGGCTTCCTGCCGAGGCATCCCTGAAGCAGGCTTACTCACCTTCCCAGACCCTTTCGGCTCAAAGGGGAGGGCATTGCGTTGCTCAGGCATGGGGCAGGTTGATCAGCCGCGGATGCCCAGTTTGGCGATCGTATCGGCGTAGCGTTGCTCGCTCTTGCTCCGCATGTAGCTCAGCAGGCGCTTGCGGCGGCCAATCATCTTGAGCAGCCCCTGGCGTGAGGAGAAGTCATGGATGTTGTTCTGCAGGTGGCTGCTGAGACGGTTGATCCGCTCACTCAGCATGGCCACCTGGACCTCGGCCGAACCGGTATCGGTGCCGTGGGTCTGGTGGGTGTTGATCAGCTGCTGCTTCTCGGTGGTATCAAGCGACATGCGCGGGGGGCGGCCCTGTCAGTGCAAACAACCAGCTTACCTTCGCGTGGGACGGCTCAGGCCGATTCGCGGCTCAGCCATTGCAGGCAGACCCGCAGCCAGGCGTCCTGGTCGTCTCCAGCAGGTGGTTCGCCATCTGCCCCCTCCGCGATGGCACGGATGGCCCGACGAATTTCCAGATCGTCGTAACCCAGCATTGAGAGGGTGGCTTCGACGTCGGCACCGCTTGCCGGCATCTGTTCCGAGCTGATGCCTTCCGCCAGCGATGGGGCTGGATCCACGCCCGCGAAAGCCGCAATCGAGGCCCTGAGTTCCACCGCTAGGCGCTCAGCGGTGCGTTTGCCGATGCCCTGCGCCTTGCAGAGGCGACGCAGATCGCCGCTGCTGATCGCTTCCACCAGCTCCTGGGGCTTGCATTCCTGCATAAGTGCCAGACCCGCCTGGGGGCCCACACCGCTGACGCTGATCAACAGCCGGAACAAATCCCGCTCCTGGCGCAGGGGAAAGCCGTAGAGGCTGCTGCCGTCCTCCCGCTGCACTTGATGAATCCATAGGTTCAAATCGCCATCAGCCGGAAGGTTGTGCTGATGCCGCTCAGTCAGGTGCACTTCATAACCGACACCACCGCAGAGCAGCAGAACGCCGCTACGGTTGCCTTGGGTCCAGCACTCCATCGGTCGTCCCTGCAGCCAGCCGATCATGGGGAGAGGTTTCAACCGCGTCATGTTGCCGCAGCTGTCATTGCCTGTCTCTGTTTTCAAGCGCCTTGTTCGCCGCTTGCTTCAGGCGCTGTGCGTTCTATCGATCGTGGTTTCGTTGACGGCATGTAATGGATCTCAGCCGCCACGCGCTCTTTTGAATGAAGCGCTCGCCCTGCAGATTCAGCTCACCCAGTCGGCCATTGCCAGCTCCCTCGATCTCACCCCGATGCCCATTGCCCCCAGCGTGAGCCGTGTGCGGGTGGAGGACCAGGAAAGCTTTGCCCTGGGTGATGAGCAGGGCCTGAGGATTTCAGGCCGCTTTGATTGGCAACTGCCCGGAGATCGTGTGCAGGTGGATAGCCCGTTTGAGCTGTTTCTGCAGCGGGGCTCCCGTGGTCAGAGTTGGCGCCTGGCCAGGCCCAAGGGTGGATCCGACGACCGTCAGGCTTGGCTGACCTACCCCTTGGGGTTGGAGAAAGCCTGAGCTCTAACGTCGTGCCGACAGGCTGATCAGGGTGGCGGCCAGCACCAGCATCCCGCCACCCACCTGCCAAGAATTGATCGACTCGGCAAACCAAAGCCAGCCCCAGCCAGCGGCAAAGACCACCTGCACGTAGTTAATCGATGTGGCTCGCGCCGCGGGCAGACAGCGCAGGCCCTCGGTCACCCAGATCTGGCCCAGCTGGGTCATCACCCCGACCCCCAGGAGCCAAAACCATTCGATGCCCTGGGGCCAGACTCCTTGGTGAAGAACCCAGGGCAGGGTCAGGGGCACCGAGATCATCGGGAAATAGAGGATGATCACTAACGGGTGCTCGGTTTGAGACAGCCGCCGCACACTGACGTAGGCCAGGGCAGTCATCAGAGCGCCTCCAATGCCGATCAGGGCAGGGATCAGTTGTGCAGGTTGCGTTGTTCCCGTGAGCCACTGCGGTTGCACCACCAGGGTGATGCCGATCCAGCCCAGCAGAACCGCTGCACTGATGCGTCGGCGCAGGGGCTCGCCGAGCAGCAACAGCGCTGCCACGGCCGTAAAGGTGGGGTAGGTGTACTGGAGCACCGTCGCTGAAGCGAGCGGTAGCTGGTCAATTGCTTCGAAGAAGCACAGCAGGGCCAAGCTGCCCAGCACTCCCCGTGCCACCAAGAGCCCCCGTCGATTGCCCCAGGGGGAGACCCCAGCCAGACGCAGACCCACAGCCGTCAGAACGATGCTGATCAGGGCCCGGCAGAGCACGATTTCCGCCACCGGAAGCCGACTGTTCAGTTGCTTGACGCAGACCGTCATCAGGCTGAAGGCCAGGGAGCTGAGGATCAGGGCACGGCTGCCCCGCACCGATTCCCGGTTCCACCAGGGTTGTGGGTTCTGCGGTTCGGCCATGGCTGTTCTGATGACGGGGTGCACGGAACCCTGCGACTTCGCAGAATGGACCGATGGTGAACGCCCGCCTGCACCCCAGAACGATCGAGGCCGTGAAGGAACGGGCCGACATCGTTGATGTGGTGGGCGAGCACGTGGTGCTCAAGAAGAAGGGACGGGAATTCGTCGGGATCTGTCCGTTCCATGACGACAGCAAACCGTCGATGACGGTGTCGCCCGCCAAGCAGTTCTACTACTGCTTCTCCTGTGGTGCGGGCGGCAACTCCATCAAGTTCCTGATGGAGTTCCAGCGCCAGAGTTTCAGCGATGTGGTGCTGGATCTGGCGCGGCGATATCAGCTGCCGATCGAGACGGTCGATGGTCCGCAGCAGGAGCGGTTGCGGCAACAGTTGTCCCGCAGGGACAAGCTGCAACGGGCCCTGGCCCTGGCTGCCGGTTGGTTTCGCAGCCAGTTGATGGCACCCACGGGCGCAGAGGCCCTCAAATACCTCAGTGAGGCCAGAGGGCTGAGCCCTGCCACCCAGGAGACCTTCCAGCTCGGCTATGCGCCGGATCAGTGGGATGGTCTGCTGAAGCATCTTCAACAGGTGGAGGGGCTGGCGCCGGAGCTTCTCGAGGCTGCAGGGCTGGTGGTTCCCCGCAAGGGCGGCAACGGGTTTTATGACCGCTTCCGCCATCGGGTGATCGTGCCGATCCATGACCGTCAGGGTCGGGTGATCGGTTTCGGGGGACGCAGCCTTGATGGCAGCGAACCGAAATACCTCAACTCCCCCGAGACCGAAGTGTTCGAGAAGGGGAAGCATCTGTTCGGCCTCGATAAGGCCTCCAATGCCATCCGCAAGGACGACAGGGCCGTCGTGGTGGAGGGTTATTTCGATGTGATCGCCCTCCATGCCGCCGGCATTACCAACGCTGTGGCCTCCCTCGGCACGGCCCTGAGCAGTCAGCAGATCACCCAGTTGTGCCGCGTCAGCGACAGCAAGCGAATCGTTCTGAATTTCGACGCCGACGGGGCCGGTGTTCGTGCGGCCAATCGGGCCATCGGCGAGGTGGAGCAGCTGGCGATGCAGGGCCAGCTGGAGCTGCGGGTTCTGCACCTGCCGTCCGGGAAGGATCCCGATGAGTTCCTCAAACAGAACGGTGCCGGCGATTACCGCGCTCTGCTGGATCAGGCCCCCCTCTGGCTGGATTGGCAGATCGAGCAGGTGCTGGAGGAGCGCGATCTCAGCAGGGCCGACCAGTTCCAACAGGCGGTCACGGCCCTGGTGGGGCTGCTGGGCAAACTGCCCCAGTCCGCCGTGCGCACCCATTACCTGCAGCGGGTGGCGGAACGCCTCAGTGGTGGCCAAGGTCGGCTAGCGCTTCAGCTCGAGGACGACCTGCGCCAGCAGGTGAAGGGCCAGCGTTGGCATGGGCGCTCCAGCCGTCACGAGCAGCCTGGTGAATCCGGGCAGCGGGAGCGCTGTGAGGCCGATCTGCTGCGGCTGTATCTGCACTGCCCTCGGCATCGGGCCACGATTCGCCAGGAGCTGCGCAAACGCGAACTGGAGGATTTTGCCATCCCCCATCACCGCCATCTCTGGGCGGCCATTACGGATTTGGAGGAGACCAACCTGGGTGAGGGGCGCTTGGAGTCGATTAGCCGATGCGACGACGACGGCGAGGGTCTGGATCTCATCGATCTGCCCCGCTTGCTCACCGATCAACTCCTGCTGGAGAGCAGTGCGCTGGTGTCCCGCTTGACGCCTCTGCTGGAGCCTGGTGAATTGCAGCGTGTCGCCCTGGCGGAGCCGCTGGAGCAGTTGCGGGGCATTGCTGCCCTGCTGGAGCGGCAGAAAAGCTTGAAGCGCTGCCGGCACCTGTTGGAGGCCTGGGGCGGCCAGCGTCTGCAAACCCTGGAATCCTGCATCGCTGTACTGATTGATCAGGAGGCTTCGTCAGATCAGGCCTCCGTGGATATGGAGGTGCGGATACAGGCCCTTTTCGATGACCTGAACCGGGATGCACTGCGCTACCAGGAGCTCTATTACACCGAGAGAAAACACATCGGCCATCTGGATCAGCAACGTTGCGCCAGTTACACCGTTCCCCCTGCCGCCTAAGCCATGGGCCGGTGGTCTGGGCAAACTGCATCAGGATCTGTTCCTCAAGCTGAAGATGTCTGAATTCTTCGAAGCGATCTGGCACGGTGAGGGCGTCGGCGACGGCGGCGATCTGGAGGAAGCTCTGCAGGCCTTCGTCGCGGTGAAGCCGGAGGAGGGGGATTGGGTCGAGGCTTGCGCCGCCGAGGGGGCCGACCCTGTGATTGAGCGCTTTGCGTCGTTTGAGGCCTATCTCGACAATGCCGATCCGCTCGAGCGCATTGCCGTCACCCCGCAGATGATCAGCGAAGCCCTTGCGTTGTTGCCGTCCTGATGACTGATTCGCAGCTTGATTTCGCCGCGCTCGATCCGGTCAACCACCTCTGGCCGGCCTTCGTGGAGCGTCTGGGGTCCGACAAAGCCCAGCGGGCTGTTCGTCAGGCGCTGGATCTGCAGGGCATGCGCGGGCACCAGGGCACCCTGCCGGTGCTGTTCACCGAAACCGGCGGATTGGCTTTGGCCAGCACCGATCTGGTGAGGGAGCAGACGGGCCTCAACGCCCACGGTGAGCGGATGGTGTTGCTGCTCAGCACCCGTGAACAGGTCATTCAGTTGTTGCAGGAGGTCTGAGTCATGTCCCCTCCCCCTTCCGATTCACCATCCCCTGCCAAGAGTGGGCTTTACCTCGTTCCCTATTGGGTGCGGGGGGGTCGCCTCTGGGGTTTGATTGCTCTTGTTCTTGTGCTGGGTGGCTTCCTGGCCCCCATGCTGCTGTCGTCGGTATGGCGCCAGGCCAGTTCACGTGGTTTTGGCCGTGGGGTGGCCACATCCCTTTGCAGCCTTGCGCAGCCCTCCACTGAGCTGAGCCGCGCCGATGCCCTGGCTCAACTTGCGGAGATCCAGACCAGCTTTGTGCGCACGCGGGCTGTTGATTCTCAGGCTTTTCTCGACGGCGTGAATCAGGTGGCGACCAGCCTTCCCGCCTGTCGTTTTCTGGGGGAGCCCTGATGGATTGGCTCAGGCCTTTACCACCGGCAGATCCTGCAGACGGGTGGTGGCGGCTCGGCTGAGTTGCCCACGCCGCATCAACCAGCTGGGTTGCAGTCCGCAACCGGCCCATTGCAGGGTTCCACGCCCGTAACGCCGATTGATCCGGTCGATGGTCTGCATCAGGCACTCCCGTTTCTGCTGCTGCTCCTCACTCATCGGCACCATCAGATGGGTCTGCAGGATGTCGTGGCTCTGCAGGTGCTGCATCAGCACGCCGGCCTTGGCCAGTGGACGGTGGGGGCGAAAGATCCGTGCTACCAAGGGTCGTGCCGCCTGCAGCAGCACGGCTGTGTCATTGCTTGGTAGGTCCAGCGGCGTGCTGGCGGCCTGGCTGTAAAACCCAGGAGCGAACGGGCTGGTGCGGGTGTAAATGGTGAGTGCTGCTGCCCGTTGCCGTTGCTTGCGCAATTTCTCGGCGGCGCGCACTACATAGGTGGTGATGGCCTGGTGCAGCTCCTCCTGGCTGGTGATGGGTCGGCTGAAACTGCGGCTCACGCAGGTTTCTTGCTTCGGTGCCGGTGCAAGCTCCAGCGGCAGGCAGGCATGGCCCTGCAGCTCCCGTTGCAGCCGCAGACCCACCACGCCGCATTTGGCGCGTAGTTCACCGCTCGGCATGTCCCGGAGGTGTCGTGCGTTGCTGATGCCCCGCAGGCGACACCAATGGGCCAATTGGCGACCGATTCCCCAGACATCCTCGATCGCAATGGTTTCCAGCCAGCGATCGGGGTTGTCGCACTGGCCGAGGTCGAACATCCCGGCATGGTCTGGGGTCTGTTTGGCCAGCCGATTGGCCAGCTTGGCCTGTGCCTTGCTGGCCCCTAAGCCGATGGCGATCGGAAGGCCGAGGTTCTGTCGTGCCCGTGCCCGCAGCTGGCGGGCCCAACCATGCAGGTCGCCATTGCGGGGACGACAAATCCTCCCGAAGGCCTCATCAATCGAATACACCTCCAGCTCTTCACAGTGGGCCTCCAGCAGGCTCATCATGCGCTGGCTCATGTCGGCATAGAGGGCGTAGTTCGAACTGCGCACCACAACGTTGTGGTGCTCAAGTTCCCGACGCGCCTTGAAGTACGGCGTCCCCATGCGGATGCCCAGGGCACGGGCTTCGGCACTGCGCGCCACGATGCAGCCGTCGTTGTTGGACAGCACCACCACGGGGTGGCCGATCAGAGCCGGGTCCAGACTCTGTTCGCAGGAGGCATAGAAATTGTTTCCATCGATCAGGGCCGTGGCCTGAGGCATGGCGATATCGCTTCAGAGCGGATGGATCACGTGGATGGCGACGCCCCAGATCTGCACCTCGCCGCAGCGGTGAAACTCCAGCGGTGGATAGTCCGGATGGGCCGCCTCCAGGCGCAACCGGCCGCGATGACGCATCAGGCGTTTGAGGGTGAAGGCACCGTCAAGCACGGCCACAACCACCTGGCCCGGGCGCGGGTCGAGGCTGCGATCGACCACCAGAAGATCGCCATCGTGGATGCCGGCGTCGGTCATCGATTCGCCGCTCACATGCAGAAAAAAGGTGCTGGTGGGATGCCGGATCAGCTGTTCATTGAGGTCGATCCCCACGTCGACGTAGTCATCAGCGGGGGACGGGAAACCAGCGGCGATGCGTTCCCCAGCCAGGGGCAGGCTGAGCCGACTGCGCTTGGGCTGCAGGGGCAGCAATGGATTGCGCTGCCTTTCCACCGCGGAAGTTATCCTATGGTTCAAATGTACTATACAGGATGCATTCTTGTTGTGTCGCTTCTCAAGGCTTGGGCGAGCGGTCGCGTTGGGCTGACCGGCTCAGGTTCCAGGGAAGGCAGGCGGTCGTGGCGCGTCGGGTTGTGGGTAATTAATTGATTCGTGGTGAAGGCCCCCATTCGTTGTCTTCTTTGCTTCCCAGTTTGAACGCAACAACGGGGAGGAGCGGAAGATTTTTGAGGTTCATGCCTAAGTCGTGCAGGCGGCGGACGCAGAGGGACGCGAACGCAAATGGAAGGCCAACGTAATAAACAACGAGTGGAAGGGAAAGAACAATTAGAACAATATTCTTTGCGCTGGCGGGAAGAAGGTTAAGCAGGGGAGTGGTGAGTCCAATTAAGATGAGGTTGAACAGGATGAAGACCACCTGGAAGTAAAGAAACAAGAAGAGTTCTTCTCGTGAGGCGCGTCCGTCGTAGACGAATGATTTTTTTAGACTTTTGTTGTTGCTTATTAGGGAGTCCTTGAGCCTTAGCATTTTGTTTTTAGGGTTGTTTGTTTGTATTAACCAAATCTATCGACGGAATTTGAAAGAGGAGCCTTTATGTTGATGTATTGATTTTTGGTATGGCAGACACCCCGTATTTGGTGGCCATGGCGCTGATCGATCAGCAGGGCCGGCGCGCCCTACCCCTGGGGGGACGGTCTCAGAAAGAGGTGGCTCCGCAGGGTGAGGCTCCGGAGGCGTTGGGCCATGCTCTGGTGCTGGAGCTGTTGCTGCGGGTGTGGCAGCGCAGTGATCAGGGTGTGCTGCAGCGTGCGGATGGAGCCGACAGCCTGCTGCTGGTGGAGCTGCCGATGGAACGGCTGCCGGAGGACGTGCCCAGGCTCAAGGCGAACTGGTTGAACACCGGCGATACGGCCGCGTTTAAAGCTGGATTGCAGGCTTTCTCTCCGCGGGCCTGGACGGTTTCGATCGAAAAATTCAAGCCGGTGGCTCTGCAGCCGTTGTGGTGAGGGGCGCTTGTTCCCAGATGTTCACGGCCACGGAATAGCGCTCGCCTTCGAACGGGTTGATCCGATGCAGGATGCCGGGGGAGAACAGCACCAGCCGGTTCACCACCGGTGGGATCGAGATCACCGAGCGGAATGTGGGTAACGGCCCCCGGTATCCGTTCTCGATCGGAGGGTTGTCGGCCACGAGCAGTTCGCCGCCAGCGCAGCTCACGTGGGGGTAAAACACGGTGGACAGCAACGGCAGCAGGAAACGGCCGCTGCGTCGGCCTTCCAGCTCGTCCTTGTCGATGTGCCAGTCGAGATCGTTGTTGGTGTTGCACCACCACTCGACTCCGGCCCGCTGGGGTGCAAACGGTGTTGCCACAGGGAGCAGGGCCTCGTCGAGGTAGCGATCGACAACGGCTTGCTGAGCGGTTGCGTGAATCGAGCGGGGAGAACCGGTTTCGGGTCGCCAGCTGAATTGAGCATCGCCGTCATGTTGCTCCTTGAGCCGCCCATGGATGTCACAGAGGTCGCGTAGGTCCTGGAGGGTGCTGGCGGGCAGAAGGTTGTCGATGACGTGCAGCAAAGTCAGGCCTCCCCAGCAGCTTGTGCTTGCAGGCGCATCACGTATTGAAACGCCTCACTGTCGGTGTCACGAGCAATTTTTTTGAGCCCAAAGCTGTCGCGGCGTTCGATCATGCGATCGATGCTTTTGCAGGACACTTTCTTTTTCTTGGGAACTTTGATCAAAGGCGGCTGAAAGCTGGCGTCTTGATTCTCCAAGAGATGAAGAATGCTGGGAATGGCGATTTCAGCCAACGGCCAAATGCGATGCGGCTTTCTCTTGAAGTAATCGTCTTTGAAGAAGTAGTTGTAAATGACGCCGAACGTTTTGAAGACCGACCAGGGCATGTAGGCACCGCAAACTCGCCCGCTGCGGAGTTTTGAAGCGTCTCCATCCAGCATTTCTGTGGCGAAGCGCTTGAGTCGAGGATCGGCGACGGCTGGTGCTGCCCATTTCCAAGCGCTTTTTTTGTCGTAGCGAAATGCGCTGTTGCCGCAGCCAATGCGGTGGTTCTGGAGCTGATCTTTGGCTTTGGCAGACACCAGCAGATCGGTATCGGTGTGAATCAGGACTTTGTCGTGACTGTGGTGATCGGCCAGCGCCGTTTTGATCAGTTCACACAGGGCATAGGCCGTGCAGGGCCGCCAGGTGGGTTGCCTGCGTTCGGTGAAAACAATGCTGTGCCCCTCCCTTTCGGCGAAGGCGGTGAGCTCGGATTGGAGATCCGAGTGACTCTCCAGAGACACGTGGAAGTAATGACGCAGCTCGAAGGGTGCAAGAAACACCCTGTAGTTCTCCAGTTGTCGGGCGATGTGTTCAATCGACTGGCCATGAATCGGAGACAGCAGAGCCAGACGCATGGTCGAGGAGCAGAGATCAGCGGCCATCGCTGAACCCTAGGCGCGGTGATAAGGGCTGCCTTGGACAATCGCCTGGGCCCGGAACAGTTGTTCCACGAGCATCAGCCGCGCCAGTTCGTGGGGGAAGGTCATCGGGGAGAGGCTCAGACGCCATTGGGCCTGAGCCTTGAGCTCAGCTGTGAGACCGTCGGCTCCACCAATCACAAAGGCCAGCCGCTGGTTGCCGAATTGTTCGAGTCGTTGCGCGAAAGGCACCGACGCCAAGGTGTCGCCCTGCTCCATCAGCGCAATCAGGGTTTCATCGGGCCGTAGGGCCGCTCTGATGGCATCGGCTTCCTTGTCTGGGTTGCTGTCGCGAAGTTCGCTGATGGTTAACCCAGGTAGGCGTTTGAGGTACAGGTCAATACCGTCTTGAATCCAGCCACGACGAACTTTGCCCACCGCAAGAATCCGGCAACGGGCCGGGTTCAAGCGTCGTCTCCCTCGTCCTCGAGCAGCAGCTGCCCGAAAGCCACATACAGGCTTTCCTCCTCGCTACCGGGGTCAACCTTCGGCCGTTTCGGCTGGGTGTTTTTTCCCGGTCCGGGCTGGCTGCGCGCTGGTGCGGAAAGGGCTGGGGTGTCTTCGTTGCTGTTGAACGGCAACGGTTGAGCCGATGGTTTGCGTTGGGCCTCCAACTGTTTGAGGCGGGCCATCAGATGCTCAGGAATGGTGCCGTCTTGGCTGGCCTTCATCAGTTCTCGGAAGAGCTCCTCCGGGTTCTTCTCGGTCTCAACGCGATGGCGCATCTGGCTGGCTTTGGGAGCGGCTGAAGGCTTCTCCGGTTCCGGCAGGCGTGCAGGGAGTTGACGCCCCAACTCACGCAGGCGCTCGAGGCTGCGGGGATCAAAACTCATGGTTCAAGCGCAACCGAGGCTCTCGCGGGTGCTGCGGCCCGTGACGGAATTCGTTCCGTCGGCAACGGCGCAGAGATTTTTGAGTTGGTCACCGCGCATTGGAACGTCGGTGAAGTCGGCTCCCGTAATCAACACATCGCTGAAGCGAGTGTTGAAGGCAAAAGCCCCCTCCAGCACGGCATCCTCAAGGTTGGTCCCTGTCATCACAGCGGCGTCCAGGGTGGCTTCGCGCAGATCGGTGCCACTGAGGTCGGCGTCCTGCAGCTTGGCGCCGTAGAGGCTGGCTCCCCGCAGGTCCGATCCGGAGAGGTTGGCTTCGCGCAGGTTGCTGAGGTTGAAGGTGGCCCCCCGCAGGTCTTTGTTCGAATAGTCGGCACCGATCAACACCTGTTTGGCCACATCCATCGCGGCGTGGGCCGGAGCCGCCAACAACCACTGGCATGTGAACACCACCAAAGAGATCAGTACGGCCGTGAAGCGTCTGCGCATGATCGGAACCATCACCGCTGAACCCTAGAACCGTTCCTGGGGGGAATGGTTTGAACCAAGACGTGATGGTTTAAGCCGGTGGAGTCTCAATGCAGCGGTAGCTGGGCGGAGCAGCAGGCCTTGCAGCAGCTGGAAGCGCAGGGATGGCGGTTGCTGGACCGCAACTGGCACTGCCGCTGGGGCGAGCTCGATCTGGTGCTGGAGCGGCAGCACCAGCTGTTGGTGGTGGAGGTGAAAGGCCGTCGCACTGGTTGTCGGGACCGCCATGGCCTTGATGCCTTTCACCCCGCCAAACGGCGCCGCATGGCTCGTGCGATCAGTAGTTGGAGAGCTGTGCATCCGGCGTCAGCGGAGCAGCTGCTCCGGGTCAAGCTGGCCCTTGTTCCCTTGATGAAATCCCGCCGAACGATTCGCTGGATTGATGTGGAACGGCTGTGCTGATGCACAGTTGACCCATGGGTTTCTCCGGACATCACGCCCGCAAGCGTTTCGGTCAGCACTGGTTGCGGGACGACTCAGTACTGCAACGAATTATCGAGGCTGCTGATCTGCAGTCCTCCGATCGGGTGCTTGAGGTGGGTCCCGGTCGGGGGGCGTTAACGGAGCGTCTGCTGGCCGAGGGGGTGAAGGCGGTGCATGCGATTGAGCTCGACCGCGATCTGGTGGACGGTCTTCAGGAGCGTTTTGAGGCTCAGCCTGAGTTCAGCCTCCATCAAGGGGATGTTCTCGAAGCTCCACTTGAATTGTGCGATGGCCGCATCGCCGACAAGGTGGTGGCCAACATCCCTTACAACATCACTGGCCCGCTGCTGGAGCGGTTGGTGGGCCGATTGGATCGGCCGGTGGATCCGCCCTACCAACGGCTGGTGTTGCTTGTGCAGAAGGAAGTGGCGGAACGGATTCGTGCCCGGCCCGGCCACAGCAGTTTCAGCGCTCTGAGCGTGCGCATGCAGTTGCTGGCCCGGTGCAGTTCGGTTTGTCCGGTGCCGCCGCGCTGTTTCCAGCCTCCACCAAAGGTGCAATCAGAAGTGATCTGCCTGGATCCCTTGCCGGCCTCGGAGCGGGTGGAGCCAGCTTTGGCCGTCCGGGTGGAATCGCTGCTGAAGCAGGCGTTTTTGGCGCGGCGCAAGATGTTGCGCAACACCCTGGCGGGCGTGGCTGAGCCACAGCGCTTAAAAGATCTGGCGGCCTCTTCAGGTTTCAGCCTGCAGCAACGCCCTCAGGAACTCGCGCCCGACACCTGGGTCGCCCTGGCCAGGGGTTTGAATCGGGGCGACTGAACAACCACCATGATCACGGTGACGGCCCCGGCCAAAGTCAATCTGCACCTTGAGGTTCTGGGGCTGCGGTCGGACGGTTTCCACGAGCTGGCCATGGTGATGCAGAGCATCGACTTGGCGGATCGCCTGAGCTTTGAGAACACCGCCGATGCTCAACTAAGCCTCACTTGCGATGACACCACCCTCAGTGTCGGCGACGACAACCTGATCATCAAGGCGGCCCAACTGCTCAGGGACCGTTCTGGTTTCAGTGAACTGGGGGCGTCGATTCATCTGGAGAAGCGCATCCCCATCGGAGCTGGCCTGGCTGGTGGCTCCAGCGACGGCGCCGCAGCATTGGTGGGACTGAATGCCCTGTGGGGGTTGGGCCATAGCCCAGCGGCGCTGGAGCGAATGGCCGCTGAGCTCGGTTCAGACATGCCCTTCTGTGTGGCCGGAGGATGTCAGCTTTGTTTCGGGCGAGGTGAACAACTGGAAGCCGTGTCGCCAACGCCCCAACCCCTGGCGGTGCTTTTGGTCAAAGACCCCACGGTGAGCGTCTCAACGCCCTGGGCCTACAAGCGTTGCCGTGAGCTCAATCAATCCCAATACCTCGCTGATGAGGCGGCTTTTGAACAACGCCGGCAAGCCTTGCGCAGCATCGATTGGCTCCACCCTTTGCGCAGCGATCTGCCACCTCCCTTGCGCAATGACCTGCAGGAGGTGGTCGCTCCTGAAACAGCTGCGGTGCGTTCGGCGCTCGATTTGTTGAAGAGCGTTCCGCACAGCCTGGCAGTGGCAATGAGCGGTTCTGGACCCAGTTGTTTCGCGCTGTTCTCCGATCTGGCGTCATGCCGCCAGGCCCAGGATCAGCTCACCCCCCAGCTGGAGCGCAGCGGCTTGAAGGCTTGGTCTTGCGCCCTCCGCAGCGATGGCGTGAGGATCGAGGCATGACTGACGCCCCCACACCACAGAGCCCCGAACCAAGGGATCCGCGTAAAGGTCCGCTGAGCTTTCTCTCCGGAGCGCTAACGGCTGGGCTTTTGGCCTGGCTGGCCCTGGGCCTGAGTCGGCGGATGGTGGTGTATTTCGCTGCTCACCCCCCGCATTACAGCTCGCCGATTGCCCAAAACATCGCCGTCACCCTCAAGACCCTGCTGGTGGGCTTGTCCTTCTTGGCCACCTTCAGCTCAGGGTTTGTGGCCCTTGGTTTGACCCTGGTGTTTCTTCGCAGTCTCTTTACGGCTCGCGATCAGAACCCTGCCTAGCGTCCGATCATTGCCAGGGTTTGGATGACGCCCCACGACCTCGGCCAGCTGGCGTTGCTGCTGTCTCCGGCCATGCTGCTCTCCGTTTTGTTGTTGTTCACCTTCGCGGCTGGCGGTTGACCCTGCGCTGACTGAGATAGCTTGGCCTCACCACCCGGATTGGCCGGGATCACTGTGACGCCGTGGCAGGAACACTTCTCTTCAACGCCCTCCGGGAAGCCATCGACGAGGAGATGGGGAGAGACCCCCACGTCTGTGTGATGGGGGAGGACGTCGGCCATTACGGCGGCAGTTACAAGGTCACCAAGGATCTGGCAGAGAAATACGGCGATCTCAGGGTGCTCGACACTCCAATTGCTGAGAACGGCTTCACCGGAATGGCGGTTGGTGCCGCAATGACCGGCCTCCGGCCGATTGTCGAGGGCATGAACATGGGCTTCCTGCTCCTGGCCTTCAACCAGATCTCTAACAACATGGGGATGCTCCGCTACACCAGCGGCGGCAACTTCACCATTCCCACCGTGGTGCGCGGCCCTGGTGGTGTGGGTCGTCAGCTTGGCGCAGAGCACAGCCAACGGCTTGAGGCCTACTTCCATGCTGTCCCCGGCATCAAGATCGTGGCTTGCAGCACCCCCACCAATGCCAAAGGCCTGATGAAGGCCGCGATTCGCGACAACAATCCTGTGCTCTTCTTCGAGCACGTGTTGCTCTACAACCTCAGTGAGGAGCTCCCCGAAGGCGACTACACCTGTGCCCTCGATCAGGCTGATCTGGTGCAGGAAGGCACTGATGTGACGATCCTCACCTACTCCCGGATGCGTCATCACTGCCTCAAGGCCGTTGAGCAACTGGAGGCTGAGGGGGTGAGCGTTGAACTGATCGATCTCATCAGCCTCAAGCCCTTCGACATGGAGACGATTGGTCGCTCCATCCGGAAGACCAACAAGGTGATCGTGGTGGAGGAATGCATGAAGACCGGCGGCATCGGGGCCGAGTTGATTGCGCTGATCACCGAGCAGTGTTTCGACGACCTGGATGCTCGACCTGTGCGTCTCTCCAGTCAGGACATTCCCACCCCCTACAACGGTTCCCTGGAGAATCTCACGATCATTCAGCCGCATCAGATCGTTGAGGCGGCGCAGGCATTGGTCAACAAAGGCATCTGAAATTGATGGCGCGTTATCAGGGTTGGTTTGCCCTTGTTCTTGCCCTGGCGATCGCTGCCGGGATGTTTTTGGTTCGTACGCCGCTGGAACTGGGCCTCGATCTACGGGGCGGCAGTCAGCTCACCGTTGAAGTGAAGCCAGCCGGGGAAATCACTCGGGTCGGCTCCGAAGAGATGGAAGCAGTGAAAGCCGTTCTCGATCGTCGGGTCAACGGCCTTGGTGTGGCCGAGTCCACCCTGCAGACGGTTGGTGAGTCGCAGCTGGTGTTGCAGCTCCCCGGCGAACAGGATCCCACCGCCGCCGCGAGGGTTCTTGGTGATACGGCTCTGCTGGAATTTCGTTCCCAAAAGCCCGATACCGAAGCTGACTTCCGTGGTCTGAGGCAGCTCCGCTCTCAGGTGGAAGCGATCCTCAGGTTGCGTGAGGATCAGATCCGCCGCGGTGAAACACCGGAGCCTCTGGATCTGGATCAGCTGAAGTCAACCCGGGAGACTCTGGGTCTTGATGGGCAGGCCAGCTCAGAGGAGGAGCAGCTCCGCGAGCTTCTGAAGAAGGTTGATTCCGATCTGCTCACGATGCTCGAGCCGGCAGCGCTGACGGGCAAGCAGCTGGTGACAGCAGGCCGACAACCGCTACAGAACAACCCGAACAGTTGGGAGGTGACACTCAATTTCGATGGTGAGGGTGCTGAGGCTTTCGCTGATCTCACCAAATCGATTGCCGGTACCGATCGGTTGCTTGCCATCACATTGGATGATCAGTTGATCAGCGCCGCCAGCGTTGGCCCCCAGTTCAAAAGCGCTGGAATCTCAGGTGGAGCAGCCACCATCAGCGGCAATTTCAGCGCGGAAACGGCCCGTGAGCTCGAGGTGAAGCTCCGGGGTGGCTCCCTGCCATTGCCCGTTGAGGTGATCGAGGTCCGCACCATCGGGCCCACGCTCGGAGCAGAGAACATCCGCCGCAGCCTGGTGGCAGCCCTCTCGGGTCTGGCTTTGGTGGCTGTGTTCATGGTGGTGGCCTATCGCCTGCCTGGGGCGGTGGCCGTGATGGCCCTCAGCCTCTATGCCCTGTTCAACCTGGCGGTGTACGCCTTGATCCCGGTCACCCTCACCTTGCCGGGAATCGCTGGTTTCATCCTCTCGATCGGCATGGCCGTGGATGCCAATGTGCTGATTTTTGAGCGCATCAAAGACGAATTGCGGCGGGGCAACACCTTGATCCGGTCGATCGATACAGGCTTCTCCGAGGCCTTCTCATCGATCGTTGATGGTCACTTGACCACGTTGATCAGCTGCGCAGCTCTCTTCTTCCTTGGCACCGGCCTGGTCAAGGGCTTTGCAGCGACCCTGGGCATCGGTGTTCTGCTGAGTTTGTTCACAGCTCTGACGTGCACCCGCACTCTGCTTCGTTTCCTGATGGGCTACGCCGGTCTGCGTCGTGCCAGCAATTTCCTGCCCACTGGGCAACTTCCTTCCCCCACCGCCTGAACCATGACTGAAGCATCGTCATCGGCACAAGCGGGCACGGTCCTCAGCCTGCGCTGGTCCCTCAGCAGCATGCGCCGCAAGGTGTGGCTGATTTCTGGTCTGGTGGTTTTGATCAGTCTGTTGGGCTTGTTGCTCAGCTGGTTGGATCCTGGGATTCGTGCTCCCCTCCGTCCGGGCTTGGATTTCACCGGCGGCACGCAGATCCAACTGGAGCGTCGTTGTGATGACGCATGCGCTGAGCTCAAGGCGATTGCGGTCTCGGATGTGATCCGCAACCTGGACCTGCCTCAAGAGGAGGGCCAACCTCTCCCCAATCTGGGCGCACCCCGGGTTCAGCTTCTGGATGGGGGGCAGTCGTTGTTGTTGCGCCTGCCAACGTTGTCGGCTGCCCAGGGCCAAGCGGTCATTGCGGCCGTTGAACCCGTCGCAGGGCCGTTCCTCTCCGGTGGTCAATCGGTCGACACCATCGGGCCGAGCCTGGGCAAGCAACTGCTTCGCAGCAGCCTGATTTCTCTGCTGGTGGCCTTCAGCGGTATTGCGGCCTACATCAGCTTCCGCTACGACCGCCGCTACGCCTTCCTTGCCCTTGTGGCGCTGGCCCATGACGTAGCGATCGTGTGTGGTGTCTTCGCCTGGCTCGGGGTTGTGCTTCAGCTGGAGGTGGACAGCTTGTTTGCGGTTTCACTGCTGACGATTGCTGGTTATTCGGTCAACGACACGGTGGTGGTCTTCGATCGCATCCGCGAACGCAGCAAGGACGCCGCCGACTTGCCCCTCTCATTGCAAGTGGATCAAGCGGTTTCTGCCACATTGACCCGCACCCTCTACACCAGCGGAACCACCTTGCTGCCCCTCTTGGCTCTCGTGTTTTTCGGGGGGGCAACGCTGTATTGGTTTGCTATCGCCCTTGCCCTCGGGGTTGTTGTTGGTTCCTGGTCGAGTATCGCCCTGGCACCGTCGCTGCTCACGCTCTGGGACAGCGCCCGTGACTAATCCCAGCGCCGGTTCAGAGCGCAGACGCCGTGCTGTTCCGGCCCGTTGGTTCCCGATTCTGTTGATCCTGCTGGCTCTCGGTGATCTGCGCACCGAAGTCCTGCTGCTCAGTGATCAGTTCACCATGACAGGGCTTGGTTATGCCATTCGGCATCATCAGCTTGCTGTGCTGGTCTTGCTGGGTTCCGGTTCTTTGTGGCGTCGCTTCGGTTAGCGCTTGGGGCTGTTGCCAAATTCACGCCAGATCGAATCCCAGGTGCGTTGTTTCACGTCGGCATTCCACTGCCCCTGGCTGTGGGTTGAGGCCCACCACGATTCGAACAGATCGTGGGCTTCCTCGTGCAGCAACTCAGGGTCAAGATTCTCGCGAACCAGCTGCATCACGGCCTGCCTCAGTTCCTCATAACGGGAGAAATTGAAGATGACGTCCAATCCGGTTCGTCTCAAGACCTCTTGGACACACTATTGGATTGAAGGGCGTCAAGATGGCTTCTTCGGTATCGCGGTGAACGTCATTGCTTTTCAAGCCTGAGCTACGACTCGATTGGTTGCTCAGGTTCCATGGAGTTGAATCCTGGTCTTAGTGAGGTGGTGTTTGGCTTGCGTGCCGAGGTGGAAGCGCTGAAGGCGCGGTTGAGCCGAATTGAACGGGGGCAGGAGGTTGCGGTCTCCGCGGCTTACTGGCAAGCGGTTGAGCGAGAGCGCGATTCGAGCGAGAAAAAGAAACGTCAGCTGCTCTGAAGAAGACAAAAAAATGGGACCCTCTCCCAAGAGCCCCAATGCTCGACGAGTCGTTCTCACGACTCAGTAAAAATACTTAGTCAGGGCTGGTCTCAGGTGTGACCCTTGTTACCAAGTGTTCAGCTCGATACACGATTGGTTTCTCGGCTCACGCCCAGCGATCCATGATCTGCTGCACCACCACGCGCTGCATCAGCACCTGAAGCACCACCACCAGGGGAAGGGCTAGCAGAACACCAGGAAGTCCCAACAGGGCACCAAGGCTGAGCTGAGCTGTTAAGGCCACGGTGGGCAGCAGATTCACGGTTTTGCGAAGCAACAGCGGTGTGAGCAGAAAAGCCTCCAGGTTCTGCAGCACCAGGCGGAACACCAGCACCGACACCATCAATTGCGGCGACTGCAGCAGGGCCAATCCCGCGGGCAGTAGCGTTGCAGCGGTAGGGCCGATGGTCGGCACGAATGTGAGCAGGCCACAGACCAGGGCACTCAACAGGGCCAGGGGGGCTTTCAGCAGCAACAGGCCGCCCCAAGTAAGCAGAAACACTGTGGTGGCGGAAAGGGTCATGCCACTGAGCCACCCCCCCAACGCTTGACGGCATTCATCGAGCAGATGTTCCATCTGCTGACGTGCCGGTCGGGGCGTCATAGCCACCACCATGCGCCGATGGGCGTTGGGATCCAAGGCCAGCAGGATCGCGAGCAGAACCATCAAGAACAGTTGAATCAGCGAGTTCGCTGCACCTCCTGCGAAACCCAGCAACGGCTGAAGCCCTTTCAGATTGAGGCCCTCACCCAAAGCGTCATTCAGTTGCGCCAGGCGTGGCTCATTGCTCAGCAGGTCGGACACCTTGCTGACCAACTGCGGTAGATCCCGACCCAGTTGTTGGAACTGGCTGATCAGCTCCGGAACCAGCAGTTGCCCAAGCAGTCCCCCGGCCAAGATCAAAATCCCCAGCACGACAGCCAGGGCCTGGGGGCGCTCCAGTGGGGATCGCTTCTGAAGCTGAACAATCAGCACATCAAGGGCGACGGCTACAACCACGGCGCCGAATAGCACAAGGAGCACCCAGCGCAGGTGCCAGAGCAGCAGCACAAGCACCACAAGGGTGAGGGCGACGAGAAACGTGCCGGCTGTCATCGTGCCGGCTCCAGACGTTTCCAGCGGTCCAGCACATCGTGGATCAGCACCTCACGGATGATCACCTGCAGCACCACCGCCAGCGGCAGCGCCATCAACAGGCCGAGAGGTCCGAACAGCAACGTGAACAGAAATTGCGCTGCCAGGGTCAACCCTGGGAGCAGCTTCACCTGGTGGTGCATCACCGATGGTGTGATCACATAACTCTCGATGTTCTGGATCACCACGTAGGCACCCAGCACCGCAGCTGCTTTCCAGGGGGCATCCAACAGGGCTACCGCCATCGGAAAGATTGTGCTCATCGTGGGTCCCAGATTGGGAATCACGTTCAAAAGGCCTGCAAGGAGTGCATTGGCCAGAACGAGCTTCACTCCCAAAAGTGTTAACGCAATGCTGCACAGCACAAACACGGCTAGGGAGCTGATCAGCACACCCACCATCCAGCTGCTCAACGCAGCACCGCATTGATCCAGGATGCGGCGCCCCCGGCGTCGGTAGAAGGAGGGAATCAACTGAAGCCCAACACTCCGATAGGCCTGGGGCTGAATGCTGATCATCAGGGCCACCGCCACCACGAACAACAGACGCAGAACACCGTTGCCGAGGTTGCCCGCTAAACCGAGCAGACCCAGCAATCCATTGCCCACGCCAGCGGCGAGTGATGAACCGTCGGGCACGAGCTGGCGTGGACCGTTCAGGCCCAGTTCGTTGAGATCGGGGAATGCATCGACGCCATAAATGGACGCACTGATGCTGTCGATCCAACCGAGGCCTAGTCGAACCAGGGTCTGCCCCGCTTCCGGCAGCTTCTGCAACAACAGTGCAAATTCCTCGAGGAAAGGAGGGACAACAACGCCTGCCGCACCTGCCGCCACCAACAACAGCCCAACGATGCAGAGCAGCACGGCCAGGGGCCTCTGCATCGGCTGCCGCTCTCGAAGGATGCCCACCAGCGTGCACAACGCCATGGCTAGAACCACTGCTGCAAAAATCAGCAGCAGCAGATCACGCAGCGACCACAGCAGAACGATGGCTGCAATGAAGGCTGTCAATGACAGCCACTGGGGCAGTCTCAAGCTTGTTGATCGTCGGCCCCGTCAGTCTGATCGGAATCCTGGCTTTGTGAATAACCCAAGCCATTGGCATCGGCGTAGCGCTGGGCGAAGCGCATGAACCGTTCGAAGTCCTCTTCGGATTTCCATGAATAAACGGCTTCAAGGGCACTGGCGGTGCCGTTTACGAATTTGCCATTCACTTCGCGGGTGACCATTTCGCCTTCTTCATCCACCATCCACATTCCGGTGATGTCACCCATGGTTTCGGGAGCAATCGCAGCGGGCTGTTCGAAACGGAAAGTGGCTTGACCTGTACGGCCGTCACGGCTGCGGGTCAGACGGATGTCTGGCACCACCGGCTCGTTGACTCCCCGAAAGAACTGAATCGCTGCTTTGCTCACGTCGTTCTCGAACCATCGCTGGAGGCGATCTTAATCGGGGATTTCAATGAACCCCCGGTTGATCAACTTCTCGGCGGCTTCATCAGCGCTGAGCCCCGAGAGATCGATCGCCTCGCGTCTGGGCGTTCGCGCTAACTCATGGTCGTAACAGCGGTCGTAGTAGTCGAGCGTGGCGCGGCAGGCGCTGGCCCAGTCTTCCCTGGCAATCGCTTCGAGGGCTTCCTTGGTGCGCTGGGGGCCAAGGCGTCGACTGATCCGTTCGGTTGCCTCAGCCAGAGCGGCTCTCCCCTGGTGGCCGTACACCTGCACCAATTGGCTCACCCGTTCTCTTAGGTCGCGCTGAATCTCCAGCACAGGGGCCTGTTGCATCTGATCGAACAGAGGTTTGGGAATGCGGCAGCGGCCCACCTGGATGCTTTCAGCTTCCAACCAGATCGCCGTGGCCCCACGGTGGAGGTGTTGATCCAGAGCCTCAGCCAATTGGTTCTCGTAGTGCTCGGTGCTGGGTTGATCCGGCAGGCCCAGGCCGCCGAAACTGCTTCCGCGGTGGTTGGCAAGCCCTTCCAAATCAACGACGGCTGCACCGCGCGCCGCCATCGCCAACAGCAGATCGGTTTTCCCTGTTCCCGTGCGTCCGCCCATCACGCGAAGGGGCCAGGTCTGTTCAAATCGGCTCTGAGCCCAGCGCCGATAACTCTTGTATCCCCCTTGAAGGAGCCTCGGCTTGAGATCGATCTGCCGGGCAAGCCAGGCCACACTGGCCGAGCGCATTCCGCCCCGCCAGCAGTAGATCCGTGGATCCCCCTGGTGACGAAGGCCTTCCAGTTGACGGGCCAAGCTGCTGAGCTTGGGGCCTGTGAGTTCAAGCCCCAGGTGAATCGCTGGTGTCCGTCCCTGCTGCTTGTAGGCAGTGCCGACTGCGGCGCGTTCCTCATCGTCGAAGAGAGGCACGTTGATGGCCCCAGGCCAGTGGCCTTTCGCAAATTCGCTGGGGCTGCGCACGTCCACCAAAGGTCCCTTCAGCTCGCGCAGCTGCAGGATTTCGATTGAACATGTCTCGCCCATGCCTGACATAGTGGGCCACACCGAGCCAGTTGGGGCCGGTTGCGACTCATGCTCTCCGGTTCAACACCCGCCACAAAACTCAGCGTTGACCAGCTGCTGGATCGTTTCGCGAAGGGAACACCTCGCCAGCGACGTCCTCTGATCAAGCAGATCGAAACCCGTGTTGAGGAGCTGGCTGCTGTTGGACCAGAACTGCTCTCTGGTTTCGACCCCGCAGGTGATGACTGGGCTGCAGGTTGGATTTTGCAGGTGTTGCAACGCCACCAGCCCGATGCTGTTTCCGCTCTGATCCCGTCGTCCGATCGAGGCTGGTTGACCACAGATTCAGGGGCTGGCCTGGATTATGGGCCGCTGCAGCAGGAGCTGCTCCATCAGAACTTTGAGGAGGCAGATCGCATTACCAGTCAGTGCCTACGCGAATTAGCCGGTGATGCCGCCGTGAAACGGGGCTACGTCTATTTCTCAGAAGTAGCGCCGATGTCCGGCGTTGATCTGGTCAGTCTCGATCGACTCTGGACGGTGTATTCCCAAGGTCGCTTTGGCTTCACAGCCCAGTCCCAGTTGTTGTCAGCCCTCGATGGGCGTTACGAACGCCTTTGGCCCCGGATCGGCTGGAAATGCGATGGCGTCTGGACGCGTTATCCAAGTGCCTTCACCTGGTCGATCGAGGCCCCAGAGGGGCATATGCCGTTGATCAATCAGCTTCGTGGCGTTCGCCTGATGGATTCCCTGTTGAATCATCCGGCACTTGTGGCCCGGAGATTCTGACGGGACTTCCCATCAACGGTAAGTTCGAATAACTGACGTCTACATGCCCAACTGTGCCGTCCAAGAGGTTTCGCTGGGCTGAGTTCAACTTGCCGTCGACCCTGCAGTTGGCCCCTTTGCTGGAGCTGCTCACTGAGCCAGTTGGTTGTGTTCTCACCAGTCAGCGGATTGAACTGGGATTGCATGAAGCCCTGGTCAATGCCGTTCGCCATGGCAACGCTGAGAACCCTGCCAAGAAGCTGCGCGTTCGCCGCATCCTCACGCCCAATTGGATGGTCTGGCAGGTTCAAGATGAGGGTTGTGGCCTTCCACAGCAGTCCCGTACCGCAACTCTGCCGACCGCGCTTGATGCTGCCAGCGGCCGTGGATTGTTTTTGATCCACCAATGTTTTGATGATGTCCGCTGGAGCCGGCGCGGGAATCGCCTGCAGCTGGCCTGCCGCCGGCCCGTCAGTGACGCGGACAGCCCGGATCCTTCAACTCTCCTTTGAACCATCCGAGCGCCTGTTGGGTCAGCTTCTCCACGTCGGAGCTGTTCCCTTGGCGGAGCAGTTGCACCATCGCAGCCGCCAGCAACTCGGCTCCACGCCGCTGTCGGTTGCTCTTCAGCTGATGCCAGTCGCGATCGCCGATGCGGAGCAACTGATGCAGCTCTTCCGCCTTGGCTTTGGCGGAGTCGGGCCATGGGGCGTCGGGTGAAGTCATCCCTGGATCAGAAGATCGATCTAGTTTCGGGTGATGTGGGTGCAACGGCGTGGAACAGCGCAAAGGCAAACGTCCCAGCAGTGCATTGCGTTGGCTCCACCGTGCCTCCCGCCTTCTATTGCAAGGCCAATGTCAGGCCCATGCCCGGTCGGGTGTTGCTGCGCGGCGTTGGGTGCAACGAGGCAAACTTGGCTCCAACCTGATTAGCCAGCCACCTGTGGGATGGCCCCTCTCACCGTCTTCGGGGGAGCGCTTCTGGAGGGCAATGCGTTTTGGTGGAGCAGGGTTTGCTTTGGCTTGGTTTCTTGCTCGGCTCTGAATAGATCAGGAGAACAGGTCACCTGTTGGCGATGGGCCTAGCCAACCACCACCAGCGAATTGGAGGAGGGGGCAACCTCCTTCGTCGTTGACACTTCAGTGGGCTGCGCCATGTCCTGACCACGAAGCCAGGCATTGTGCAGAGCCCGCCTGCGTCGATCTTCAGATAAGACCAAACGATCGGCCGCTGCCTGAGGACTTTCCCCTGGCATCACAGCCGTGCGTAGGCAGATGCCGAAACCGTGGGCTTCCACCTGCACATGGCCTTCCATCAGCACCACCTGAAACGTCCAGCCCTGAAGCCAACGCAGCCGGAAGGGATTTGTCATGAAGTTCCCTTCAGAATCGAGCACACCCTATGGCTCGCAGCCGTTCGTGCAAGGGACGCTGTCAGGGAATCCCCTCAGCTGGCCTCTGCGATGGGTTTGCGCGCTGACCAGACCCGCGTCATGAAGTGGGTTTCCGCGGTGATGCCTTCGAACCCTGCAGCTGAGAGGCGGGCGTCGATGTCATCGCCGATGTAATCGCGGTAGTAGGGCTCATGGAAGACACGCCGGAAGTTTTCCATCACTGCAGCGAACTTGGGTGAGTCAGCCATCTGAACAGAGTCGGCCAGCACGAACACTCCACCAGGCTCGAGTACACGCCAGGCCTCGTTCAGGACGTTCTGGCGTGCTTCCGCCGGCAGTTCGTGCAACAGAAACACACTGGTAACGGCTTGAACCGATCCTCCCGCCAATGGCAAGGATTCTCCGTTGGCACGGATCAGCTGAACCAGCGATGCATCGCCGTCATTCAGCCAGCGGTTGGCTTGACGCAGGTACGACTCGGAGAGATCGGTTCCGATGAGCTGTGCGTGGGGCACAGCAGCCCGGATTTGGTGCAATGTCCGGCCCGTGCCGGTGGCCACATCGAGAATCTTCAGGGAGCCGGGTGCACGGTCTGCGAAGTGCTTCAAGCCCCGTTTCAGCGGAGCCAAGACCCGCCGTCGCATGGCATCGGCGGTGCCATTGAAGAGGATTTCCACCTGCAGGTCGTAGAGACCGGCCGAGTGGTCACTCAGATACCCGTCGGTTTGATGATGAAAATTCTGGAGGTAGTACTCGGGGTAAAGCTCTTTGTCGGTCTCCTTGGGCAGATCGCGCACGTTGCGCTCACGACGTCGATCCCAGGTGGAGGGAAGATCCATCCAAACCTGCGGGTAGCGGCTGACCCAGTCGAGCCAGGGGGCATCGAACAACAACTGCTCGGGGTAAATCCCCTGTTCGGCATCCTGCCAATCCTGTTCCTGGAGCTTGCCCATGTCCAGGCGAAGCTCTCCAAGAACTTCTGCGGACACGGGTTCCGTCTTGGGAACGGCATCGGGAGCCAGCAGCTCCATCAGCTTTGTGCTCAGCTCTTTGTGGGCCAGGCCCGCGATGCTTTTGCCTTGCTGAAGCGTTTGGTACGCAAGCTTGCTCAGGGGCGTTGATGCCATCGCGGATCCAGACAACAGCGCTATTCCAGCGAATGTGACGCGCAATCGCGTGCTTAGCAGTCCACAAAAAAACCCGCCTCCAGGGAGGCGGGTCGTGGGATGTATGGGCACTGATCAGGCGTCGTAGTACATGGTGAATTCGTGGGGGTGCGGCCGCTGGCGAAGCTGCTGAACCTCCTCGTACTTCAGGTCGATCCAGTTGTCGATGAAGTCGTCGCTGAACACGCCGCCAGCGGTGAGGAAGGCGCGATCGGCATTCAACGCTTCGAGAGCGCCGTTGAGTGACGCAGGAACTGTGGCGATCTTGGACAGCTCTTCAGCTGCCAGTTCGAACAGGTCGCGGTCTTCGCCATCGCCGGGATCAATCTGGTTCTTGATGCCGTCCAGACCGGCCATCAGCATGGCGCTGAAGGCGAGATAGGGGTTGGCAAGGGCATCACCCGAACGGAACTCGAGGCGCTTGGCTTTCGGGCTCGGGCCGGTGAGCGGGATCCGCACGGCGGCAGAGCGGTTGCCTTCGGAGTAGACGAGGTTGACCGGTGCTTCAAACCCGGGCACCAGACGCTTGTAGCTGTTGGTGGTGGGGTTGGTGAAGGCCAGGAAGGCGGGAGCATGCTTGAGGATGCCGCCGATGTACCAGCGGGCCGTCTGCGAGAGGTTGGCGTAGGTGCCTTCACCGAAGAACAGGGGCTGACCGCCCTTCCAAAGGCTCTGGTGCACGTGCATGCCGGAGCCATTGTCGTTGAACACCGGCTTGGGCATGAAGGTGGCCGTCTTGCCGTACTTCTTGGCCACGTTGCGAACGACATACTTGTACGTCATGACGTTGTCGGCGGCCTCGATCAGCTCAGCAAATTTCATGCCGAGTTCGTGCTGGCCCGCGCCAGCCACCTCGTGGTGGTGCTTCTCGGTGGGGATGCCCAGCTGACCCATCAGCAGGAGCATTTCGGAGCGGATGTCCTGTGCGGTGTCGTTGGGAGCGACAGGGAAGTAGCCCTCTTTCTCCTGGATCTTGTAAGCGAGGTTGCCGCCTTCCTCGATGCGTCCGGTGTTCCAGCCCGCCTCGATGGTGTCAACGCTGTAGAAGGAACCACCTTCGGCCGAGTTGTAGCGGACGTCGTCGAAGAGGAAGAACTCCGGCTCAGGGCCGAAGAAAGCCATGTCGGCCAGCCCGGTACTGGCCAGGTGGTTCAGAGCTCGCTGGGCTAGGGCGCGGGGGCAGCGCTCATAGGGCTGGCCGGTGCGTGGCTCCTGAATCGAGCAGATCATGCTCAGGGTCTTATGCCGGTAGAAGGGGTCCACCCAGGCGGTATTGGGGTCCGGCACCATGGCCATGTCGGAGGCCTGGATGCCTTTCCATCCGCGAATGGATGAGCCGTCAAATGCCAGGCCCTCAGTGAAGGACTCTTCCTCCAGCAGATCGGTGCAGACCGTGAGGTGCTGCCATTTGCCGTGCAGATCGGTGAATTTGAGGTCGATCAGTTCGATGCCTTCGTCCTTGATCTGGCGCAGGACGTCCTGGGGGGATTTCGACATAAGAAAGGACTGTTCGACTGAATTGTGCAGTGATGTGACCGTATAGAGCCACAAGTCACCATTTTGTATCAAGGGGTACGTTTTAACCGCTAGAGGGCGACTGCGTAACCGTTTCTGTCAACTTGGCTGAAATGCAGGCCTGCCAAAGGATCTGACCGCCTCAACGGTGTTAGCTTCCGCTGGGGATCCTCTGGAGATTCAGGGACATGCGCGATGCAATCAGCGGTCTGATCGGTCGCTACGACCAGTTGGGTCGTTATTTCGATCGTCCAGCGATCGACAGCATCAATGCGTACCTAGATGAATCCACGCTGCGGATTCAGGCCGTTGAGCTGATCAACGGCTCTGCTGCCGAGATTGTGCGTGAAGCCAGTCAGCGCTTGTTCCGGGATGAACCCGACCTGCTTCTGCCTGGCGGCAACGCTTACACCACCCGCCGGCTCGCCGCCTGCCTGCGGGACATGGACTATTTCCTTCGTTACGCCAGCTACGCCCTGGTGGCTGGTGACTCCACGATCCTCAATGAGCGTGTTCTGAACGGACTCGACGACACCTATAAGAGTCTCGGCGTACCCACCGGCCCAACAGTCCGCAGCATCGTTTTGTTGGGAGAAGTTGTTTCCGAGATGCTTCTGGCCAACGGTGCTGCATCCGATCAGCTCTCCACCGTCCTTCAGCCGTTTGATCACCTGGCCAAGGGCCTTGGTGAAACGAACGTGCGCCAGCGCTGAGCCCACAGGTTCAAGCAAGATTCGAACAGATTGCAATTGCGCTTTCCTCACCCTCCCAAGGGGCGTGACTGCGTAGGCTCACCATCACGAACCAACGATCAGGGCTTTGGCGACGACGAACTCACTCCTTCCTGTTGACGATCGTCACCGCAAAGCCTTTGCACCGATCGGCACACCCGACCGCCTTCTGCTTGGACCCGGCCCCTCAAATGCCCACCCAACGGTTCTGAAGGCTCTGTCGAGAACGCCGATTGGTCACCTTGATCCTCTCTACGTGGAGCTGATGGGTGAGGTCCAAGAGCTGCTGCGTTACGCCTGGCAGACCGACAACCGCCTCACACTTCCGATGAGCGGCACCGGCAGTGCTGCCATGGAGGCAACCCTGGCCAACACCGTCGAACCGGGAGACACCGTTCTCGTGGCGGTCAAGGGATACTTCGGCCTGCGACTGGCTGACATGGCCGGCCGCTACCGCGCTGAGGTGAAAACCATTGAGAAGCCCTGGGGTGAGTGGTTCTCCCTCGATGAGCTGGAAGCGGCGCTGATCGAGCACAAGCCTGCCATCCTGGCGATGGTTCATGCCGAAACCTCAACGGGTGTCTGCCAACCAATGGAGGGCATTGGCGACCTCTGCCGGAAGCACGATTGCCTGCTGCTGCTCGACACCGTCACCTCCCTGGGGGGTGTACCGCTTTACATCGACGAGTGGAAGGTTGATCTTGCCTACAGCTGCAGCCAGAAGGGCCTGAGCTGCCCTCCCGGACTCGGCCCCTTCACCATGGGTCCCCGTGCTGAGGCCAAGATGACAGCTCGTCAGGGCAAGGTTCCCAACTGGTACCTGGATGTCTCCCTGCTGAATCAGTACTGGGGAAGTGACCGCGTTTATCACCACACTGCGCCGGTCAACATGAACTTCGGCATGCGTGAGGCTCTGCGTCTTTTGGCAGAAGAAGGTCTCGATCAGGCCTGGGCACGCCATCGCAGCAATGCGGAGATGCTCTGGAGTGGTCTGGAAAGCCTCGGCCTTTCGATGCATGTCCCAGCCGACCGCCGATTGCCCACCCTCACCACGGTTCGCATTCCTGAAGGTGTGGATGGCAAGGCCTTTAGCCAACACCTGCTCAACAACCACGGCATCGAGGTGGGTGGCGGACTCGGCAGCCTGGCCGGAAAAATCTGGCGCATTGGTCTTATGGGGTACAACTCCAACCCTGAAAACGTGAACCGTCTGCTCAACCTGTTTGAGACAGAGCTGCCTCGCTTCAGCGGTTCTGTCGCCGCCGCTGCCTGAACCAGCGTTCCAGCTGCCCCCTCGCCTCAGGTTCGCGCACGCCCTGAATCACCCTCATGTGGTGATGAGCACTGGCATGGGTAGAGAGGTCAAGGCTTCCCCCCAGGCCACCGCGCTTGGGGTCTGTTGCCGCAAAAACCACAGTTCCCATGCGGGCCTGCACCAAGGCCCCTGCACACATGGGGCAGGGCTCGAGGGTGACGATCAGGGTGCAGTTGTTGAATCTCCAGTCGTCCTGAACGATCGCTGCCTGTTGCAAGGCCATTAGTTCGGCGTGCCCGAGGGGATCCCTGTGGCTCTGGCGCCGGTTGCGTCCATGGCCGATGGCTCGTCCCTCTCCATCGAGGATCACAGCGGCCACCGGCACTTCTCCCTCCACTCCAGCCTCCTCGGCGCGCTGGAGCAGAACGTCCATCCAGCGAGCGAACTCATCCCGCTGATCCACCGCTGTCCCACGTTGTCCTTTGAGCACCTTCCCACGAGACGCGAAGATCACTGCAGTTCACGGGTCTCCGTTGCAAGCCTGTTCCGAGTCTCAGCACCCCCCGGATCGGCTTGCTCCGTTCGCCATCCCCTCGGCTTCAGATCCGGTGCTGAGGGACTTCCTGCATCGCAGTTCAGATCTGCTCTGCCGTTGGATCGGCTCCGCTGATCGATCCAGCCCGGTCCCCGTCATGCGTCCCTTGCCTGATGTGGCCCCAGGTGTTGAGGGGGCTAGCGTTGAATCGCTGCTCAGTGACCTTCAGCAGGTGATGGATGGGGCGTATCAGCCGTCCCATCCCGGTGCTCTGGCCCATCTCGATCCACCCCCGCTCACCGCGTCAATTGCGGCGGAATTGGTCTGTGCAGGTCTCAACAACAACCTCCTGGCCGAGGAGCTTTCGCCTGGTCTGACAGGCCTTGAACATGACCTCTGCCGCTGGTTCTGCCACAGGATTGGCTTGCCCACGGGGTCTGGAGGGGTTCTGGCCAGCGGCGGAACCCTGAGCAATCTCATGGCGCTGGTGGCGGCACGGGCGGCGTTGGGGGCCAGACATCGGGATCCTGTGCTGCTGTGCAGCCAAGATGCACACGTCTCGATCAACAAGGCCGCAAGGGTGATGGGGCTGGCGGATGATGCGCTCCAGACGCTTCCCGTGGCTGCCGATGGTGGCCTTTGCCTCGAGGCTTTGGCTGAGCGTTTGAGATCCCTGCAAGCCGAGGGGCGTCCTTGCTTGGCGGTCGTGGCCACGGCCGGCACCACAGTGCGCGGAGCCATTGATCCTCTGTTGGATGTGGCAACCCTCTGCCGTGATGCTGAGGTCTGGTTGCATGTTGATGCTGCCATCGGCGGTGTGTTCGCGCTGAGTTCCAGCCATGCCTCTCTGATGGACGGCATGGAACTGGCGGATTCGATCACGCTCAACCCCCAGAAATTGCTGGGCATCACCAAGGCGTCATCCCTGCTCTTGCTGCGGGACCGAACCCATCTCCGTCAGGCCTTTTCAACGGGTTTGCCCTACATGGAGGCGCCCAAGGGGATGGATCATGGAGGGGAGATCGGCTTGCAGGGCACCCGACCTGCGGAGATCCTCAAGCTTTGGCTGGGCCTGCGTCAGTTGGGCGAGGCGGGCATCGAAGCGACGCTCGGCGGAGCTTTGCAACGGCGGACCGCCTTTGCCGCCCAGTTGGATCCAGAGAAGTTCACCTTGTTGGCCGGTGATCTTCACCTGCTGGCATTCCATGCCAAGGAGGGGGGCGTTGATGCAGCCGGCCGTTGGAGTGAAGCTACCCGACAAATGCTGCTGTCTCACGGCTACATGCTGTCGCGACCCTTCTACGGCGACCGTTTCTGTCTCAAGGCGGTTTTTGGTAACCCCCACACCACGGCTCAGCACCTCAGCGACTTGTCGGGACGACTGAATGGATCCCTGGCTCCAGCCTGATCGTTCACAATCGCCATCGTTTGTAAGGCTCCCATGTCGGAACAGCAGCAGGGTTCACGCTGGGTTGCCATCATCACCGGGGCGATCTCCGTGGCGATTGGTGTGCTCTATCTGCTCCTGATCACGGTTCTGGATGCCCGGGGTCCGATGCTTCCCCCTCCTGCTGAGGCCCTGGCCGGGGGGGAAGCCGTCCCGCCGCCGCCGTCTGAAGCGGTTCAACCACTTGCCGCATCGCACTGGCCAGAAAGCGCTGCAGTGAGAGTTCCCGTCGGTTGAGCTCAAAAGCCTGTTGAACAACGGTCTGCATGCCGCCGTCACCCCAGTCTTGGTCCTGCTCGAAATAGCGCATGAAACTGCTTCCTGCGATTCGGGTTAGCCATGCGGTCACCACCCCTTGGAGCACCTGACCCAGAACCAAGGTGGGCAAACTCAGGCTCAGGCTGGTGCCCAGCAAGCTCATGGCACCTTTGACGATGCCTAACTTGCCCAGAGTCTGTCCGAGGGACAGGGCCAGATCCTTGGCGCGATCACGGGACATCTCGACCCCGTAAATCTTGGCCATCTCCAGGATCATCTGGGCATTCACTGCTGCTGTGCTCAACAGATCCATCCCAGGCAGCGGGTTGGCGGCGACGATCCCCGCTCCCATCCAGCTGTAGCGGTCGATGCAGCGTTTGGCTTCCCGAGACCGCTGGTCGTTCAACAGGTCGCGCCCACGGCTGTCGAGGGATCGGCATTGCAAAAGGATGTTGTCGGCAATTAATTCCTCCCCCTCGGCGTGCAGCACGACGGCGAGGCGCTGCAGCAGATCGCTGACGTCAGGCAGCGGCTGCAGCGGGCGACGTCCTGGTTGAGGAATCGATTGAGGAGATGCACTGCAGGCCACCACATCCGCAGCGTTGAGCTGTCCCTGGCAACGGGAACGAAGCACTTGCAGGAGCCTCCTTTCCTCCTCAACACCGCGTAAATCCCGCTTGTTCAGCACCAGGAGCAGGCGCTTGCCGAGACTGGCGAGAGAGCTCACGACGGCGTATTCCGAGGCTCTGAGGTCTCCATCCACCACCACAATCAACAGGTCGGCGCGAACCGCCCGACGACGGGCTGTTTCCTCTCGGCTGAGGCCTTCTTCTCCAGCTTCCAGGATTCCTGGGGTGTCCACGAGCTGAAGACCACGCTCCAAACCTTTCAAACGCAGGCGGTAGGCACGGCTTGTTTTGGTCACGCCCATGGGCGCACCCACATCGCCGACCATTTCATTGAGTAGGGCACGGATCAGCGATGTCTTGCCACTCGATCCGGTGCCGAAGACCACAACCACCAGATCGCCTCGCTTCAGCTCCTCAGCGACCCGATCGCGTTCGTTCTGAAGGCTGCGGCGGCTGATGTCGTCCTGGATGCGTTCGATTAGACGATCCACATGGCCCAGGCTGGTGGTTGCGGCATCCCGGCGGTTCTTTGGAGCGGCGGTGGGTTGACTTTGGCGTTGGTCTGGGCGTGTTTTAAGGCGTTTCCACATCGGCCAACCCACCTGCACCGCCACGGTGGCCACCAGCACGAACCCCAGCAGCAGCACCGGCGTGAGCAACCAGGGAGGCAGGAAGTAACTCAGATCCCACAGCAGGCTGCGGATGGTCTGAACAGCAACGCCGATCAGCACGAGAGCCACAAAGGCAACGGCGAGACCGATCAGCAACCGGGTTTGGCGTTTCATGCCTGCGTCACACCAGCCTCAGGGCAAGTTTGGGTCAGCCACGGCTGCTGTCACCCCGGCGTGTGATGAGGTCGATGGCAAAGCAGAGCACAGCGAGATTGATGGCGACATCTGCTCCGTTGAAGATCGGGAAATCGATCGGTTGGAGCGCCAGAAAATCCACCACGTGCCCCAAACGCCAACGATCAAGACCATTGCCCAGGGTTCCGCCCAGAAGCGCCGCAGCGGCAAGGGCTTGCCAGAACGGCAGCACCCGTTCACGCCAGATCCACAAGATCAGCCCAATGCCAACACCAAAGCTGAGCAGCCCAAGCAGGGCAGTGGAGTTCTGAAGAACACTGAAGGCTGCGCCGGTGTTGTGCACCAATTGCAGGGAGAGCAGGTGTGGCAGCACTGGTAGGGATTGGCCCCCTTGCAAAGCGCAGGAGGCCGCAGCCTTGCTCAGCTGATCCATCATCACGATGACCAGGGCAATCAGCAGGGTTGAGCGACGCGGAAGTGCTCTCTTCATGGCTCGATAATTAACAACCGGCGCAGCACAACCGAGAGGAATCCTGCACCGATGCAGAGCAGCATTTGAGCCGGTAGCGGACCGATCGAAAACTGCATCAGCAGCTCGGGGAAGCCAAGGGACCATCGCCCCAACAGCGCCCCGAAGGCGAGATTCAGCACCCCGCAGATCTGGAGAACGAGCAGTCCCGCAAGGGCGCAGAGCGACTGTCTTGGCAGGTCATCCATGCCGTCCTGCTGCGCCAGCCGACCGGTGAGCCAAGCCGCGGGAACGAAGCCCGCCAGATAGCCGAAACCCGGTTCAAGCACGTAGCTCAACCCGCCACCGCCATGGAACACCGGCAGACTGAACAACCCCAGGGACAGATAGCCAACAGCGGCCATCACGCCGGCACGCGGTCCACTGACCATGGCGCAGAGCAGCAGCGCTGGTACCTGCCATGTGACGGGCAGGGGGAGAATGATTGGATTGGGGGCAGGCAGGAACAACGCGGCCGGAACAAGGCCACCGGCGAGGATGGCCAGCAGACCCGCCAGGGCACCACACCAGGAGGCGAGAGCCCTCACATCAGTCGCTCAACTCGGCCCATCCTGCTCGACAATGCAGATCCTGCCCAGTCCAGATGAAGGTATCGATTGGTGATCGCCTGCGCCTGTCGCAGCAGCTTGCATACCTCAAGTCGGCGGATCCGATGCCGATGCTGCGACCGCCTGATCTGGTCGCGGTCGGTGAGGTGGGCGAGGTGGTTGCGCTTCATCCCATTGACACGGTTGCCGTGCGTTTTCGCCGGGGAACGTTCCTGATCCCCCTCGACCGGTTGGATGCGGTGGATGCCGCTGAGGCGGACTAAGCAGCTGCCCGGCGCCGCCAGCGCCGGGCGAGCTGCTCCAGTGCGCCGGAGGTTCCGCACAGGCTGAGTCGTGGCTCGCTCAGCCAACGTTTGGCTGCCCGGCGAACATCCGTCGGTGTCAGCCCCGCGAGAGCCTCAACACAGCGCTGGTCATGATCGTCGGGCAACCCCTGAGCCTTCAGCTGAACGCGTCGCTCCGCCCGTTGGGAGCAGGTCTGCAGCCCCTGGGCAAGCTGACCGATGTATTTGGCCCGTGCGAGCTCCAGTGCGGCCTCACTGAGGGGCTGCTCACTCAGCTCATCCCAGATGTTCAGCAGCAACTCCAGAGCGAGCTCTGAGCGCTCCTCCACGCTGGAGGCCATCAGCACAAACGGCGCCGGCCCCGTCAGGGCAGGGAAGTGAGCTGCCACGTCGTAGGCCACGCCATGGTCTTCCCGTAGACGCTGGAACAGCAGACTCGACATGCCCACCCCCAGATGGCACTGCAACAAACGCAGCGCCAGTTCATCCGGGTGGCCATGTCCCAGCGTCGCCTGCCCAAGCATCAGAACCACCTGTTCGGTGTCCATTGGTTCGAGCTGGATCGTTTCGGTCCCAACCGCTTCGGCGTAGGGGCGGCGGCCTGAAGGATCTTTGCTGTTCCGCTGTGGCCAGTCGCGAAAGTCCTCAAGCGAGCGAATCTTGTCGATTATTTGGAGCGGGACGCTGCCCGCCAGGGCGAGAACGCTCGATGCCCCAGCCAGCCGTTCCGCCAGGGGAAGAAGTGCTTTGCGATCCAGATCAACCAACTCCTCAGCGATGCCCATGGGGTCGTGGCCGTAGCCCCCGTTGCCATAGGTGAGCTGCCTCCATCCGGTCGTGGCGCAATGGAAGGGGTCCTCCCGCTGCCGTTGCAAGGCCTGAATCGTGAGTGAACGTTCAAGAGCCACCTGGCCAGGCTCAAGCTGGGGGGAACGAACCATCTGTGCCAACAAGGGCAGAAGCTGCCCTGCGTCTTCCACCGTGCAGCGCAGGCTCAGCACAAGCGCGTCCTCCTGGGCATCACAGCGCAGACCTGCTCCGCATCCCTCAACAAGGTCCGCCAGTTCCACGTGGTTGTGTTGGCCGCAGCCGCGACTGAGCAGGGATGCCAGTAGGTCATGGGCTCCCCGTGTTTCGGCAGGATCGTCGGCGCTGCCATAAGGAAGCAGCAGTTTTGCGGCCAGAATCCCCGGGGTGGAGACCGGTTCGATCAGCAGTTCTGGGTTGCTCATCCGTTCTCCGTCTTGGCTTGGGCGGTCAGGACAAACGCCTGTTCGGGTTGCAGCCTGGGAAAGAGGTCTGAGCGAAGCCGCTCTGCCGTCCATGGCGGCAGGAAGGCCAGGGGGTGGAGCAGATCCTGCTGACGGTCCCAGAGTGTTTGGCTGGCGCTGAGTCCAGACACCTGGCCCGTCGATTCCAAGGCGTAGCGAAGTCCATTGCTCACCAGCTGCTGGCCCCGTTTCAGTTCCTGATCACTGACGAGCTCATCTGCCATGGCACGTAACTGCCGGTTCACCTCCTCTTCCACAGCCTCCAGATGCTCGTCCGGGCAGATCACCTCAAGCGTGATCAGGCTTCCCTGCTCCAGAACCGAGAGGTCCATCGACACGCTTTCAACGATCTGCAATTCCTCCCTCAAGCGGTTCACGAGACGACTGCGTCGTCCCTCCCCCAGCAGGGTTGTGGCGAGATCAGCCGCCATCACTCCGCCCTGATCCTGGGCCTGGGGTGCTTCCCAGAGCATCAGCAGTCGAGCTGATTCAAGCCGGTCCACAACAACGCTCTCGTGTCCAGGACGCACGCTCAGGGGGGATGACGGTGATGAAGGATCAGAGGCATCCAGGAGGCCAGCCAGAGCCGAGGACCCCACGGCACTGCGCAGCTCAGTTGATGCAGGCCCGGCCATCGCTAGGCAGCAGTTGGAACCTCGGTACTGCCGCTGGTGAAACGCCCGCATGGCTTCGGGCGTCATGGCCTCCAGGCTGCGGGGGGTACCCAGGATGGGTCGGCCGTAGGGGTGCTGGTTACAGCCCTTGCTCAACAGCAGTTGCAACACCTGCTCATTGGGTTGATCGGCGTATTGGGCGATCTCCTCAAGCACCACCCCCCGTTCCGTGTTGAACCCGTCTCGCTCGAGGCTTGGCAGTAACACCAGTTCGAGCAACAGATCCAACGCTTCGCGGGCTCGATCCGGCGGTGTCAGCACGTGGAAGTGAACGTCATCAAAACCTGTTGCGGCATTGCTGCTGCCCCCCAGAGCTTCGATGGCCTCGTCGAACGCCCCTGCGGGCAGCCGCTCACTTCCCTTGAACACCATGTGCTCCAGGAAATGGGCCATGCCCTCCTCCCCTGGCTGTTCACTGGCACTGCCGGCACGGCACCAGAGATCGAGACAGGTCAGGGGTGCATCCGGCATGTCGGCCGTCACGCAGCCCACTCCGTTGGGGAGGGTCCAATGGTCCAGTGGGGGACCGGAGAACGGAAGGTTCAGAACTGCGTGGCAAAGTTCCATTCTGTCCCTGCCCCTTCGATGCAGCCCAAGCCGCTGGCGCCACCGCCAGGACAGCATCCCCTCGTGCATGCCTTGGCGGCGGCGATCCGTAGTGCCTGGGCGGGATTGCCTGGCTTGGAGATCCTTCCCTGCGATGAGGATCTGCGCTTCATCCAGGGGCAACTCGATGGTGAAGGCCTATCGATCGGCAACGAGCTTTTTCGTTGCATCGGACTTCGCAAACTTCATTTGGAGGTCGCGCGACTCGGCAACGGACTGCAAATCCTCCACAGCGTCTGGTTCCCCGATCCCCATTACGACCTGCCGATTTTCGGGGCCGACATCGTGACGGGCCCCGCTGGCGTTTCCGCCGCGATCGTCGATCTTTCCCCCACCTCCGATGCCCTGCCGGAGCAGTTGATTCAGCGGCTGGAGGCCAAGCCCTGGCCTGCGTTCCGTCAGGTTCGGGACCTTCCGGCCTGGGGATCGGTCATCTTCTCGAACAAGGTGTGCTTCATCCGCCCCGATGGTGCTGACGAGGAAGAGGCCTTCTTGGAGTTGGTGAGCCACTACCTGCAGGTGATGGCCACCAGCGTGATGGAAGCGACTCCCGAACCTTCATCGGCTCTCACTACAGTCCGCCGGTACGAGGGTCAGTTGAACTATTGCCTTCAGCAGAAACGCAACGACAAGACCCGCCGCGTGCTCGAGAAGGCCTTCGATTCCGCCTGGGCCGATCGCTACATCGACATGCTTCTGTTCGACAACCCACCGGAACTCTGATGACCCCCAAGCGCTGGTCTGTTCTGGCTGGAAGTTTGGTCATTGCCGTCATTGGCGGTTGGTTGCTGAGGCCGACTCCCGAACCCAAACCGGTTGAACCGGCGCCTGCACCCACGGTTCGTCCGGAAGCGGTTGCTGCCCTGGGGCAGCTGGAGCCTGCCGGGGACATCCGCAATCTGGCCGCTCCCAATGCGGGTATGGCGGGGACACCCCGGGTGTCAGCCCTCAATGTGAATGAGGGCGATCTGATCAAGCGGGGCCAGGTGTTGGCGTCTTTCGATCACCGGGATGGCCTCCTCGCTGATCTGGAGCGTATCGATGCGCAGCTGCGCAGCCTCGACCAGGAGATTCGTCTTCAGACCATCGAAGTGGAGCGCTTCAGCAAAGCCGCTGATTGGGGTGCAGCTGAATTGACTCTGGTGGACAACAAGCGTGAAGAGCTGGTGCGCCTTCAGGGAAAGCGGGATCAGGCCCGGGCGGAGCGCAAAGGGCTCCAGGCCGACCTCGTGCTGAGCCAGCTGATCTCGCCCCTTGATGGTGTTGTGCTCAAGCTGCATGCCCGTGCAGGCGAGCGCCCTGGTGCGGATGGGGTAATGGATGTGGGGGCCAACCAGGCGATGCAGGCCAGCATCGAGGTCTATGAATCCGATATCTCCCTGATCCGCCTCGATCAGTCCGTGCGCCTTATTAGCGAGAACGGTGGTTTCCGCGGTGAACTTGCCGGTCGCGTTCTGCGCATCAGCCCGCAGGTGGAACAACGGTCTGTTCTTTCCACCGATCCCACCGGCGATGCGGATGCCCGTGTTGTGGTGGTTGATGTGGTGCTTAACCCTGAAGATTCCGCCAAGGTCAGCCGTCTGGCTGGTTTGAAGGTGATCGCCCGCTTCGATCCATGAACCGGTTCTGGCGGGGGCGTCGGATTCCTCTCTCCTGGTTGTTGCTGACGCGCCAGCCCGTTCGCTTGCTGGTGGCACTTGCCGGCATCAGCTTTGCGGGAATTCTGATGTTCATGCAGCTCGGATTCCGTGATGGTCTGTTCGATGCCAGCGTCACGGCGCACCGGCTGTTCGATGCCGATGTCGTTCTGATCAGTCCCCGCTCCGCCAGCTCCGTGAGCATGGAAGCCTTTCCAAGGCGGCGGCTGGTTCAGACCTTGGCCGATTCCGATGTCGACGGGGTGACCCCGGTGCACTGGGGGCTGATGCTCTGGCGGAACCCTGAAACGCGTCGCAACCGGTCGATCCTGGCGTTGGGCTTCAATCCCGACGACCCGTTCTTTGTCGACCCATCCCTGGCTGAAAAAACTGATGCTCTCAAACAGAAAGGGCGGATCCTGTTTGATCAGCTGTCACGCCCCGAATTCGGCCCCATTGCCGATTGGTATCGCGATGGCCGGGTGGTCGAAACTGAGATCGCTGGCAACCGAGTCCGTGTCGCCGGTCTGGTGAGTCTGGGCACCAGCTTCGGTGCCGACGGCAATCTGCTCACGAGCACTGAGACGTTCCTCGATCTGATGCCCCAGAAGCCGCCTGGGGCGATCGAAGTGGGTTTGGTGCGGTTGAAGCCAGGAGCGGATCCTGAGCAGGTGGTGTCCCGACTAGGCCAGCGACTGCCCAAGGATGTTTTGGTGCTGACCAAGCAGGGCTTCATCGATTTCGAGCAGAACTACTGGAAAAGCAGCACCTCGATCGGTTTCATTTTCACCCTCGGCGCTGCCATGGGCTTCGTGGTGGGCTGCGTGATCGTGTACCAGGTGCTTTACACCGATGTGAGTGATCACCTGCCGGAGTACGCCACCTTGATGGCGATGGGCTATCGCCTCAGTCATCTGTTGGGGGTGGTGGTCCGTGAGGGCTTCTATCTGGCGGCGATGGGGTACGTCCCCGCCTACCTGGCCGGTCAGGGGCTGTATTGGTTCGTTCGTGACGCCACCAAGCTGCCCGTCGGCATGGATCTTTCCCGGGCGTTGACCGTGCTGGTGATGATCTTGGTGATGTGCATGTTGTCGTCTTTCCTGGCCATGCGTCGTCTCATCGATGCAGACCCTGCGGAGATCTTCTGATGGCAGCTGTAGTTGTCGACAACCTCTCTCATGCCTTTGGCCAAGGGGGAATGCGCCGCGAGGTTCTTCAGAACATCAGTTTCAACATTGAGCCGGGCGAAGTGGTTTTGCTGACCGGTCCCTCCGGCTGTGGCAAGACAACTCTGCTCACCTTGATCGGCGCCTTACGGACGGTTCAGCAGGGCCAGGTGTCGGTGCTTGGTCAATCACTTCATGGGGCCGGCCGTCGGTGCCGCCAGCAGGTGCGCAGGCGCATTGGCATGATTTTTCAGGGCCACAACCTCCTGCGCTGCCTCACTGCAGAACAGAACGTGCAGATGGGAGCCGATCTTCTGCCTGATCTCAGTTACAGGGCTCGTCGGGATGAAGCCCGTCAGTGGCTCCGTGCCGTCGGTCTGGAGGACCACATGGGCAAAGTTCCTCACGACTTATCCGGTGGACAGAAGCAACGGGTCGCTATTGCCCGTGCCCTTGCCGCAAACCCTCGGCTGCTCCTTGCTGACGAACCCACCGCTGCATTAGATAGCCGCACGGGTCGGGAGGTGGTGGAGTTGCTTCGCCGACTGGCCCGTGAACAATCCTGCGCGGTGCTGATGGTGACCCATGACCCGCGCATCGTTGATGTCGCCGATCGCCTGCTTCAAATGGAGGATGGGCGTTTAATGAATGCTGTTTAGTAGGATGAATGTTGATATCAGAGCCCGCAGTTCCGCATGGCCAAGCGCAGAAACCTGAAGAAAGAAAAGCAGGAGCGGAACCGCGCCTACGCGCGCAAGTTCAAGAAGCGCAAGATGCGGAACGATGGCCGCGGTGAAGGCGCTGGTAATGGTGTGACCGGAACCGCCAACAACGGTGGTGCCGCCGACTGATCAGCGGATCAAATCATCCATAAAAAGGGGCCTTCGGGCCCCTTTTTTGTTGTTCGTAGGCTGGGTTCCCTTCTGCATCGGCCGTCGCGATGTTCGTCAGCGTCGTTATTCCGACCTACAACCGACGCCCGATCCTCGAGAAATGCCTCTCGGCACTGGAAGATCAGCAGCTTGCTGGAGCTCTTCAGGACTACGAGGTTGTTGTGGTCGACGACGGTTCCAGCGATGGAACGCCGTCGTGGCTGAGGGAGCAAGCCATTCGTTTTCCCCATGTGCGCCTGATTGAGCAGGCGCATGGTGGTCCTGCGGAGGGTCGGAACCGCGGCGTGGATCACGCCCGTGGTGATGTGATCGTTTTCATCGACAGCGACCTGGTGGTCACAGAGACCTTTCTGGCCACCCATGCACGGGCGTTGCAGCAGTGCTGGCACCGGCGTGGTGATCGGCTCTGCTTCACCTATGGCGCTGTCATCAACACCGCCAACTTCGAAGCACCTTGCACGGAACGCCACAAATTACGTGACTTGTCCTGGGCTTATTTCGCCACCGGGAATGTGGCCATTGATCGGGAGGTATTGGAGCGTTCAGGCCTTTTCGACACTGGTTTTCGCCTATACGGCTGGGAGGACCTGGAACTGGGTGAGCGCCTGCGGCGAATGGGGGTGGAGTTGGTGAAGTGTCCCGACGCGGTCGGTTACCACTGGCACCCCGCCCTAACCCTCGATCAGATCCCCCGCCTTGTGGATGTGGAGGGAGAACGGGCCCGTATGGGGCTTGTCTTCTACCGCAAACATCCAACCAGGCGGGTGCGTCTGATCATCCAGTTCACCTGGTTCCATCGCATCCTTTGGGAAGTGCTCAACCTCGGCGGGCTGATCAATCCCTCCAGCCTTCGCCCGCTGCTCCGCTGGCTGATCCGGCGTGGCTATCCGGGAACAGCGATGGAGCTGCTTCGTTTGCCCCTCAATCGCATTGGTGTGCGCGCCCTGTTCCGTGAAGCCAAAGCGGCGGGACTTCGCTGATCAACGTTTTGATACCTTCTATAAGTCCTTTCACTCCGCACACCTGCCCGTTTCGGGTGCACCGTGAGACCAGCTCTTGTTGGTTGTTCAGGTCCCTGGCAGGTGGAGGCGAACCCGAAACCCTCAATCCATGGCTGTCGTAACCCTCGCCGAGATGATGGAGGCTGGTGCCCACTTTGGGCACCAGACCCGTCGTTGGAACCCCAAGATGTCGCGCTACATCTACTGCGCGCGCAACGGCGTTCACATCATCGACCTTGTGCAGACCGCCGTCTGCATGAACAACGCCTACAAGTGGACTCGTTCTGCTGCCCGCAGCGGCAAGCGCTTTCTCTTCGTCGGTACCAAGAAGCAGGCCTCTGAAGTGGTGGCGCTTGAAGCCGCCCGCTGTGGAGCCTCCTATGTGAACCAGCGCTGGTTGGGCGGCATGCTCACCAACTGGACCACCATGAAGGCCCGGATCGACCGTCTCAAGGATCTGGAGCGGATGGAGTCCAGTGGCGCTATCGCCATGCGCCCCAAGAAAGAGGGTGCGGTGCTGCGTCGTGAACTCGAGCGTCTCCAAAAGTATCTGGGTGGCCTCAAGAACATGCGTCGCCTACCTGATGTGGTGGTCTTGGTGGACCAGCGTCGTGAGTCGAATGCCGTGCTCGAAGCCCGCAAGCTCGACATCCCCCTGGTCTCCATGCTGGACACCAACTGCGATCCGGACCTCTGTGAGGTGCCGATTCCCTGCAACGACGACGCCGTTCGTTCTGTGCAGCTGATCCTTGGTCGTTTGGCTGATGCGATCAATGAGGGCCGCCATGGCTCCAACGATCAGCGTGGTGGTGACAGCGAAGGCTGATCTCCTCTGACCGCTAAGTTCACGCCGCTGATTCCAAACAGGGAATCGGCGGCGATTTAATTTCCCTTCTCACTGCTCCGACCGATGGCTGCTGCCGTATCCGCCAAGCTTGTCAAAGAACTGCGCGACAAGACCGGCGCAGGGATGATGGATTGCAAAAAGGCCCTGGCCGCCACAGAAGGCGATGCCGACAAGGCCGTTGAGTGGCTCCGTCAGAAAGGCATCGCCAGCGCTGAAAAGAAATCTGGTCGCACCGCCGCCGAGGGCGCCATCGGCAGTTACATCCACACCGGTGCCCGCGTGGGTGTGCTGGTTGAGGTGAACTGCGAAACCGACTTCGTGGCACGGGGCGACATGTTCCAGTCGCTACTTCGTGATGTCTCGATGCAGGTGGCGGCATGCCCCAACGTCGAGTACGTCACCACCGACGAGATTCCCGACGAGATCCGTGAGCGGGAAAAGGCGATTGAGATGGGCCGTGACGATCTCGAGGGCAAGCCTGAGCAGATGAAGGCAAAGATCGTTGAAGGTCGCATTGGCAAGCGCCTCAAGGAACTCGCCCTGATGGAGCAGCCCTTCATCAAGGACAGCTCCATCACCGTTGCAGACCTGGTGAAGCAAACCGCCGGCAAGATCGGCGAGAACGTGAAAGTTCGTCGTTTCACCCGTTACACCCTGGGTGAGGGCATCGAGGTGGAAGACAACGATTTCGCTGCTGAAGTGGCGTCCATGCAGAACGCCGGCTGATTCCCTTGTCCGAACCGGACGTCAAGCCTGCTTACGACCCGTCAGAACAGCTGGCACGCCTACAACGGTTGTGCCGGCTGAGGGCCATTGCCCTCTACAGGGAGCAGGCTCTCTATCTTCAAGTGCTGCGGGAGCTGCTGGAAGGAGCCACCCGTCAGGCCCTGTTCAATCTTCTTGGTGAGGTTGATCCCTCCCGTTTCAGTCGGCTGCCCGAGTCGACCCGTCAGAATTTCCATGCGTCGGTTACCGACCTGATTGACCGCTGCAGCGTTTTGCTCACGGTGGAGCAGTTGATGCAGCTGGTGCGGCAGATGCAAGATGAGCAACGGCGTCAGCAGGCCCATGCCAGCCGAAGCATGCTGCAGAAGCTCAGTCGCCAGACCCAGGACAGTGCACCTGAGCTCGAAAGCCCGGCACCTGGTCTGCCACGGGAGGAGCCCAGTGGTTCCATTCGGTTGAGCTTGGCTTCACCGCTTGAGTCCCCCCAGGACAGCGCTGCTCAGGATCCCGTCACGGAACCGGTCCCTGAACCAGAGGAAGCCAAATCGTCCGGAGATCTGGATGTGCTCCGCTCACTGTTCGAGCTGGCCGGTGATGCCATGCAGCAGGCTCAACAGCCCCTTGAGCCCGGTATTGATCTGGATCAATCGGTTGAAGGCAACGACCACTTTCTCCCCAGTGAGCCGGATGCGCTGTTGCACTGGATCCACGCCATGGATCAGGCGCTTGAGCGACGCCTTCGCAACTTGTCCCACGCTGTGAATGTGCAGATGCTGCGGTCAGGGCTGGCCCAGACCCTCCTGCCCATCAGCCTTCTTGATGCTGTCTTGAAGGGACAAGTCGAAACGCAGCCAACCGCTACGAACGTGCTTCGCCTGCGCCTCCCTCTGGCCGTCGGTGAGATCGACCAGGGCATGGATGTGCTCTGTGTGCTCTTACGCAGCAACGATCTGGAGTTCGACAGCCCACGTCTGCGTCAGTGCCGCAAACGATTGCGCGCTCACCACCATGCTCTGCTCACAATGGTGCGGCAGCAACGTCATTGGCAGCGTCGCTCCCTGGATCGTGAGGCCCGGACCCATTGGCAGACCCCATCCGATTCAACGCAGCAGCTGAGCGGGGACTGACCGGCGAGCAGCTGTCGCTGCTCCTGGCATGGATGCTTCCCATTCAGCGCTCGCTGGGGTTGGAGGCTGACCGTGGTTTTCAGAATCTGCAGGGTCGCCAGCAGCGGTTTCACGACTTCCTGCAGCAGCAGCTCGCCGCCCCACCGGCAGTGCCATTCCCCCAGGGTGTCAATGAGCGAATGTCCAAGCTCAGCTCAGGCTTTGCCGATTATCCGGACCTCGCTGATCCTGCCCGCCGTCGCTTGGTCACCGATGCCCGTCAGTGGCTGCATGAGCTGCGCCATCGCTTGGAACCCTCGGCTCCCATGGCACCGCCACGCCTCAAGGTGGAGGCGTCTACCCAGAAGCGGACCTCCTCCCCGCTGCAGCTCGACAGTCCCATCACCCAGATCCGTGGTGTGGGGCCGAAATTCGCTGCTCGGCTGGCCTCGATCGGCCTACTTCTGGTGAGTGACCTACTCCGCTATTACCCCCGCGATCATGTCGATTACTCCGCGATGCGCCGCATTGAGGCGCTGGTGTCGGGGGAAACAGCCACGATCGTTGCCACGATTCGTCGTTGCAACGGATTTGTCAGCCCGAGGAACACCAACCTCGCCATCATCGAGCTCCAGCTGCAGGATCCGACGGGTCGCCTGAAGGTAAGCCGTTTCCTGGCGGGCAAACGCTTCAGTTCTCCGGCCTACCTCAAAGGCCAGCAGCGCCTCTACCCCGTTGGTGCCACCGTGGCCGTTAGTGGTCTGGTGAAAGACGGCCCCTACGGCATCACCTTTCAGGATCCATTGATCGAGGTGCTGGACAGCCCCTCGTCTCCGGTCAAATCCCCCAGCATCGGGCGACTTCTCCCGGTGTATCCCCTCACCGAAGGGGTCGGAGCTGATCGTTTCCGCAGCCTGATCGATCAGGTCTTGCCCCTCGCGGCATCCTGGTCTGATCCTCTCCCCGCCGCGCTGCAGCGGCAATTCCATCTGCCGACGCTGGCGGATGCCCTGCAGGCCCTGCATGCGCCCAAGGATCGCGAGAGCCTCGATCAGGGACGCCGCCGGTTGGTGTTCGATGAGTTTCTGCTCCTGCAGCTCGGCCTGTTGCGCCGACGCCAGGCGCTGCGCTCCCGGAAGGGACCGGACCTGGATCTTCAGTCCAGTTCCAATGGGCTTGTGGGGGAGTTCATGGCTCTGCTGCCCTTCCACTTCACCGCAGCCCAGAAACGCGTGTTTCAGGAGATCGAAGCTGATCTGGCGCGCACCGAACCCATGGCCCGTCTGGTGCAGGGGGATGTCGGCTCTGGAAAGACGGTGGTTGCCATTGCAGCGTTGCTCAGCACCATTGCTTCGGGCTGGCAGGGGGCCCTGATGGCCCCCACGGAGGTGTTGGCCGAGCAGCACTACCGCAACCTCTGCCAGTGGTTGCCGCAGCTCCATGTCAGCGTCGCGTTGCTGACGGGATCCACGCCACGGCCCCGCCGCCGGGAGCTGCTGGATGACCTAGCCAATGGTTCCCTGAAGGTGCTGGTGGGCACCCATGCTCTGCTCGAGGATCCGGTTGTGTTCAACCGCCTGGGGCTGGTGGTGGTGGATGAACAGCACCGTTTCGGTGTGCATCAACGAGATCGCCTGCTCAACAAGGGCTTGCAGCCTCATCTGCTCACCATGACGGCAACACCGATCCCACGGACCCTGGCGCTCTCGATCCATGGGGATCTGGATGTCAGCCAGATCGATGAATTGCCTCCAGGGCGAACACCGATTCGCACTCGCATGCTCACGGCTGGAAAGCGGGAGAAGGCCTATGAATTGATCCGTGAGGAGGTGCAGCTGGGCCAGCGGGCCTATGTCGTTCTGCCTCTAGTGGACGAGTCGGAAAAGCTCGAGCTTCGCTCAGCCGTTGAGGTTCACGCTGAATTGGCCTCGGAGGTTTTTCCTGATCTGGCAGTTGGTCTGCTGCATGGACGTCTCTCCAGTGCCGACAAGCAGGCGGTGCTGACCGATTTCGCTGCGGGCAAGACCCAGGTGCTGGTTTCAACCACGGTGGTGGAAGTGGGGGTGGATGTGCCTGAAGCCAGCGTGATGGTGATCGACCATGCCGAACGCTTTGGCCTGGCGCAGCTGCATCAGTTGCGGGGGCGCGTCGGCCGTGGTGCTGCTGCCTCCCATTGCCTGTTAATCAATGGCAGCTCCAACCCTCTGGCCCGCCAGCGTCTGGATGTGCTGGTGCGCTCCACCGATGGCTTCGAGATCGCCGAGATGGATTTGCGCTTGCGCGGGCCTGGACAGGTTCTGGGGACCCGTCAGTCGGGCCTGCCTGATCTGGCCCTTGCCAGCCTTGCTGATGATGGTTCCGTTCTGGAGGACGCACGAACAGCTGCCCAGGGGCTGTTAAAGCATGATCCCGAGCTCGAGCAGCACCCGTTGCTGCGCGAGACCCTCGATGCACAGCAGCGTCGCCTCAGCGGCGGCACCCCTTTGAACTGACCCATCCCATTGCAGTTTCGATGCGCCCCTGGAGCCCAATTCCGATCGAAGATTGCGGAGAGCCCTTGCAACTGCTGCCTCCCGATTTGTTGCGGATGGAACCCCATCCGTACATGACGCTCGGGGCACCCTATGGGGCGTCGGGAAATCCTTTCCAATTGCGTTTGGGGGTCGTTCAGCGCCTGCTAGACGCTCAGCAGCGGTTGATCGAGCACGACCCCAGCCTGCGACTCAGCATTTTTGATGCGTGGCGGCCGATCGCCGTGCAGGCCTTCATGGTGGACCACAGCATTGCTGAACTCTGCCGTGATCGCGGTGTGGAGGTGCGCTCGGGGGACGCCTTCGATCAGGTTTTGGCCGATGTGGGGCGGTTCTGGGCCGCTCCCAGTCGGGATCCCGCCACACCGCCACCCCACAGCACCGGTGCTGCTGTCGACCTCACCCTCAGCAGTAGCGATGGAACGCCGCTGGCCATGGGTGGAGAGATTGATGCCATTGGTGCGGTGTCTGAACCGCAGCACTACGCCGGTCGGGAGGATTCCGAAGCTCGGCGCTGGCATCAACGCCGGCAGTTGCTTGCTGAAGTGATGGGATCAGCCGGCTTTGTTCAGCATCCAAACGAGTGGTGGCACTACTCGTTCGGCGATCAGCTCTGGGCCTGGCGAAAGGATGCAGCTGTGGCGGTCTACGCCGAGGCCGTCAACAGCGCGCTCACTTCCTGATCGCCCAGCTTCTCGATGTGGTCCCCGAAGCTGCGTCGTCCGCCCGCAGCTTTCCAGCTGAGGAGGAGCGGCTCAAGGGTTTTTTCCAGATCGTCCAGGGGGAGTTTCTCCATATACGGGCGCGCAAGACGCTGGAGGTTCGGGGTGCCGCCCAGCCACAGCTGGTACTGGTTGACCCCGTTGCCCACCAATCCCAGCTCAGCCATGTAAGGGCGAGCGCAGCCGTTGGGGCAACCGGTCATGCGCACCAGAAGAGACTTCTCAATCTCGAGCCGCCGCAGCTGGGCATCAAGGCGATCCAGTACATCCGGAAGGATGCGCTCCGATTCGGTGATCGCCAGGCCGCAGGTGGGCAAGGCCGGGCAGGCGATGGCATGTCTGGCCAGGGGGGCTGGAGCTTCAGGCACCTCAAACCCAAGGGCTTCCAGCTGGGTTCGAATGCTGGCGCGCTGGGAGGTGCCGATGTTGCATAGCAGTAGGTCTTGATTGGCGGTGAGACGAATCTCCAGCTGGTAAGTCTCCACGAGCTGCCTGAGCCCTGCCTTGAGCTCTCCGTTCAGACGACCGCAGAGCAGGGGCAGTCCCACAAACCACATCCCAGCCTTTTGTCGATGCCAGCCGAGGTAGTCCAACAGCTTGGCCTTCGGCTCATTGCGCAGCCCCTTGAGGCTTCCCTTGAAATAGGTCGCACACAGGGTGTCGCGGAACCATTGGATGCCCTTGTCATGCAGCAGGTACTTCATGCGGGCGTGCTTGCGAACCTCCCGATCCCCGTGGTCCCGTTGCAGAGCCAGGATCGCCTGAACCACATCCAGAACGTCGGCTGCATCGACGTAACCCAAGGGATCCGCTGTGCGAGCGAAGGTTTCCTCCTTGTTGTGGGTGCGACCCATGCCACCGCCCACGTAGACGTTGCAGCCCCGCAGTTCGCCGGAGGGGTCGGTGAAGGCGACCAGGCCGATGTCCTGGGTCAGCAGGTCAACGGAGTTATCCCCTGGCACGGTGACGGCCACCTTGAACTTCCGGGGCAGGTAGGTATCCCCGTAGAGAGGTTCTTCAGTGCTGCCGGAAAAAACGCCGCCTTCGCTTTGGCGCTTTCTGGTCTTCTGAACGGCTCGGCTGGGCTTGAAGCGATAACTCAGGTCACCATCCACCCAGAGGTCGAGATAGGCCCCCTCGGCCGCCTCGGGGCTGAGCAGATCGGCAATTTCATCGGCGAGGCGCCGTGCCACGGGATAGCCGCCTTTCTCAAAAGGAGCTGGGGGTGCCATCACGTTGCGGTTGATATCGCCGCAGGCCGCCAGGGTCGAGCCCATGTTGCGAACGATGGTGCCGATCACCTCTTTCAGATCGGCCTTGGCGATGCCGTGCATCTGGAAGGCCTGACGGGTGGTGGCTCGCAGGGTGCCATCCCCAAGGCGGTTGGACAGGTCATCGAGGGCGAGGAACAGCCTGGCGGGGATGCGTCCGCCCGGACTGCGCAGCCGCAGCATCATTTGCCAACTGCGGACCTTGTCTGTCTTGCGCAGTTCGCGGTGGTGCTGTTGGTAGCTGCCGTGAAACTTCAGCAGTTGAACAGCATCTTCCGTGAAGCGAACGTCGTCGTTGCTGAGCTCGCTCAACAACGGGTCGCGCAGATGGTCGCTATCCAGCTTGCGCTGCTCCGCCTTGGACAGCGATTGAGTTCCTGATTCCGCCACTGCCAAGGAGCCTTCCCCCACCCCGAAAAGGTTTTCTTGATTTGAACGTAGCGAAACGGCTTCCAATACAGTCGCTTTCGGCTCTGACCTTGGCGTGACGGCAACCTTTCTTCTGGAAATCGGCACCGAGGAGCTTCCTGCCGATTTCGTCAGGCAAGCGCTTGATCAGCTGCAGCAGCGGGTCAGTCGTGATCTGCGTGAGGCAAGGCTGGCCCATGGAGCGGTGTTGGTGTTCGGCACCCCCCGGCGTCTGGTGGTCTCCGTCGCTGAGCTGGAGGACCGCCAGCCCGATCTTCAGGAAGACCGCAAGGGCCCTCCTGTGGCTCAGGCCTTCAAGGACGGCATCCCAGGGCCTGCGGCGATCGGTTTCGCCAAGCGTTGCGGTGTTGATCCCTCAGCCCTTGAGCAGCGTGAAACTCCGAAGGGGCCTTGCGTCTTCGCAACCGTGCTCACCCCCGGTCAAGCCAGTGTTGAACTGCTCCAGGGGCTGATTCCCCAATGGATTGATGCTCTCCAGGGCCGGCGGTTCATGCGCTGGGGCACCGGAGCCCAGCGCTTCAGCCGCCCCATTCGCTGGCTGCTAGCGCTCAAGGGGTCAGAGGTGATCCCTGTGGTGCTCGACGGCGCTGACCCCGAGGTCCGCAGCGATCGTTTGAGCCGTGCCCACCGTCTCCATGGTGACGAGCCACTGTCCATCGCATCAGCGGAGGTGTTTGGTGAAACCCTCGCCGCCGCCGGCGTTGTTGTCGATCGTGCGGAGCGGGCCAAACGGATTCGCACCAGCCTTGATCAGTCGGCTCAGGCCGCCAATGGAACACCCGACTGTCCGGAGTCTCTTTTCGAGGAACTGGTGGACCTGGTTGAAGATCCCAGGATTCTCGAGGGGACCATTGCTGAACGGTTCCTTCAGCTTCCTCCGGAGGTGATCAGCACGGTGATGCAGGCTCACCAGCGTTATGTGCCACTCCAGGTGCCTGGCCTGGAGGCTGACCCGCTCCGTCTCACCGCTGAGGCTGTGCTTCGGCCCCAGTTCCTGTTGGTGGGCAATGGCCTGGCCCCGGCGTCTTCACTAATCGTTCGTGGCAATGAACGCGTGCTTGGAGCGCGCCTGGCGGATGCCGAATTTTTTCTGGACGTTGACCGACGTCAATCCAGCGCATCTCGGCGTGAAGCCCTTGATCGCGTCACCTTCGCTGAAGGGCTGGGCAGTCTTCTGGACCGCTCCGAGCGGATCGAGCGGCTGACGGGGCTGCTGTTGAAGCAACTCGGTCTTGATCAGAGCGTGGCGGATGCGGCCCAGCGTGCCGCTCATTTCTGCAAGAACGATCTGGTCAGCCAGATGGTGGGCGAGTTCCCTGAACTTCAGGGCCTGATGGGGGGCAAATACCTCCTGGAGGAGGGAGAACCTCGCGATGTCGCTCTCGCTGTGGTGGAGCACTATCTGCCCCGGGGCGCCGGTGATGCCCTGCCCGCAACCCTCGCGGGAGCTGTTGTGGCCTTGGCGGAACGGCTTGAGCTGCTGCTCAGCATCTTTGCCAAGGGAGAGCGGCCGACAGGATCCTCCGACCCCTATGCCCTGCGGCGGGCCGGCAATGGCGTTGTGCAGATTCTCTGGGGTATGGCTTGGCGCCTTGACCTCATGGCGTTCCTCAACAACGCCGTGGCGGAGTGGGCTTCCCTTTTCCCTGCCTTTGGGGTGGATTCCAGCCAATTGCACAACGACCTCTGTCAGCTGATGCGGCAGCGGATCGTGTCTCAACTGGAAGACGACGGCTTTGCTCCCGATCTGGTGCAGGCTGTTGCTGGTGATGCCGTCTCCAGCCAGCGTCTGCTCAGTGATCCCCTGGATGTGAAACAGCGGATTCAGCTGTTGCGTGACCTTCGGGACAGCGGTCAGCTGGATGCCGTCCAGGCGGTGGTGCAACGGGCAGCCAAGCTTGCTGAAAAAGGTGATCTGACACGGGATCAGCTTGTGGCCGGCGATGTGGTTCAGCCCGAGCGCTTCGAGTCAGCCAGTGAGAAGGATCTGTTCGCCGCTCTGGAGCAGCTGCAGCCACTGGCTCAGCAGCGGTCGTATCAATCCCTCGCCGATGCGCTTGTCGCAGCAACTCCGGCTCTCCAGGCCTTCTTTGATGGTGACACCAGCGTGATGGTGATGGTCGACGATTCCGCGCTGAGGCTCAATCGACTCAACCTGTTGGCCGTTCTGCGCAATCAGGCATCGGTGTTGGCTGAGTTTGAATCGATTCAATCCAAATAAATGGCAGTGCTGGCCTCTCGGCTCAGCAGGGGCCAGTCCATTCAGCTGCAATGCCTGATCAAGAGACAAACACCACCCAGCAGCCTGTGGTGATCCGCCAAGGTGGCCAAGGTCTTGAAACCGTGATTGCGGCGGTGATCCTTGCTGCCGCCGCCGTTTACGCCATCAACGTCTGGTCGACGACCAAGAAAGAAACATCCCCCGCCAAGAACCTTGAGCAAGGGATTGAGCAGATTAAGAATGCAGCTGGCAAAGCGATCGAGTCGCGCAACTAACCAGCAGCTTCAGCGATTTTGTGGGCCGGACTCCCTCAGGAGACGCCGGCCTTTTCCTTCGACTCGGAACCTGTGGAGTTGGACCCCTTGGATTCACCGGCCTGAGCCTTGATCTGTTGGGCCGCTTCCTCCGCAAGGAAATCGCCGTCTGAACGACCAACAGCCGACGGAACAGGGTTGTAATCGGATGGAGCCAGGGCCTCGCCCCGGATCAGGCTGCCCAGGGTGCGGAGGGTGAGCTTGATCTGCTGCCAGGGGTTCATCATCACCACCCGCTTGTACAGGTAGCTGTCGAAGGTCAGCTTCTGCACGTCCTTGTCATCGCACATCTCCACGAACGCTTCGCGGGCAGCGTCGTTGCGGTAGAAGATTCGCTGCAGGATGTCGAGCACGACATAGGTGGCACCGTATTTACGGTCCCAGCGCTTGAGGTAGGTCGACTTGATCTGTTTTTCGGTGGGGATGGAAGCACCGTTGTTGGAGATTTCAACGATCGCTTCCGCACACATCCGGCCGCTCTTGGCAGCGAAATAAATGCCTTCACCGGAGCTCTTGGTGACATAGCCCGCTGCATCGCCCACAAGCGCCATGCGGCCCACGACCCGTCGCGGACGGGGGTGCTCAGGAATCGGATGCGCTTCCACCTTGATCACTTCACCCTGGAACAGACGCTTGTTGGCCCGCTCGCGGATGCCTCTCTGCAGACCCTTGATCAGGCTCTGGTTCTGCTGCATGGTTCCCGTTCCCACGGCCACGTGGTCGTATTTGGGGAACACCCAGGCATAGAAGTCAGGTGAGACGTCCGTTCCGACGTACATCTCAGCCAGATCCTCGTAATAGGTCATCTCTTCAGCAGGAAGCTTGATCCTTTCCTGGAAGGCGATGGCCACGTTGTAATCACCGGCGTCCATGGCTTTCGCCACCCGGGAGTTGGCGCCATCGGCACCGATGATTAGGTCCACGGCCAGGGTCTTCGGCTCACCGGTGGGGCCACCACCGCTGTAGTCCGCGTAATGGATGGTGTACGGGCCCTGACGGTCTGTGCCTGTGTCAATCTTCTGCACCAGGCCATTGATCAGGGTGGTGCCCAGATCGGCGGCCCTGTTGCGCAAGAAGGCATCGAAAACCTCACGACGGCACATGCCGATGTAGGCGTTTTCGTCGTAGCCGAGGGGATCCAGCTTGATGTCCACCTCTCTGTTGGAGGGGGAAATCATCTTCATGTTGCGGACCTTGCGGTCGATGATTTCGTCGGGGAGGTCGAACTCCTCGACCATGCAGAGCGGAATCGCCCCACCACAGGGTTTGGCATTGTCGAGTTTGCGCTCGAACAACCAAGTCTCGATACCTGCCTTGGCCAGAATTTCGGCAGCACAGGAGCCACTGGGGCCACCGCCGATCACCGCAACTCGCAACATCTCAGCCCGTCTCCGCTGGATTGTTTTGTGAAGCTATCACTGTCACATCAACCATTGTGGGTTGATCTGGCTGCTGCCTTTACGATCGAAACAACACGCATCAGCGCCTTGGTTCGGGCCTCCTCTGCGCGACGCACCGAGCGGGAGGATATTCCGGTCGCCCGTCGAACACGACAGCCGCGTCAACGCAAGGGAAATGGCGCAGCTGGTCTGCTGTTTGGTCTTGTTCTTGTCTGTGCTGGAAGCCTGGCTGCAGTGATGCTGCTTCCAACCTTGCTATCCCGTCGTCAGCCAACGCAGACCCTTGAGATTTCAGGTTTTCGTGAACGTCCCGACGCCGATGGCCGTCTCCTCGGTCACTTCCCCTATGGAGAGGCGGATGCCGATCAACTCATCGTCTTTGAACCGGGGATTGAGCTGAATGTGGAGGCCGCCGCCGCCCTCGACACGATGATGCGTTCAGCCTCAGCTGACGGGGTCGATATGCGTCTGCTCAGTGGATTCCGCTCTCTGGCCCTCCAGGAATCTATCTTTTTTGATGTGGCCTCCGAACGGAACCAGACCGCAGAAGAGCGTGCCCAGGTGTCGGCTCCACCGGGGTACTCCGAGCACAGCACTGGTTATGCCGTTGATCTAGGCGATGGCCGTTTTCCTGAGACCAACCTCTCCCAGAGCTTTCAAGACACCGAAGCATTTCGCTGGCTTCAGGATCACGCGGCCCGATATCACTTTGTGTTGTCTTTTCCTAAGGGCAACAAACAGGGCGTGATGTACGAACCCTGGCATTGGCGTTACCAGGGCAATGCGGATGCATTGCGTTTGTTTGAGCCGGCCAGTCGGTTCTCCAGGCGCGACCCTTGAATGTCCCCGAACTGCTATCTCCCGCCGGCGACTGGGCTGCGATGAAGGCGGCTGCCGCCTCCGGTGCCGATGCGGTGTATTTCGGCGTTGATGCCTTCAACGCTCGTCAGCGGGCTGAGAATTTTCGACTGGATGACCTGCCTGAGGTGATGCAGTGGCTGCATCAGCGGGGGGTGAAGGGTTTCCTCACCTTCAACGTGTTGGTGTTTAGCGATGAATTGCAGGCAGCGGCTCAATTGTTGATCGCCGCAGACCGGGCGGGGGTGGATGCGGTGATTGTCCAGGACGTGGGGCTCTGTCGCTTGGCCCAGCGGCTGGTTCCCCACCTCTGTGTGCACGGCTCAACCCAGATGTCGATCACCAGTGCAGCGGGGATTGCCCAGGCGGCTGCGCTCGGTTGTCAACGGGTGGTGCTGGCCCGGGAGCTGGCCCTGCGTGATCTTGAGCGCCTGCAGAGACAACTGGTCCAGCGGCACCTTTCGATGCCCTTGGAGGTGTTCGTGCACGGTGCCCTTTGCGTCGCCTATTCCGGTCAATGCCTGACCAGTGAATCCCTCGGGCAGCGCAGTGCCAATCGAGGTGAATGTGCCCAGGCCTGTCGCCTGCCCTACGAAATGGTGGTGGATGGTCAACCCCACTCCCTGGAAGACCAGCGCTACCTCCTCTCGCCCCAGGATCTGGCGGCCTGGGAGTTGCTGCCGGAATTGCAGCGCATCGGCGTGGCCAGCCTCAAGATCGAAGGTCGCCTAAAGGACGCTGCCTACGTGGCAGCCGTCACCGACGCCTATCGGCAGCGACTGGATCAGATCCCCGCTTCGGCACCGCAGGTGCAACGCCAGCTTGAGCTGGCATTTTCCCGAGGTCTGTCCACCGGTTGGCTGGAAGGGGTGAACCATCGCCGTCTGGTGCATGGCCGCTGGAGCAAGAAGCGGGGCCCGCTGCTGGGGCAGTTGCTGCGGGTGGAACGGGGTGGTTGGTTGCATCTGCGTAGCAGGGAACAGCTGCAAGCCGGTCAGGGCCTTGTGCTGGAACAGCTGTCGTCTGACCCCCTGCAGCCGCCTCGGGAGATCGGTGGTCGGATCATGGTGTGTGAGCGGATGGGAGACGAACGCTGGAAGCTGCGCCTTGGGCCCGAGCGTGTGGATGGCTCTGGCTTGAGACCTGGCGCTTCGGTCTGGCTCACCAGTGACCCCGATTGGCAGTCCCGTTGGCAGCGTGCTGCCCGCCGCAGGGTGGAGGCGCGTTCTCGGAATCTGGCGTTGCGGGTGTCCGGTCGGCTGGATGCACCGCTTGAGTTGCACCTGCTGGCACCCCAGGGGGTGGATCTGCAGGTCAACAGCACCATTCCGCTGCAGAGCGCTTCGCAGCGTCCCCTGGATCGGGAACGGCTTGAGCAGCAATTGGGACGCCTGGGGGGAACCGGCTGGTCGCTTCAGCATCTGGAGGTCCAGCTGCAGGGCGATCTTTTTCTGCCTATGGCGGAACTCAACCGCATGCGCAGGGCCCTGCTGGAGCGGTTGGAGGCCTCGCTGGATGACAGCACCGATTCAGTCCCTGGCCCTGCACCCTCCAAAACGGCAGACCCAACAGAGCTGCTGGCCCAGATGTGCCCCCCAGCTGAGGCTTCCCCCAGCGAGACCAAGCCAGGCTTGGTGGTGCTGGTGCGCAGCCTGGATCAGTTGCAGGCCTTGGTGGATCTCGCCGGCACGGGCCTGCCGATTCGCTCGGTGGTGGCGGATCTCGAGCAGCCCCGGGAGCTGCGGGAAGCGGTGGCGATCGGTCGAGGCTGCTGGCCGGAAGGTGTTTGGTTGGCCGGGGCACGGATCACACGGCCCGATGAACGCTGGAGCCTTGAACCTCTGATTCGCGCCCGTCCCGACGGCTTCCTCGTGAGAAATGCCGATCAGCTGGAGGTGCTAACGCCGCTGGCCCCCTGCATCGGCGACTTTTCCCTCAACACCGCCAACCCCCTGAGTTTCCACTGGTATCGCGACCACTGGAAGCTGCAGCGACTCACGGCCAGTTACGACCTGAACCTTCAGCAACTTCTGGATCTGGCCGCCGCCGTTAATCCAGCGCTTCTGGAGGTCACCCTGCATCAGCACATGCCGTTGTTCCACATGGAGCATTGCTTGTTCTGTGCGTTCCTCTCGGACGGCAAGGACCACACCGATTGCGGTCGTCCCTGTGAGAAGCACCACGTCACCCTTCGGGATCGCAGCGGGGTTGAACATCCCCTGCGTGCTGATCTGGGCTGTCGCAACACCCTCTTCAATGGAACGGCGCAATCGGGCGTTGAGGCGCTTCCGTCGCTGCTGAGGGCGGGCGTGCGCACCATTCGGCTTGAACTTCTCGATGAAGATTCCGCTGCGACGCGTCGGCGCGTCAGCCTTTACGCCGAGGCTCTGGCGGGTCGGATGGCCACCCAGGACGTCTGGTCCCAGGAGCAGATCCACCACCAGCTCGGCGTCACCCGCGGCAGCCTGCGCAGCAAGGGTCCGGAGCGCACCAGTCGATTCTCACGTTGAGATAACCTGTCGCACTGCGCCTTTGGCGTTCTTCACAAATACGTACGGTCAGCCCGCATGAGCGCCAACAACAAGGCGATCCGCAACATCGCGATCATCGCCCACGTTGACCACGGCAAGACGACTTTGGTCGATTCGCTGTTGGCGCAGTCAGGAATTTTCCGCGACAACGAAGCAGTCCCCACCTGTGTGATGGACTCCAACGACCTGGAGCGTGAGCGCGGCATCACGATCCTGTCGAAGAACACGGCAGTCACCTACAAGGACACCCGGATCAACATCGTTGATACGCCTGGTCACGCCGATTTCGGTGGTGAAGTGGAGCGGGTGTTGGGCATGGTCGACGGTTGCCTGCTGATCGTGGACGCCAATGAGGGGCCGATGCCCCAGACCCGCTTTGTGCTGAAGAAGGCCCTCGAGCAGGGCCTGCGTCCGATCGTGTTCGTCAACAAGATCGACCGTGCCCGGGTGGATCCCGAGACCGCCGTCGACAAGGTGCTCGATCTGTTCATCGAACTCGGCGCTGACGACGATCAGTGCGATTTCCCTTACTTGTTCGGCAGCGGTCTTGGAGGCTTCGCCAAGCCCGACATGAAGACAGATAGCGACAACATGCGTCCGCTGTTCGACGCCATCCTGCGCCACGTTCCGCCCCCGGTTGGTGATCCGGAGAAGCCCCTCCAGCTGCAAATCACCACCCTTGACTATTCCGACTTCCTTGGTCGGATCATCATTGGCCGCGTTCACAACGGAAAAATCAAACAGGGTCAGAACGCAGCGCTGATCAAGGACGACGGCAGCGTCAAGAAGGGCCGCATCAGCAAGCTGCTGGGCTTTGAGGGTCTCCAGCGCGTCGAGATCGAAGAGGCTTCCGCCGGTGACCTGGTGGCCGTGGCTGGCTTTGACGACGTCAACATTGGCGAAACCATCGCCTGCCCCGATGAGCCGACCGCTCTGCCGTTGATCAAGGTGGATGAGCCCACCCTGCAGATGACCTTCGTCGTCAACGACTCCCCGTTTGCAGGTAAGGAAGGCAAATTCGTCACCAGCCGTCAGGTTCGTGACCGCCTGCAGCGAGAATTGCTCACCAACGTGGCTCTGCGTGTCGAAGACACTGATTCACCAGACCGCTTTGCTGTGAGTGGTCGCGGTGAGCTGCACCTCGGCATCCTGATCGAGACGATGCGCCGTGAGGGCTATGAGTTCCAGGTTTCCCAGCCTCAGGTGATCTACCGCACCATTGATGGCACGCCCTGCGAGCCGGTTGAAACCCTGGTGATGGATGTCCCTGAGCCAGCGGTTGGCAGCTGCATCGAAAAACTGGGCACCCGCAAGGGTGAGATGCAGAACATGGAAACCAGTGCTGATGGACGCACCCAGTTGGAGTTCATCGTTCCCTCCCGCGGTCTGATCGGTTTCCGGGGTGAGTTCATCCGAGCCACCCGCGGCGAAGGAATCATGAGCCACTCCTTCTATGAATACCGGCCGATGATGGGTGACTTCGACACACGCCGGAACGGTGTGCTGATCGCCTTCGAAGAAGGAACGGCCACCTTCTATGCACTGAAGAATGCCGAGGACCGTGGCCAGTTCTTCATCAGCCCGGGCACCAAGGTCTACAAGGGCATGATCATCGGGGAATACAACCGGCCCCAGGATCTGGAGATCAACGTTTGCAAGACCAAGCAGCTCACCAACATGCGTTCCGCGGGTGCTGAGGAATTGGATACGCTGCAAGCACCGATTCAGATGACCCTTGAGCGGGCTTTGGAATACATCGGTCCAGACGAGATGCTCGAAGTCACCCCCGAGTCGATTCGTTTGCGCAAACTTCCTGGCAAGAAGCCGGCCAAGTCCAAGCGCTGATGCCCCAGGCGGATCCCCGCTTTCAGCAGGGCCTGGAGCTTTTCAACGCCGGTGAGTGGTACGCCGCCCACGATCTGTTTGAAGAGCTCTGGCATGAAACGGCTGATCCGGAGCGGCGCAGCCTGCAGGGAATCCTTCAAGTGGCGGTTGCCCAGCTGCATCTGCAACGGGGCAACCGTCGTGGTGCCACGATCCTTTTCGGCGAAGCCCTTGGACGTCTGAAACGTCCCGGGACTCCTGATCTAGGCCTCAACCTTGATGCTCTCTGCCAAGCGACGCAACAACGGCTTGAAGCCCTTCAGCAGGATGGGGATCCCGAGTCATGCACTGTCCCTGTTCTTGAGTACATGCGCTGAAGCGCCGGTAATCTCAACGAATTCGAGCAAATTGCGTGGCAGGTAAAGCGATGCTCCGTTTCGGGGGCCTTTTTTTAGCTCTGCCCCTTCTGGCCGTCATGTGCCCTCTGGATGCGGTCCAGGCTCAGCAAACTGCTGATGCAGGCGTCATCACGATTGAGTCCGATCTGCAATCGGCCGACAACAGCACGGGTGTGATCACTGCCACCGGCAATGTTCGCTTGGTGCATGCCGGTCGTGGTTTGGTGGCCACCAGCCGACAGGCCCAGTACTTCACGGAGGAAGACCGGATTGTGCTGAGTGGTGATGTGGATGTGATCCAGGCCGATGGCAATCAGCTCCGCGCCGATCGCTTCACCTATTTGCTGGAGGAAGGCCGCGCAATTGCCAGCCCCGTTCCGGGCCAGCAGGTGTTCAGTCAGTGGTCTCTCACTCCTAGCCAACCCGCTCTGGATCCTGCTCCTGCGGCAAACCCGGTAACCCCATGACCCTGGAACTGTCGAATGTCTCCATCACCCTTGGGGGCCGCCAGTTGGTCAAGGGTTTGAATCTGAAACTTTCCCCAGGCGAGGTGGTCGGCCTGCTGGGTCCTAATGGAGCCGGTAAAACCACCACCTTCAATCTGGTGATCGGTCTGCTGTGCCCTGATCAGGGCGAGGTGACCTTGAACGGTGAGCGTGTCACCAGTCTGCCAATGCCCGAACGGGCACGGCTTGGGGTGGGTTATTTGCCCCAGGAAGCCAGTGTTTTTCGCAATCTCACGGTGCGTGAAAACCTTGATGTTGCCCTTGAACAGACCGATCTCAGTCCCGAGCAGCGTCGGGATCGGCGCCAGCAGTTGATTGAGGACTTTCACCTCACCGCGTTCATCAATCGACGTGGCTTCCAACTCTCCGGGGGTGAACGTCGCCGATGTGAGGTGGCCCGGGCGCTGGCTTCGGGTGCCAACGGTCCGACATATCTGCTTTTGGATGAACCCTTCGCCGGCGTCGACCCGCTTGCGGTAGCGGATCTTCAGCTGCTGATCGAGGAGTTGCGGTCCCGGGGTATGGGGATCCTGATCACTGATCACAACGTGCGAGAAACCCTGGCCACAACTGATCGGGCTTACATCCTCAACGATGGTGCGGTTTTGGCTGCAGGACATTCCGAGGAGGTGGCGGCTGATCCACAGGTGCGTCGTTATTACCTCGGGGAGGGATTCCAACTGTGATTTTGGATCGTCTCAAACGCGCCACCTGGATGCGGCTGGATCTCCTGGATCGCTGGTTGCTCAAGGAGCTTCTGGGTCCGCTGCTGTTCTTCATTGCCCTGTTCACCCTGCTGCTGCTCACGGGCGGCGTGATGTTTGAACTGGTGCGGCAGATGGTCGACAAGAACCTGCCGATCACGATTGCAGTTCAGGTTCTGCTGTTCAGCATTCCGCGTTGGTTGGCCTTCTCAGTGCCAATCGGAACGCTGATGGCATCGCTGTTCGTGTTCACCCGCCTGTCAGCGAACAGTGAACTCACCGCTCTGCGAAGCCTCGGGATCAGCACAGTGCGGATGATTAGCGCGGCCCTGGCTCTGTCCATGGTGATGACGCTGTTCACCTTCGTCCTCAACGACGTGGTGGTGCCCCGCAGCCAACGCTATGCAGAGGTCACCCTCAAGAAGTCACTGGGGCGTTCTCTTGCCAGTGAGACAGGACGCGACATCATTTACCCCCGTTTCGGGACCCGCTTTGATTCCGACGGTGAAGAGGACGGCAAGGGGCTGAATCAACTCTTCTATTCGAGGAAGTTTCAGAACGGTGAAATGGTGGACGTGACTGTTCTTGATTTCACCCGATCCGGTTTCACCCAAATGTTGCGTGCAGATCGGGCCATCTGGAATGAGGGCCAGGCCAGTTGGGACTTTCTGGATGGCCAGATTTTGACGTTGGCCGCCAACGGCAGCTCAACCAAGGCCGATTTCGATCGTTACGTCTATCCCCTCGGTTCCGGTCCGGTGCGCCTGGCAGGGATTGAAAAGGATGCCGTCAACATGACAGTTGCCGAAGCTTTGCAAGCCCAGAGGCTGTATGAAGAGGCCGGCAGCATCAAGGAAGCCCGCAAAATCCGTGTGCGGATCCAGGAGAAGTTCACGGTTCCGATGGCCTGTCTGGTGTTTGGCTTGTTTGGAGCCACCCTCGGCGCTCAGCCCAGTTACAGAAGCAGCAGAAGCTTCTCGTTTGTGCTCACCCTCGGGATCATCGCTGTCTATTACGTGATTGGTTTCAGCTTCAGTTCCCTGGGAGTCAAGGGCACCCTGCCGCCGATCCTGGCGGCTTGGCTGCCTGTGATGTTGTTTCTAGGCGCTGGTGGTCTTTTGCTGAAACAGGCCAGTCGCTGATTGGCCGAGGCAGAATCGGCGTGTCTTCGGGGAATGGTGTGCTGAACACGCCTTTTGAGCTGGTCACCAGTCTTGGATTTGCTGGTTTCGTGTTGCTGTTGCTGGCCATGCCCTTGGCCTTCTGGGCGGTGTCCAGTCAGTCCCGTGCAGGCTTGGTTCGCTTGTTGGTGGCTGTTGCCAACCTGCTGTTCACGACACAGCTGATTCTGCGTTGGTGGCAATCCGGCCACTTCCCGATCAGCAACCTCTACGAATCCCTGTGTTTTCTGGCCTGGGCCTGCACCCTCACCCAGTTGTTGGTGGAACGGGCCTGGCCTTCTCCAATCGTGGCAGCAGCAGCCACACCCATGGGTCTTGGTTGCATTGCCTTTGCCAGCTTTGCTTTGCCGGATCAATTGCAATCGGCGGCGCCCCTTGTTCCTGCCCTGCGCTCCAGCTGGTTGGTCATGCACGTGAGCGTGATCATGGTGAGCTATGCCGCCTTGCTGGTGGGATCGCTGCTCTCCTTGGCGGTGTTGGTCACGGATCGTGACCAGGCTCTGGAACTTCGCAGCAGTTCCATTGGCAGTGGTGGATTTCGTCAGGCTGCCTCGATCGCCAACGGTGGTTCTGTTCAGCTGCAATCGGTGCAGTTGAGCACAAATGAACAACTCGACAGCCTCAGCTACCGCACCATCACAGTTGGCTTTTTGATGCTCACGGTGGGCATCGTCAGTGGTGCTGTTTGGGCGAATGAAGCCTGGGGCAGCTACTGGAGCTGGGATCCCAAGGAAACCTGGGCCTTGATCTGCTGGCTGGTCTACGCCGCTTATCTGCACACCCGCCTCAGCCGCGGTTGGCAGGGTCGACGCCCAGCTCTTGTTGCGGTGGTGGGTCTTGTTGTGATCGCTGTTTGCTACATCGGCGTGAATCTGCTGGGCATTGGCTTGCACAGTTACGGCTGGTTTTTCTGACAAGCTGCCTGCGTGCACTCGATCAAGGGCTCAACCACCATCGATCTGACATCCGACCAGGGCACCGCCAACGGCCCCAGCGGGAATCGACCAGATCCAGTTGTCCTTTTTGGCGAGTGCGCCTCCCAAGGCTCCCCCAAGAACACCGCCAGCGAGGCTTCCTTCCAAACAGGAATTGTTGTCCACAGCAGAATGGTCCACGACGACGGTTTTTCCGCTTGACGTTGTTGGTGAATGATCTGGATGGTTATGGGCGCGGTGCCCCTGCTGGTGCTTATGGCTTTTGCGCCCATGGAAATGCAGGGTCTTGGGACAAGGGCGTTCGACCCTTTCCTCTCGACTGCTGACGTACCCAGGCTTGTCCCGGGTTCCGGGATGGTAAGTCTCAACGTATTGATTCTGATAGCAAGTCTTTGTCCTGGAGTATGTGTTGTTGGCTAGGGCTGGTTGATTCACGACCGTCGTCATCACGACTCCAGTAATAAGTCCGGAAAAAATATTCTTCATGACGGAGGAGTTGCTTTGTTGATTCATTCTGCATTCCTGAACGAGAAAGACTCTGACAACTTCAGTTGAATCTGTGACAGGATGCATCTGTGCATGAACTTATTGCTTTTTTGATGTATTCATCGTAATGAGTTTTTTGTCTTCGATTCAATCCCCCAGATGAGGGATTAATTCTTTGGCCCAGATCCCCCATTTCAGGGATGGCGCACGCCGGTTCAGTCTGTAAAACCAGAACACCAACAGTGGAAGAGATTGTTGAGCTGCATGCCTGTAGCTGTGGATGTCCTGCATGGTGGAGATGTGGGTCTGGCAGCGAAAGCGGCCGCCACAAGGGGATCGAGGCCTAACGGACTCTCCCCATCACTGAGGGGGGATCGAGGTCCACATGGACTCTCCCCCCACGCCATTACCCCTGGGATGTGAACTCAAACCTCTTTGAGCCCCAGGACAAATCAAATCAGCACCTGCGGGCCAACAAGGTCTCACTGAGATGAGCGATGTCTGACTCGTTGTTGGAACGCTTCGGCGTCTTCAGCTTCCGAACGCAGATAACGTTTTCGTTGTGCCGATTCCAGACCAGACAGCGGCGAGGCAGGTCTTGAGGGTGTCACCTGTTGAGACCGTTCAAGACCTCGTAGAAGTGGGTGGATTCCTCGTCTGCTCATGCTGTTCTCCAAGTTATGCGTGAATCTCGCGTCGTGACCTGTGGTCTATCGCGTCCTGGAATAATTCCATGCTCTTCAATCTTGTTCTGTGATCAACGTCACTGATTGGCGTGATGTCCATCCAGGGCGTGGTTGGCCTCTCAAGATGTGCATCAGGCCAACGGACAAAAAGGAAGGCCACCCCTGCAACGGGATGACCTTCCTTGTTGGCGTTCTTTGAAGCTGAACGAAGCGTCTGGCTGTATGGCTAGTCAGGCCAGTCAGGCAGCTTCTAGACCCTGCTCAGTTGGACTGTCGTCACGCATAGGACGCCTCCGACTTCGACATTTCCAGTCTGGTCCAGAGGGGCTGCGCTGGTCATCCGTATTTCAACTCAAGTGGCAGGGGGATACGAAGCCTGATGTAGCACGAAGCAAATAAATCTATTGAACTAAATGTTGCAGGACGGCGCCAATATTCATGCTGCCTTTGAGATAACCTGCGAAAACTAATGAAATCACGCCAGCATTTAGGGCTAGGAATGCTGTAACCAGTTTGACGTCATCATTCATCCCACGATTATCGGACCCTTGATCGCATCAGTGTGGCTATCAAATCTTTGAAGATGATGAAACTGCTCAAGGGCTTGGTTCTTTCTTGAAGTGATCACAAAAAAGCCCGGCATTGGCTGCCGGGCTTTGGTGCTCATTTGATGGCCTGCTGATCAAGCAAGAACAGCTTCCTTACTGCTGCTGTTGCGGATGCCTTTGATCGCTTCGGCGTAATCGGGTTGGTTGAACACACCGGAGCCGGACACAATCGCGTTGGCACCTGCTTCGATCACCTTCCAGGCATTGCCAGCTTTGATGCCGCCATCCACTTCGATCCAGGGATCGAGGCCCTTCTCGTCGCACATGCGGCGCAGGTCGCGGATTTTCTGGACCTGGCTTTCGATGAAACTTTGGCCACCAAAACCGGGGTTGACGCTCATGATCAACACCAAGTCGCAGAGCTCGAGGCAGTACTCGAGGGTGTCGATCGGAGTTGAGGGATTCAGGACTGCACCTGCTTTTTTGCCCAGGTCCTTGATCTGAGCCAGGTTGCGATGCAGATGCGGGCAAGCTTCAACCTGAACAGAAATGATGTCGGCGCCTGCTTTGGCGAAGTCGGGGACGTACTTCTCCGGCTCAACAATCATCAGGTGAACGTCCAGGGGCTTCTGGGTCACCGGACGCAGCGCCTCAACAATCAGCGGTCCAATGGTGATGTTCGGAACAAAGCGGCCGTCCATCACATCCACATGGATCCAATCTGCACCGGCTTCATCCACGGCTTTCACCTCTTCGCCGAGGCGTGAGAAGTCAGCCGACAGGATCGACGGCGAGATCACCAGGGGCTTGGTGCTCATGGATGAGGAGCGCGATTTGCCGGGAGATTTTAGGGACTCCTGCAACCACTGATACAGTGAGCCGCGCTCAGACGTCGAGATCCACTGCGGCGACGGCCAACTGCCCGTCCAGGAGATCTCGCCAACCCGTCCCACCTCATCCGGAGTCCCGTGGATCAGACCCTCATTCAGGAAATTCTCGAGATCGTCGAGCAGGCCGCCATCGCTTCCGCCTCGCTCTCCGGCAAAGGCCTGAAGGATGAAGCGGATGCATTGGCCGTCGATGCCATGCGCAAGCGCATGAATCAGATCCAGATGCAGGGCCGCATCGTGATTGGCGAAGGCGAACGTGATGAAGCCCCGATGCTCTACATCGGAGAAGAGGTCGGCACCGGCACTGGCCCTGGCGTGGATTTCGCTGTCGACCCTTGCGAAGGCACCAACCTTTGCGCCTTCAACCAGCGCGGCTCGATGGCTGTTCTCGCCGCTTCCGATCGCGGTGGTCTGTTCAACGCCCCCGACTTCTACATGAAGAAGCTGGCTGCTCCTCCGGCTGCCAAGGGCAAGGTGGACATCCGTAAATCGGCCACTGAAAACATCAAGATCCTCAGCGAGTGCCTGGGTCTCCCCGTCGACGAGCTGAACATCGTGGTGATGGATCGTGCGCGTCACAAGGATCTGATCGCTGAGATCCGTGCCACCGGTGCTCGCATCCAGCCCATCTCCGACGGCGACGTTCAGGCCGCCATTGCCTGCGGTTTTGCTGGCACCGGAACCCACTGCCTGATGGGCATTGGTGCTGCCCCTGAAGGTGTGATTTCCGCCGCTGCCATGCGTGCTCTCGGTGGTCACTTCCAGGGTCAACTGGTGTACGACCCTGCGATTGCTCAGACCTCCGAATGGGCTGACATGACCAAAGAGGGCAACCTGGCGCGTCTCTCTGAGATGGGCATCAGCGATCCCGACAAGGTCTACGAAGCAGAGGAGCTGGCCTGCGGCGAGCATGTTTGTTTCGCTGGCAGCGGCATCACTGATGGTCTGCTCTTCAATGGCGTTAAGTTCGAAAAGGACTGCACCCGCACTAGCAGCCTGGTGATTAGCAATCTGGACAACACCTGCCGCTTCACCAACACCGTGCACATCAAAGACGGCGCCCAGAGCATTGCTCTGAGCTGATCGTCACCCACTGGTTGAGAGGAACGTCTTCATGCATATCTCCGTCGTCGGCCTCAGTCATCGCACGGCACCGGTGGAGATCCGGGAACGGCTCAGCATCCCTGAGCAGACCATGGAGACGTCCCTTCAATCCCTCCGCGGCAACGAGCAGGTGCTCGAGGCATCGATCCTCAGCACCTGCAACCGCCTTGAGATTTACACCTTGGTCCGCAATCCGGACCTCGGGGTGTCTGCTGTAAGCGACTTCCTCAGCAGCCACTCCGGCCTTGAGACAGGGGAGCTGACCCCTCACCTGTTCAGTTATCACCACGAAGACGCTGTCGACCATCTGATGCGGGTTGCAGCAGGTCTCGACAGCCTTGTGCTGGGGGAAGGTCAAATCCTCTCCCAGGTGAAAAAAATGATGCGGCTCGGCCAGGAGCACAAATCCCTGGGTCCGATCCTGAATCGTTTGCTTACGCAGGCCGTCACCACGGGCAAGCGTGTACGCAGCGAAACCAACCTCGGAACAGGGGCCGTTTCGATCAGCTCAGCGGCCGTTGAGCTCGCCCAGCTCAAGCTTGGTCAATCCCGGGGACTTGATCAGCTGGTCACCCTGGAAAGCGAGCAGATCGCCGTTGTCGGTGCCGGGCGCATGAGCCGTCTGTTGCTTCAGCACCTTCAGGCCAAAGGTGCCTCTGGTGTTGTTCTGTTGAACCGCACCGTTGAAAGGGCCGAACAGCTGTCTTCCGATTTCCCCGATCTTCCTGTTCAGTGCCGGCCGCTCACAGATCTGGATCAGTATCTGAGCACCTGCTCGCTGATGTTCACCAGTACCGCCGCTGATGATCCGATCATCGATGCCGCGCGTCTGGCTCCTTTGAACCGGCGCAGCAAACTTCGCTTGATTGATATCGGGGTGCCGCGCAACATCGCTGCTGATGCTGCCGATGTGGACGGCGTTGAATCTCACGATGTGGATGACCTTCAAGAGGTCGTTGCCCGTAACCAGGAAGCCCGTCAGGCCATGGCCCGGGAGGCTGAACAGTTGCTTCAGCAGGAAGCGCAGCAGTTCCTCGAGTGGTGGGACAGCCTCGAGGCTGTGCCGACCATCAACCAGCTGCGCTCCTCGATGGAGTCGATCCGCTCGGAGGAACTCCAGAAAGCCCTCAGCCGAATGGGTCCCGATTTCTCAGCCCGGGAACGCAAGGTGGTCGAAGCCTTGAGCAAAGGGATCATCAACAAAATCCTCCACACGCCCGTGACCCAGCTGCGGGCTCCCCAGACCCGTCAGGATCGTCAACAGGCCCTTCGAATTGTCGAAAGACTGTTCGATTTGGAAGCATCTTGAGCTCTTGAGCGATTCAGTCGCGAACTGAATCCCAGTAATCTCGACTGATTCTTCCCAAAGACGGTTGAGAAGCCAAAAACTCCGGTAAGTTCTTGCGGCAACGCCGATTTGGGACAGCGGCATGAAGCGGGTTTTGGCCATCATTCTGGGCGGCGGAGCAGGCACACGCCTGTATCCGCTCACAAAAATGCGCGCCAAGCCGGCCGTCCCTCTGGCAGGCAAATATCGACTGATTGATATTCCGATTAGCAACTGCATCAATTCCGACATCAACAAGATGTACGTGATGACGCAGTTCAACAGTGCGTCACTCAACCGCCACCTGAGCCAGACCTACAACCTCAGCAATTCCTTCGGTGGAGGGTTTGTTGAGGTGCTCGCAGCCCAGCAGACCCCTGACAGTCCCACCTGGTTTGAAGGCACTGCAGATGCTGTACGCAAGTACCAATGGTTGTTCCAGGAATGGGATGTTGATGAATATCTGATCCTTTCCGGCGACCAGCTCTACCGGATGGATTACAGCCTCTTCATTGAGCACCATCGCCGTTCAGGCGCCGATCTCACCGTTGCTGCCCTTCCCGTTGATCCCAAGCAGGCCGAGGCTTTCGGACTGATGCGGACCGACGAAAACGGCACGATCAAGGAGTTCCGTGAAAAGCCCAAGGGTGATTCGCTGCTGGAGATGGCTGTTGACACCTCTCGCTTCGGTCTGAGTGCTGATTCAGCCAAGGAAAGGCCTTATCTGGCTTCCATGGGCATTTATGTCTTCAGCCGTCAAACCCTCTTTGATCTGCTCGACAAGCATCCCGCCCACAAGGATTTCGGCAAAGAAATCATTCCCGAGGCTCTCGCGAGGGGCGACAAGCTTCAGAGCTATGTGTTCGACGACTACTGGGAAGACATCGGCACCATCGGTGCGTTCTATGAAGCCAACCTTGCGCTGACCCAACAACCCACGCCCCCCTTCAGCTTCTACGACGAGAAGTTCCCCATCTACACCCGCCCCCGTTACTTGCCCCCCAGCAAGCTGGTGGACGTTCAGGTCACCAATTCCATCATTGGCGAGGGATCCATTCTCAAGTCCTGCAGCATTCACCACTGCGTGCTCGGTGTCCGCAGCCGGATTGAAAGTGACTGCGTCCTTCAAGACACGCTGGTGATGGGAGCCGACTTCTTTGAATCGCCCGACGAACGTGCCGTCTTGAAGGAGCGAGGAGGTATTCCTCTTGGCGTGGGCAAGGGGACCACGGTGAAACGCGCCATCCTCGATAAGAACACCCGCATCGGTTCGGGTGTCTCGATCATCAACAAGGACAACGTGGAGGAGGCCGATCGTTCCGATCAGGGCTTCTACATCCGTAACGGAATCGTGGTGGTTCAGAAAAACGCCACCATCGCTGATGGAACGGTGATCTGAGCGCTGGAAGCGCTCGCGGGAATGAGCCGCCGTCTCCCTGAGCCGATGGTTCATTCCTGACATTTGTTGGTTGATTTGCAGTCAGCACCAGCCGAGATCAACACACTGAGGTCAATCGTTAGTGGTCCATTAGGCCATGTCCAAGTCTCACTTCGGCCTCATTGGTCTTGGCGTGATGGGCGAGAACCTCGTCCTTAATGCGGAGCGCAACGGTTTTTCCAGCGTTGTTTACAACCGCACCTACGCCAAAACTGAAGACTTCCTCCAGGGGCGTGGCAAGGACAAGAATATTCAGGGGGCCACTGACCTCGAAGATTTCGTTTGCAAGCTGGAACGACCCCGCAGAATTTTGATGATGGTGAAGGCGGGGCCTGCCGTCGATGCCGTCGTTGATCAGCTCTCTCCTTATCTCGAAGAAGGCGATCTGCTGATTGATGGAGGCAACTCCGACTATCACGACACCGAACGTCGGGTGAAGCAACTCGAGAGCAAGAGTTTCGGCTTCATCGGTATGGGTGTATCCGGAGGCGCCAAAGGTGCCCTAGAGGGGCCAAGCATGATGCCCGGAGGAACCAAGACCTCCTACGAGGCCATCGAGAGCCTCGTGAACAAGATGGCGGCGCAGGTCGAAGACGGACCTTGTGTGACTTACATCGGTCCCGGGGGGTCAGGACACCTGGTCAAAACGGTCCACAACGGGATCGAATACGGGATCGAGCAGATCCTTGCCGAGGGCTACGACCTGATGAAGCGGGTCAAAGGAATGAGCGGTGTGCAGATGGCCGACGTTCTCGGTCAATGGAACGCCACAGAAGAGTTGTCGTCGTATCTGGTGGAAATCACTGAGGTGTGTCTCCGCACCAAGGACCCCGTCGATGGCACTGATCTGGTGGAGAAAATCACCGACCAGGCTGGCCAGAAGGGCACGGGACTCTGGACCGTGGTGACAGCGCTGCAGATGGGCGCTTCTGTGCCAACGATCTATGCCTCCCTCAATGCACGGGTGATGAGCTCGATGAAGCCTCAGCGCATGGCGGCGGAATCGATCCTCAAGGGTCCTGCCGTTAAGGACTTTGATCTGGGGACCCCTGATGACGCCATGGCTCCGTTGATGGACGCCACGGTGCTGAGCTGCATCGCCAGTTATGCCCAAGGCATGGAACTGCTGCGCATCGCCTCCCAGGATCTCGATTATGAGCTCCACATGCCATCGATCGCTCAGATTTGGAAGGGTGGTTGCATCATTCGGGCCCGTCTGCTGAAGCGCATACAGGATGCTTTCGATGCTGATCCCCAACTGCCCAACCTGATGGTGGATCCCTGGTTCGCTGAGCAGATCAACAGACGGCTGCCCGGGCTAGCTCAAGTGGTGGCCGGCGCCGCCGAGGCCGGTATTCCCGTTCCCTGCTTCAGCAGCACCCTCGACTACATCAACAGCTACCGCTCCGGTCGTCTCCCCCAGAACCTGGTTCAGGCGATGCGCGACTGCTTCGGCTCCCATACGTACCAGAGGGTCGACAAGGAGGGCGCCTTCCACACCGAATGGCTCAGCTGAGCTGTTGAGTGATGACCAACTACCGCATTGAGCGGGCCAAGGATCCCCAGGACCTCGCCCGCCAGGCCTGCGAAACAATTGCCGCCCAAATTGACTTGGCACTGGATCAACGGGACCGCTGCCAGATCGCTCTCTCGGGTGGAAGCACGCCGGCCAGGGCCTATTCCCTGCTCGGACAGGAGCGGTTGCCCTGGGATCGGGTGGACGTCGTCCTGGGCGACGAGCGCTGGGTTGCTGCCGACGATGATTCGAGCAACGCCGGCATGTTGCGACGCACCCTGCTCTCCCCCGGGCCTGGAGCTTCGGCCGCCTTTCACCCGGTGCCCACCGTGGAACTGGAAAGTCCTGAGGCCAGTGCCCTGGCGTTTGCTGAACAGATTTCTCAGCTTTGTTCAGGAGCCCCACCGGTGTTCGATGTGATGCTGCTGGGCCTGGGTGATGACGGCCATACCGCATCCCTTTTCCCTGGTACGGAGGCTCCAGCGGTGCTGGATCGCTGGACGACCATCGGCCGTGGCAAAGGGTTAGATCGAATTACCTTGACGGCTCCTGTGCTCAGTGCCGCCCGTCAGGTGATCTTCCTCGTCAGTGGGGCCGGAAAACAGGAGGCCCTCCGGCGACTGGTGGATCCCTCCGAATCCTCCGATCGGACCCCCGCTCGGCTGGTTCAACCTGCTAGTGATGTGCTGGTCCTTGCCGATCAGGATGCAGCCGCCGGCCTCTGAGCAGATTCTTTTCCAGGGCAGCGACTTTGCTGACTGGGCCAGCCTGAACGACACGATCATGGGCGGCCGATCCCGTGCCGGTTGTCGCGTGACCCCTGATGGCCTCGTGCTGGAGGGGGACCTGGTGGAAACCGGTGGTGGTTTCGTGAGCTGCCGTTCCCCCCGCCTGCAGCCCGCGCTCGATCTGTCGACCTATTCGGCACTTCGGCTTGATGTTGAAGGCGAGGGACGCACACTGAAGATTGCCCTCGGTTGCGGGGATGGTGCCATGGGACTCACCGAACTGATTCCTGGTGGTCTCCGCTGGGTGGTGGATGTTCCAACTCAATCCAATGGCGTGACCCCTGTGGTGGTGTCTTTTGAAGAACTCAGACCCACCGTGAGGGCCAAACCCGTTGGCTTACCGCTGCGCTTCGATCCCAGTGGTATCACTCGCATTCAAGTGTTGCACTCGAAATTTGGTGATGCAGGGGATCTCAATCCGGGTTTTCGCGCAGGCTCCATCCGGATGCTGATCCGCTCAATCCGCGCCTTGCCCTGAGCCCATGGACCTTCTGGTGTTGATTGCCAAGGCGGCTGACGTTTGCCTCAAGCCCTGGAACCATGCGGTTGTTTTGATCGATCCTTCAGCTCCCGAACAAATCGACGATCTGCACGTGCGGATTGAATGCCGCGATGGCGAAGGCCAGCGTTGCTCCGAGCAGGACCTTGAACTGGAGATCTACCGGAGCGGTAACGAGATCAATCTGATGCTCAGCTGGTGGGACCAACCGGAACGCCCGATGCTCTGGCACGGGCGCCATCCGGTCTGGATGGATGGTGGATCCGGTCAGCGTTGCGCGGCACCACAGGATGCCGCCCCCCTAGAGGCATTGGGTCGGCGTTTACGGGCCCTGGTGCAACCGGCTGTTTGACTGCGCCGAATTCAATCGGCGTGGTCGGTTGTTGCACCGCGGCTTGAGCTGGAAACAAGCCGTGCGTATTTGCCGAGAATTCCATGGCGATAGCGCGGTTCCGGCTTGCTCCATCCCGCCCGCCGGCGCTCCAGTTCCACTTCATCCACGTTGAGCTGGAGCAGCAGCTGGTCGGCATCGACGGTGATGCTGTCGCCCTCTTGAACCAGGCCGATCGTTCCACCAACAGCAGCTTCAGGTGCCACGTGACCTACCACCAGGCCATAGGTGCCACCGCTGAAACGGCCATCGGTGATCAGGGCGACCTTGTCCCCCAGGCCTTGACCCACGATCGCTGATGTGGGAGCCAGCATCTCCCGCATGCCCGGTCCACCAACGGGACCCTCGTTGCGGACCACCACCACATCCCCGGCCTTGATCTTTTTGTCGAGGATGGCGGCAAGGCAGTCTTCCTCGCTTTCGAACACCCGGGCCGGCCCTGTGAGCACCGGGGTCTTCACACCGCTGATCTTGGCCACGCTGCCCTCGCTAGCGAGGTTGCCCTTGAGGATGGCGAGGTGGCCTTTGGCGTAAAGGGGATTGCTCAAGGGGCGGATCACGTCCTGCCCGGCGGCGGGGGCCGACGGCACGTCTGCCAGCAAGTCCTTCAGGGTCTTGCCCTCCACCGTTCGGCAGTCGCCGTGCAGCAACCCGGCATTCAGCAGCAGCTTCATCACCTGGGGAATGCCGCCGGCGTTGTGCAGATCAACGGTCACGTAGCGGCCACTGGGCTTGAGGTCACAGATCACAGGCACCCGCTGACGGATCCGTTCGAAGTCATCGATGCTCAGTTCGACGCCGGCCGTGCGGGCGATGGCCAGCAGGTGCAGCACCGCATTGGTCGAGCCACCCACCGCCATGATCACGCTGATGGCGTTCTCAAAGGCTTCCTTGGTCAGCAGATCCAGGGGGCGAATGTTGGCTTTCACAGCCTCCACCAGCACCTCAGCGGAGCGAGCGGCACTGTCGGCCTTTTCCCCGTCCTCCGCAGCCATCGTGGAGCTGTAGGGAAGGCTGAGACCCATCGTTTCGATGGCGGCGCTCATGGTGTTGGCGGTGAACATGCCGCCGCAACTGCCAGCTCCAGGGCAGGCATTTTTTTCAACTGCGGTGAGCTGCTCTTCGTCGATCTTGCCGCTGGTCAGTTGGCCGACCGCTTCAAAAGCGCTCACCACCGTGAGATCACAGCCCCCCAGCTTGCCCGGCTTGATCGTGCCGCCGTAGACGAACACCGAAGGAATGTTCATCCTTGCCATGGCAAGCATGGCGCCAGGCATGTTTTTGTCGCAGCCACCGACTGCCAACACCCCATCCATGCTTTGGCCGTTGCAGGCCGTTTCTATCGCGTCAGCAATCACTTCACGGCTCACCAAGGAGTACTTCATCCCTTCGGTGCCCATGGAAATTCCATCACTCACGGTGATGGTCCCGAACATCTGTGGCATGCCTCCGGCCTGCCGGGCAGCTTCCTCAGCCCGTTTGGCCAGGTCGTTCAGCCCCACATTGCAAGGGGTGATGGTGCTGTAGCCGTTGGCAATGCCCAGGATGGGCTTGCCGAAATCACTGTCTCCAAAGCCAACGGCCCGCAACATGGCGCGGTTGGGAGACCGCTGAATCCCCTTGGTGACGGCGTCGGAGCGAAGCATGGAACGGAGCGGACCAGTGGCAATCAAGCCAACCTACCGAGCGCTCATCCTTCGCTTCCGAGTCCCTCGAGCTGGGCACGAACGCGGGCAATCTCCGCGTTGAGTTTTTCCACCCGTTCCTCGAGGTGCCCGTTGGCTGAACTGTCCAGCACTTCAGAACCGTCCTGCATCCGCGGTGCGTGCAACATCGACGTCTGCGCGCCGTAACGCCTACGCCTGTCAGCTTCATTGAGGAGCCACCAGGCCAGGCCTGCAGCACCGAGCATTGCTCCGGTGACCAGAGTTGCCAGGGTGCCTGAGCCCGTGTCGTGCTGCTGGGCCATGGGTGCGATCAACCTGCCTGAAGGTTAGTCACGCCCTCAAGATCTGAAGTTCAGCCGTCGCACAGGGTCACCGATTCCCGGACGAATCTCGCCTTTCTCCCCCAGGCTTTCGTCGATGCAGGCGGTATGCAGCGTTAGGTCTGGAATCGCTTCACCCAAAAGCTTCAGTCCAGGACTGGCACACAACGCAGTGATCACTCGCAGCCGGCGTCCATCCACACCCTTGGCTTGGAGCTTTTGCAGAAGCTTGAGGGTGGCTTGCCCATCGCTGATCTGGTCAACAAACAGAATCACCCCGGCATTGGCTTCGATTTCCTCTGGGCATGACCCCAGGCTTAAGGAGGAATCGGGAAGGACGGATCGTCCTCCCTGCCAAAGCTCAAGGCCTGCTGGCAGCACTGGAATGGCGATCAGCGGAACCGACGACTCAACGATGGTGCCTTCGGTGTCTCCATCGATTCCGGGCACCATGTCCCGTCGATGGGGCAGCCAGTCCCGCAGGGCTTCGTAGGTGAGCCAACGGCCCAGCTCCTGCAGGGCGGTGGCGTAGAGGGCAGCAGGGGTTTCCCGGTGCCGCAGCATCGTCAGCCAATGACCGATTAGGGGATGGGGTGGGACCACCACCCGCAAGCTCATGGCCATATCGACTCGCTCCGCTGACAGTTGCCATAACGTGATTGCTCAAATTACCGGTCTCATGGGCGCCCTTCGACGTATGGCCTCGCTGTTGGCGGTGATCACGCTGGCGATCAGCACAGTTTTCTGGGCTGAATCAGTGCAGGCCATCACCGCTCCCGAGTTGCGTGGTCAATTCGCAGTTCAGGAGATCAGCGCTGATATGCACGGTCTCGATCTCAAGGAAAAAGAGTTCCTTAAGGCCGATTTGCGTGAGGTGAATCTCAGCGGCACGGACCTGCGCGGAGCCGTGATCAACACCTCTCAACTGCAGGGGGCCGATCTTCGAGATGCCGATCTCTCCGATGTTGTCGGCTTTGCCAGCCACTTCGAGGGCGCAGATCTGCGGGGGGCCAACTTCACCAACGCGATGATGATGCAGAGCCGTTTCACGGACGCGCAGATCGACGGTGCTGATTTCACCAACGCCGTGATCGATCTGCCGCAACAGCGAGCCCTTTGTGCTCGGGCGGATGGATCCAACCCGATCAGTGGCGTCTCAACCCGTGAGAGCCTGGGCTGCCGCCCTTAATCCTCATGGCTAAGCGTCTGCCGGTGACCGTGATCACCGGGTTTCTTGGGGCCGGCAAGACCACGGTCCTCCGCCATCTGCTCACCCGCGGAGGCCAGCGATTGGCCGTGATGGTCAACGAATTCGGCAGCGTTGGGCTTGATGGTGATCTGATTCGCAGCTGTGGCTTCTGTCCCGAGGAGGATGTGGATGGCCGGCTGGTCGAGCTGAATAACGGTTGCCTCTGCTGCACGGTGCAGGACGACTTCCTCCCGACGATGGAGACGTTGCTGGAACGGGCGGATCAGTTGGATGGGATCGTTGTCGAGACAAGCGGTCTGGCCTTGCCACGGCCTCTGCTCCAGGCCTTGGATTGGCCTGCCATCCGCAGCCGTGTGCATGTGAATGGTGTGGTGACGCTGGTGGATGGTGAAGCCTTGGCTGCAGGTAGTCCAGTGGCTGATGCTGAAGCGCTGGAGAGGCAACGTGCCGAGGATCCCAGCCTCGATCACCTCACAGCGATTGACGACTTGTTTGAGGATCAACTCCAGGCCGCTGACCTGGTCTTGATCAGCCGGGCTGATTGCCTGGATGCATCAGCGATGGCTGAGGTGCAGGGGCGGATCAAGGACAAAGTCCGCCCGGGAACCGCTCTGCTCCCGGTGTCTCAGGGACAGGTGGAGACATCAGTTGTGTTGGGTCTGGAGCACAAGCCCACCCATCACACCCACCACGATCGTGATCACGATCACGATCACGACCACGACCACGACCATCACGATCACGACCATCACGACCACAGCCATGTCGAGATGCTCGGCAGCAATGTTCGTGTCGAAGGTGCGTTGGACCGCCAGGCCCTAGAGCATCTGTTGCCCAACCTTGTCAGCGATCACCAGGTGGTGCGACTCAAGGGGCGTGTCTGGTTGCCCAGCAAAACGCTTCCCTTGCAGATCCAAATGGTGGGTCCGCGGTTGAACAGCTGGTTTGAAGCAGCTCCCAGCCATGCCTGGCGACCCGATCAGGGCTGTGGTGCTGATCTGGTGGTGTTGGCCTTGAATAAGGCTGCCGCTTCGGCAGTGGAATCCAGCCTTCAGAGGCTGGTGCAGGCCACACCGGCCAAAGCGAGCCCCGCGGCAGCCACGCCAGACAGCTGAATTGGGTCTCCTTCCATTCGGCCCAAAAAAAGTGCCATCACTGGCGCCGTGGCCATCAGCGTCACCCCTTCTCCCACGGGCATGCTCTGCAACACCACTTGTTGCAACAAGATTCCCCCGTTGGTTCCGATCACGGTGGCGGTCACAAGCCTCCATTGCTCCCGTCGCGTCAGGTTGGTTTGTCTCCAGATCCCTTTGAAGAAGGGGAGTAGACCAAGCCATCCGCCCAGCAGCCTGATGGCTGCCGTCTGCAATGGGGTTAGGTCGCTGCTGATCAGCACATGACGAGCCAGAAAGGCTCCGCTTAGCCCACAGATCACGGCCGTGAATGCCAACAGCAGCCCTGGGCCGAGGTCAGCAGCGATCACCCCCTGGTCTCTTTGGTTTGTCTTTTTCGCCTTCAAAGCAATGAGAACTACGGCGCTTGAAACCAAAAGCGCGCCGAGACCGTTCTTCACTCCCAAGCTGTCTCCCATCACCAGAACCCCAGCGATGCTGGCCAGCACCGGTCCGCTGGCTTCCACAGTGAGGGTTCGTCGGGTGCCGAGTCGCCGCAGCGCCCCGAGATAAAAGCTGTCGCCGACCGCAATGCCGATCAAGCCGCTGATTAACAGCAGCAGAACGGCCTGCATTTCGGTGTCTTGCGGAAGTGTGAGTAGAACCGGCAGAAACAGCAGGCTGGCCAGCCCGTTTTTCATGGCATTGAGCCGGATCGCCGTCACCCGCCCCGATAGCGACCGCCAAAGTGCACTGGCTCCCGTCCAGGCCATGGCCGCTCCGAGGGCTGCCAGTACACCCGTCATTTTTTGGTGGTGATCGTTGTGCAGTCTGCTGCGCTGTTCAGAACTCTGTGCACAATTCAGGAATGTGAGGTCTGGAGACGTGCAAGGTGCTGGGGCAATTGCTGGAAACCCTCTCGGGGCATTGGGCGGTTCATCTTGAAAGTCGTGTTCCGCGCACTGAGCTTTATGAAGCGCGGATCGCCTCATCCAAGCCGTCGCTTGGTTTTTTCATTCTTCTGATCAGTTCTGCGGTGATCGCCACGCTCGGGCTGATCTCCAACAGCACGGCGGTAGTGATCGGGGCCATGATCGTCGCCCCATTGATGGATCCCATCCTCAGCTTGGCCTTTGGCTTGGCGGTCAGTGACGGGAAATTGATCCGACGTTCTGCCGTCACTGTTGGCTTTGGCGTGTTGGCGGTGATTGGAACCGCATCGTTGCTCAGTTGGGGGCTCGGCATCAGCCATGTGCAGTCGGAGATCACCGGACGCACGTCTCCGAATCTGATTGATCTCGGCATCGCCATTGCGGCAGCGGTTGCCGGGTCGTTCTCGATGACCCGCCAGCACTTGTCGAATTCAATCGCTGGTGTGGCGATTGCTGTCGCCTTGGTTCCTCCGCTTTGCGTCAGCGGCATCGGCATCACCCTTGGCTCGGAAATGGTGGCTGTGTTTGGGCGAGGAACAGTGGCGGGCCTCACCAATCAGATTGCGGAGGGATCGTTTCTGCTCTTTCTGGCGAACCTGATCGGCATCACTGTCACCAGCCTTGTGGTGTTTTTGCTGCAGCGTTACGGTTCAATCCGCAGGTGTTGGCGCAATCTTTTGGTTTGGCTTGGATTACTCGGCTTGCTGAGCATTCCGCTGTCATCGGCCTTGCACGACTTCAGCGTCCGGCAGGAAATGGATGCCGTGTTTGGTCGCTTTAAGGCAGGCCAATTGAAACGTGTAGCTATCGCCCAAAGCAACCCAAGATTTTGGTCGAGGGTTCGTCTGATGTACAGCAATGTGATAGTCGTCAATAACAAAGCAAGGCTTGATCTTGTTTTGAATGCACCCGAAGATTTTCTAAATCAATCGCTGATGGACGACTTTTATCAGAAAATGCAGAGACGAGCTAAAGACTTTGGCTTAAACGATCTTGATGTGAACATCAGCGTGATTCCCAATCGTGTTTATAAGTTTGATAGCCAGAAGGTGAATTAAATCATGGCTTGCTTTTTTTGATCAATTTGAGCATCAGATTGATGGCGTTAGAGCAGAGTTGATCAAATCGTTCGACAACGTCCAGAGCATCGTCGCTTTGTCGCTGTCATTCGCTTCCTCGGATGGTTCTGTTGGTTTGAATTGGTGCCGACCGGGGCCCAACAGGCCATTGCTCCAGTAGCTGAAGCCTGGCTGATGAAGCTGTTCATTGATGAGCTGCACAAGCAGTCCTCCAGCTCGCTCAACGCTCTCCGTCAGTCTCAGAACATCTCGGGCAACAAACCCAAACAAGGCCTGCCCTAGGGGATTGGCTTGGCGACTGTTTCTGAAAAAACCGCCCGATGTCTGAGGAATGACCAGTCCTGGACTCCACGCCACAACAGGCAAACCGGGACGCTGCCGATGGATCTCCTGGGCCATCAGCAAATTGCAGAGCTTGCTGTCTTTGTAGGCCTTATCCGCATTGAACCGACTCTCTGCATCCACCATCGGGGCACCAGGTCCCTGGTGAAGTCCCTCCATCGCTCCCAGCCCGGCAGGAAGGCCGACCCTTCCCCCGCCGCTGCATGGGTTGTGCACCTCCGAGGCGGTGATCACGATGGCTCGGGTGTACTCCTTCAATCCTTCCACCAGGAGTTGATGGGCGAGGTGGTTCACCGCAAAGGTGAGTTCAATGCCTTGTGCACTCCAACGGGGTGAGCCATGGCCGGCGTATTGCAACCCCGCATTCAGCACCACTACATCGAATGGCGTCCCGTCACAGCAAAGTTCTTCGATCGCCCTGGCGACGGATGCAAGGTCTGCCAGATCGGCAATACAGGTTTGAACGGAATCAGACAACGCCGCCCGGGTTGCATCGGCCCTCTCCGCATTGCGACAAACAACGGTGAGTGCATCGCCACGGGATACCAGCATTTTTGCCGTTTCAAGGCCAATGCCGCTGCTGGCACCGGTGATCAGAACGCGGCGCTTTTCAGCAGTCGTCATGGAGTTCGAACACGTAGAGATCCGCGTCTCGATCGCTCACCACGTACATCCTTTTTCGCCCGGGATCGAAGGCAATACCTTCCGGTTTGCGGATCCGTTTTGGCTTGTCTCCCGAGCTGATGGTGAGATCGAGGCGCTGGAGAACAGTGTCGCCTGTCCAGTCGTATTGGAACAGGCACCGCCCCTTGTCGCTGACGATCCAGTAAGAGTCGCTGCTGCTGTCGTAGCTCAGGCCCGAGAAATCCAGCTTCTCGGCCTCCAATTCGGGATGGATGAACCCTTGGCTGGGTTGCAGCACTCTTGTGGAGAGGATTGTCGTGAGTGAGGAATCGAGCTCGATCAGCAGACCGGGCTGGCACTCTTTCACCACAACCACATGGTTGTTCCTGGTGTTCACGGTGATGCCCTCTAATCCGTTGTTGTCTGGAGGGTCTGGGAAGTGGTGCGCAATTGTGTCGAAGTTGGTCATCGCTGAGAGGGGGCGTCGATAGCGTTCCTTCCTGCTGTTCAGATCCACCACCACCACAGAATTGCTCTCTTCCTGGACAACGAGCAGCTCGCTGTCATCGCGACGGATTGCAATGCCCTCCAAGTTGTCGAGACCGATGAAAAACGAGTCGCTTACTGACACCGTGCCTTGGACATCCAGACGAAAAATCGCCTTGGTGTCATCACTGACGGTGTACAGCGCCGAGCCATCCCTGTTCAACGTCAGTCCGGATGGTTCATTTAGGCCGAGGCCTGGGTCACGAATCCGATGACGGCTCAGCAGCTCAAGGCGCATCGAGGTCATCTTCATCGGGACCCGTTCCTGGTGATTCTCGGGGCTTGGCTCGTTTTTATCAGCCATCGCAGGTGAGGATGAATGGATCACAGCGAGGCGTCATGAATCGGATCGCTGTGTATTGCGGCTCCTCGAGCGGCGACTCGAGCCTGTTCAAGCTTGCTGCCACTGAGCTAGGTGCACTGATCGCCTCCCAGGGCATGACCCTGGTTTATGGCGGAGCTCGGATTGGCTTGATGGGCGCTGTTGCTGATGCCGCTTTGGTCGCTGGCGGGGACGTGATCGGGGTCATCCCCGGGGCGTTAATGCACGATGAGGTTGTGCATGCCGGTTTGACCCATCTCGAGGTTGTTGGATCGATGCACGAGCGCAAAGCGCGAATGCTCGACCTGGCCGATGCAGTCGTGGCCATGCCCGGAGGCCTCGGGACCCTCGATGAGTTGTTTGAAGCCTTGACCTGGGCTCAGCTGCGTTTTCATGCCAAGCCCATCGGCATGCTCAACCTGAATGGCTATTTCGATGCGTTGCTGTGCTTTCTGGATGACAGCGTTTCAACGGGCTTTCTCTCGGAGCGCAATCGCGCGCTCCTCCTGGATGCAACAACGCCAGAATTGATCATTCATCGACTCCTCAATGCGCCTTGATGCAACGCACTGTTTTGCTCACTGGAGCCAGTCGTGGCATTGGACGTTCCATTGCCAGGCGTTTGCTCAATGATGGTCACCGCCTCAGTCTTGGCCTGCGGGATCCAAAAGCTTTAAGGGGAACAGATCTGGATGTCGAGATGGTGTTGCATCACGCCTACGACGCCAGCGATCCAGCCAGTGCTGATAGCTGGGTTGGCAGCACAGTTCGTCACTGGGGTGCAATCGACACCCTGATTCACTGCGCGGGAATTTTGCATCGCACACCGCTGCTGTTTTCGGATGGTGAAGAGCAGCAGCTCGACGAACTCTGGGCGATCAATGTGAAGGGGCCCTGGTGGCTGACTCGTGCTGCCTGGCCGTTCCTTGTGACCAGTGGCCATGGACGAATCCAGGTCCTGGTGTCGATGAGTGGCAAACGCGTCAAAGGTCGAATGGCGGGCTACCCCGTGAGCAAATTCGCCTTGATGGGGCTTTGTCAGAGCATGCGCAATGAAGGTTGGGACAAGGGGATTCGGGTGACGTGCATCTGCCCAAGTTGGGTCAATACCGAGATGGCTTCCTCGGTGACGGCCGTTGAGCCAGCTGAGATGACGCAACCCGAGGACCTTGCGTCACTCTCCAGCAGCCTGTTGTTGATGCCGAACGCTGCCGTTCCTTTCGAGTTAGCGATGAATTGCTCGCTCGAAACATGAGTTTTCTCATTAGGACCATGTCGCCTCCAGATGACGTCGCTATGGATGACTCAGCGTCCGTGCCCTGCGATGTGTCTTCTGGCGGCGATTGGCCTACTGGCCCCACGCCTTGTTTTGGTGCTGATGTGGTTGATCAACAGCAGCTTCGTGCTGCAGCCCTTCAATGGCACCAGTGTCCCCAATCCGGTGTTGCCCATCCTGGGCCTGCTGTTTCTCCCCACCACAACCCTCGGCTATTGCTGGGCTGCGGCTTCGTTCGGAGGTGTGTCGTCGTTCAGTGGCCTGTTGGTGGTGTTGATCGGACTGATCATCGACTTCGGTTTGATCGGTAATGGCCGCGGTGCCGTTCGTCGTTGAAGATCATCCCCGTGGAAAACTGCGCCATCTGTCAGCTGCATATCGACCCCGCAGCGCAAGAGCGTTATGAGATTCAGCGTTCTGAACTCTGGGTCTTGCGCCATCACCCCGACCCAGCACCTCTCCCTGGTTGGCTTCTGTTGGATTCACTGAGGCACTGTTCCGGCCCTGTGGATTTCACGGCGGTCGAGGCTTCTGATTGGGGTCGCGCAGTCTGCGATGCCAGTAAGTTCGTGAAACAGATCACCGGATGCGAACGCGTGTATGCGATTGCCTTTGGTGAGGGGGCCCAGCACCTTCATCTGCATCTCATCCCGCGCCATCTGAATGAACCGGCCTCGAAGGCCTGGGCGATTGCCGACTTGTACCGTGCGATGGATCGTGGAGATCGAGCCGCTGCCGATCCTGCAGCTGTGGCAGCGATGGTGCAACGCTGCCGATCGTTGATCAGCGCCCCGGGTTGAAGCGCTTGCGCGTCTTGGTGCCGTTGGCGAATCGCTTGAGATTGCCCAAGGGCCAGCCGAGGTGCCTGAGATGGCTCACCGTGTTCGGCGATGCATTGAAGCAGTTTTCGCTGTAGCTGCTGGCGATACCGATTTCTTTGAGGGTGAGTAACAGCAACCTCTGCTCCCGACGTGTACCCCGACGGCTCGCGAGCACCACGAAGTCGCGTTCGCGAAGCTGTTCGCTGATTGCATCGATGTTGCTGGAATATCCAAGGGAGAGGGTCTGATCAATGGCCCGATAGGCGGTGTAGATCCTTCCTTGAGGATTGTCCTCAAGGGTTTGAACCCTTTCACTCAGGGCAATCACGGCATCCATCACCGGTGCCTGGAGCGCTTGTTCGATCCGATCAAGTTGCACGATCACAACCCTCCCACGGCCAAACGTTCATCACAGGCAGCCTCGTAGGCGCGGATGGCTGCGTTGGGTATGGAGCCATTGCTCTTGAGTTGGCGAACCGAAAGCTCTACGCACTGGAGCACAACACTGGTGAGCTCACGCCCTTCGCACAGGGCCCAGCCGCGAAGCAGCACATGAAGGCTCGGGGGAACGGAGACCGTGAGCTTGACCTGGGTCTCGCGGGTGGAGGTTTTGATCATGACCCGTCTGCTGCCGGAGCATCTCAAAGGTAACCCGAGAGATACCCAAAAGCAACTAGAGAGTATCTCGTGGGTGTCTTATGGGTTGTTGCAAGGTTGCTTGGCAGTGTTTCTTGGCCGTGCTGCGCGATCTCAATGGCTGGTGCACGTGCACTCGGTCATGGACCACATCTCTGGAGCGGCAGGCTTTGCTGATTTGGCAGCAATTGTTGTGTCTTGGTGTCGTCAATTCAGCTGTTCCATGGGCCTCCCCATTCCGCTAGCTCGGTGATTCGATGTATCGACTTTCAACTTCCCAAGCGAAGCCCCTTCTATGCAGATTTCGCATCAATGTGGATAAAATGTCACTACGCTCGCTCTGAATTTGATGGGCACTGCTTCTGTTCAGGCTGACAAGGTGGTCAACGTCAGGTTGTCTGAATCAGAGCACACCCTGCTGAAGGCCTACTGCGCTTCGTTAAACCGAAGCATGCAAGATGTGCTCCGTGATTTCGCCTTGATGCAAATCCAGAAGCAACGATTTTGTTGCCGCCTTGTGCGCTCCTTGATGGCTGAGCACGGGATCGAGCAAGACCCGAGGGTCAGCAAACCTTGCTATGGCTATGCCTGTTATTACTGCAGCCATGCAGAGGCCTGTACGGCTGGCGAGACTGATCTGCTCTATATCCCCCGGCAGGAGATACGTGAACTCGTTACTGAGGAATCGGCTTTTATCTTCGATTTCGACGGCAGCAGCATTGATAACCCCGTCCAGGCGGGTTGATCGTGTTTCGTCGCGCCAATAACCTCGTCTTTTGAGGGATGGTTCTTCGATTCCAGAGTTCCGCCCAGGCCACCTAGGCAAGAATCATTTCGAGTCTCGAGCGCAATTTGTGGATGTCATCAAATGACAGTGCAACCCCTTCAAAAATCAGGTCGATTCGTCCCATAGTGATGTCGCCAAGTCGCTAGACGGGCTTGGAAGCCGGACAGAGCGATGTCCGACGCGTTGGTATTTGACTCTTGCTTTGGCGGGGGTCAAATCCATTTCTTTCTTAAGAAATCTGGTTGTGTATTCAGGCGAACGGAAGGACCCGTCAAGGTGTTGACGTGGTCGAATCGCTCCGGTGATGCATCACCGTCGGCCACACAACATTCTCTGATTCATTGAAAGACTATCGATCGCTGTGATCGTCTTATCGGGTTGTACAAAACGGAGAGGGTGGGATTCGAACCCACGGTGCCCGTGAAGACACGCTGGTTTTCAAGACCAGAGCCATAAACCACTCGACCACCTCTCCAGAGGTTGTCAGGTGCCCCGCGGGACACCCGACAACTGTATCGGGACGAGATCCCTGCTCAGTTTTCCGGCTTGGCCAGAGGCAGCAGACACTTGTCGGAATCACAACCAGCGGGGCCGGCTTCGGTCAGCTCACCCTGGTCGTAACGCTGCAGTGCTTCAAAGAAATCACTGCTGACGCGGCGCTTCACCACAGCGGATTGCAGCTCTTCGTAGGTGGCTGCATCGATCGGCTCGAAGGGCAGGCGGGGGAAAGTGGCATTGGCATCGAACCGGGCCAGAAGTGCCGCTGAGATGTACCCCTCGCCCTTCTCCATGGCTTGATGCAGAGCATCAGCCAACGGTTCGATTTCGTGCTCGCGGAATTCGATCGTGGCGGAGGTGTTATGGGCGGTGTAATGCCGCTGCACCTGCATGTAGAAGTCGAATTGCGCCATGGCACTGAAGCCGTTGATGTCGACGGCATCAGCACCTGGCAGGTTCGCCCAGCTCACCTCGGTGGGGATCTCCACCAACCATTCGGTGCAGCGGGGATCGAAGGGGTCATTCAGCAGACGGCCTTCCTCATCCTTGTCGGACTGGGAGGGAACGATGGTGTAGCCGTAGTCCATGCAGGCCATGGCTACGGGATCGTTCTTGCGGAAGGTGATCCGGCGGATGAAGCGCTGGGCTTTGGGGGGATGCCAGCCAGGTGCAGCGCCGGTGAGAAGGCTCTTGGTGCCTGCAGGTTGGACAGTGGTGCAGCGGTTGGGGCGACGCAGACCCTGGCGGTCGCAGTAGTCCCAGACCGTTTGATTGACGATCTCCTTCCACCGGCTCAGGTAAGCGGCTTCCTGCTCCTTGAAGTGCAGGCCTACCTCGGTATCAGGCCGGCCGGCTTCCCACCAACGCAGCCAATCCGTTCCGAAGGCATGCACAAAGAAGTCGAATAGACCGGTGAAGCTGACGCCAACGATCGGATCCCACTCGCGGCTCTGGCGGTACCGCTCAACCTCGAAACGGTGGTTGAGCAAACAAGCAACCGACAGGCCAGCTGCACGGAAAGCATCGGCCTGGCCCTCCTCGTCACTGGGGTCGATCTGGTTGAGGTGCACCTCGGCCAGGTTGCAGTGGAAGTCAGCACCCAGGATCTCGCCGCAGGGATTTAGGCCGTAACGGCTGAGGCGGTGCTTCAGCTCGTTGGCGCCGATGGGGCCATGGTTGTCGGACAACCAGCGACCTGCTTCCTCGCGACCCTGGTCGCAGTAGATCTCGATGAACTCCGTGCGCAGTTCAGGGGTGGTGAGCAGATCGGCATTGGAGCGAGCGATCGCTTCGGGAGCGAACTGGATCGCACCTTCACCGGAGTGGAATTGCTTGGTCACCGCTGCGTGCACAACGTCCTTGCTGGGACGGGTGTGATACACACGTGTGTGGTTGGCCATCCGCAGAGCATCACGCTCGGGATCGATCCTCCAGTTGCCCTCCTCGTCTTGCTGCCAGAGATTGTCCTTGGAGGACGCAGCGGCCTGGTCGTCTGCAGCGAACTGGCGCATGCCGGCGCTGCGACGGATGTTTCCGGCCACGATCGTGACGGCGGCTTCATCGATCAGCAGGCAGCACTCCACCGAAGTGAGCCGACGGCCCTGGGCTTTGTTCAGAAGCCGAGCAACGCGCCCGTAGAGATCCTTGAGCTTGACGGGGTTTGCCATGCCGCCGAAACCCTTCAGCGTTTCCCCAACAGGACGCACATCACTGAGGTCCACTTCGATCTGGATTGGACCGCCATTGAATCGTGCATCGCTGCTCAGCTCGAGCATCAGCTGGTAGCTGTCAACCCAGCCACGGCGGGTATCACCCACCTTGATGCTCACCTTGTTGCCGTCAATGCTGTGGGTGCAGTCGTCCTGTCGCTCAGATGCAGGAGTGATGCCGATGTCGCTGACGCTGAGGACTTCAAAGGTGTTGCGCACCACTGGAAGCCTGTCGATCAGGTGCGGCTCGATGATGGCGCCGGTGCCACAGCCCATCATCGCCAGGTCCATCATCAGACCGAAGGCCTGCCAATCCACCAGGTTGGTGGACGTGCAGTTGTATGAGCCCGAGAAGTTTTCCGGCTGCTCGATCCAGCGTGTGCCACCGATCCAGAGCCAGCGGCCTGAGGGAAGAGCTTTTTTCTCGGCCTGCATGCGAGCCAGCAGGGCCACTTCCGCGTCGTTGAGGTTGCCCAGCTGACGCAGACCTTCCAGGTTTCGCGCACCCACCTGACTCCAGCTCTCACGGCCGCTTGGGGTTTTGCGGCTGTAGGTGCGATAGAAGACTGGGTTGGCAGCAGGAGCCGTTGCGGGGAAGGCGCCGAACACGGCGACAGATCCCGCAGAGGTCTCCACACGATTTGGAGTGAGGGTCACGTGCGGTGCGTGGGCAAAGGACAAGTATCGAAACCCTAACGCCACAGATGGGGGGAGCAAGGTCTCTTTACCACCATCAACAGTGTCCCGTTCAAACTGAGTTCCAAATCGGCAGCGAATGATGCAGCGGCGGCTGGAGCCTGAGTTGATGAACGGCGATGCACAGGTGCAGGCCTATGCCGCTGCCGACTTCAGTTCCGGCGATCAAGCCACCATCGAAGCGATACAGCGTCTCCTCTTTGCCACATCACCTTTGCCCCAGGATCCACTGGTGGTGGATCTGGGCTGTGGCCCAGGAAACATCACCCTTCGGCTGGCCGGACTTTTCCCCCAAGCTCGGATTATCGGTATTGACGGTGCCGAATCGATGTTGGCTCTGGCTAGGGGGCGGGCGCAGCAGCAGCAGCTGGAGATGTCATTCCTCTGTCAGACCCTTCAGGAGGTGCTTCGTGGTCCACTCCTCGGGCAGGCCGATCTGATCGTTAGCAACAGCCTTTTGCATCACCTACACCAACCCGATCTCCTCTGGAAGGTCAGCCGAGCCTTGGCCGCACCGGGTTGTCGCGTGTTGCATCGGGATCTGCGGCGTCCGTCCTCCGATGCTGGACTTCAACAGCTGCTGCGCAAGCATCTGCCATCTGCGCCAGAGGTGTTGCAGCACGACTTCGCTGCTTCGTTGGCGGCGGCCTTTGAACCTCAGGAAGTGACTGAGGAGTTGTACAAGCTGGGCCTCAACCAATTGACAGTGTCGGTGGAGGACGACCGTTACTTGGTGGTGTCAGGCTTGGTGAAGTCCTGAAATCCGATGAGCGGCAGTCAAGCGACCACTGATGGTGATCTAGCCCAGGTTTTGGCCTCGGCGGTGGATCGCCGTCGCAACTTTGCGATCATTTCCCACCCGGACGCGGGAAAAACAACCCTTACTGAGAAGTTGCTGCTCTACGGCGGTGCGATTCAGCAGGCCGGTGCTGTGAAAGCGCGGGGTGAGCAGCGCAAGGTGACATCCGACTGGATGGAGCTTGAAAAGCAGCGGGGGATCTCGATCACCTCAACGGTGCTGCAGTTCGATTACGGCGCCACCACGATCAATCTCCTGGACACGCCAGGTCACCAGGATTTTTCCGAAGACACCTATCGAACGCTGGCGGCTGCTGACAACGCCGTGATGCTGGAGGACGCCGCTAAGGGTCTTGAGCCGCAAACCCGAAAGCTGTTCGAGGTTTGCCGCATGCGGGAGATCCCAATTTTCACCTTCATCAACAAGATGGACCGCCCGGGGCGGGAACCGCTGACCCTGCTCGATGAAATCGAGTCGGAACTCGGCCTTACCCCCTGGGCCGTGAACTGGCCCATCGGTAGTGGGGAGCAATTCCGTGGCGTGATCGACCGGCGCACAAAGGAAGTGGTTTTGTTCAGCCGTGCTGAACGCGGCAAACAGGCCAGTGAGCAGCGTCTCTCCCTGGATGACCCTGCCCTGCGGGAGTTGGTGGAAGAGGACCTCCTGGATCTTGCTGTTGAAGAAATGGAATTCCTGGAAGCTGCAGGCGCCGAGTTGGATATCGAGATGGTCCATGCCGGCGAGCTCACCCCGGTGTTCTTCGGCTCGGCGATGACCAATTTCGGGGTCCGTCCGTTCCTCGATGCCTTCCTTGAGATGGCGCAACGGCCGATTGCCCGATCCAGCAGCGAAGGCCTGGTGGACCCGTTGCGGGAGGGGTTCAGCGGCTTCGTGTTCAAGCTTCAGGCCAACATGGACCCCAGGCACCGCGACCGGGTGGCCTTCGTCCGTGTCTGCAGCGGCCGTTTCGAAAAAGACATGACGGTGAAACATGCCCGCACCGGCAAAGCAATCCGCCTCTCACGTCCTCAAAAGCTCTTCGGTCAGGACCGAGCCGTGGTGGAAGACGCCTATCCGGGGGATGTGATTGGTCTCAACAATCCCGGCATGTTTTCCATTGGCGACACCCTCTATGTGGGTTCGAAAGTGGAATACGAAGGCATTCCCTGCTTCAGCCCGGAGATTTTCAGTTGGCTGCGCAACCCCAACCCTTCAGCCTTCAAGAATTTCCGCAAAGGGGTGAATGAACTGCGGGAAGAGGGGGCTGTGCAGATCCTCTACGACACCGATGAGAGCAAGCGTGACCCAATTCTGGCGGCCGTCGGACAACTCCAACTTGAGGTGGTGCAGCACCGGCTGGAAAACGAATACGGCGTTGAAACCCGCCTTGAGCCCATGGGTTTCCAGGTTGCCCGTTGGATCAGCGGTGGTTGGGCTGACCTTGAGAAGGTCGGGCGGATCTTCAACTGCAAGACCGTGCGTGATGCCTGGAATCGGCCTGTGCTGCTGTTCAAAAACGAGTGGAATCTCAATCAACTTCGAGAGGACCATCCCGAGCTTGAACTCAGCAGTGTTGCCCCGGTGGTGAGCGGAGTGGAGCCGATCAGTCTTTGAACAGGGCTGATCTCTTCATCCACACCTCCACGGCTCTCTCGCCAGAATCATGCCGCGCGTCCAACTCTCGTGAGTACGTTCTGGCTGCTGAAGAACAACGCTGACGGCGGCACCGAATACGTGTGTTTTCGTGGCGATGATGAATCAGTGGAAATGCTCGAGGGCTACCACTTTCCTCCGCAGATGCCGTTGATCAAACGTCGCTCCTGGATGAACCGGGTGGATGCCCTCAGCTGTCGCAGCCGGCTTGAGCGAAGCGAGGGTTTTCGTCACGGTGCACCCCTCTTCTGAACAGGCCCCGATACGCTCATCAAACGACCCCAATCGACGCAATGGCAGCCCTGGGTGAATCTGGTCCCGATGCAAACGCAGATGATCCATTTGCTCGCCTCGGCCTGAGCCGTGATGCGGGGTTTGAACAGGTTCAGGCGGCGAAGGCGCGCTGCCTGTCCGAGGTTTCCGGTGACGATCAGGCCCGGGCAAAGATTGAAGCGGCCTACGACGCCGTCTTGATGGCTCGACTTCGGGACCGGCAACAAGGTCAGGTGAGTGCTGCTGCAGCGACAGCATCGGAACGTGAGGCGACGGCGGGATCAATGCCCTCGTTGCCGGCACAGGCTCCGATGGGCAATGTGTTGGCGAATCTCCGCAGCAAGCTGCCTGATCCCTCACAGTCTCTTTCCGGCCTCAAGCCGGACTGGGCCCTGGTGGAAGGTCAGGGGCGTTCCGTACGCATCATTGCGGGGATCGTCGGTGTTGCTCTGCTGCTGCTTTCCGCCGGCAGCATTCAATTGGTGCTGGCTTTGGCCACCATCGGTGTGTTCCTCAGCCAGATTCGCCGTGGCCGTCGACCACTGGCATCCCTGGGCTGGACGCTGCTGGTGCTCAGCATCGGCTTGGCGGTGGGCTCTTTGCTGAACCTGGCGCTCTCTCCCACTGCTTTTGAGCAGCTGGCTCTCAGTCCTCTGCAGATTCAAGCGCTGCCTGCTGCACTGCTGCTCTGGGCGGCTGCTCTGTTCCTGGCCTGAAATTTAGTCAGGCAGCCGACGGCAGGCCATCAATCAGTTCCTGAAGCTCCGCAGCACTCACGTCATAGCGGTTGTTGCAGAAGTGGCAGGTCAGTTCCGCGCCACCATCCTTGTTTTGCATATCGGTGAGTTCCTCCCTGCCCAGCAGGAGCAGGGCCGCCTTGCTGCGTTCACGGCTGCAAGGACAGAAAAAACGAAGCTCCTGACTGGCCTCGGCGTCGTCGAGTGGTTTGGGGTCAAGGTCGGGGAAGACATCCTGAAGCAGATCTTCAAGCTGGTCTCCACTCGCAGCCAGCCGCTGACTGAATCCAGTGATCTCGCGGCAACGCTGTTCAATCAGCTCCACCAGGGCTGGCTCTTCCGCTGCTTTGGGAAGGATTTGAACCAGCAGGCCCCCGCTGGCATGGATGCCGGCACTGCTCACCTGCTCTCCCACAAACACAGCTGAAGGGGTTTGTTCGGAGTGGAGCAGATAGGAGGCAACATCCTCACCAATGCCTCCGCTGACGAGCTCAACGGTGCTGTTGAAGGGCTCACCCTTGCCGTCATCACGCATCACGTGGAGGTAACCGGTGCCAGCGGCTTCCTTGAAGTTGAAGCTGAAGTGTCCGGCTTCATCCTGAATCGGATCGAGTTCGAGTGCCGGCTCGCCGACGTAGCCACGAACGGTTCCGTTGCGACCGGCATCCACCATCAAGCCCTTGATGGGTCCATCGGAGCCGAGGCGAAGATTTACGCGGCCGTGGCGCACCTTCATCGAACTGGCGAGCATCAGTCCAGCCGCCATGGCCCGTCCGAGCATCACGCTGGTGATGAACGACAGCCCATGGCGTTCTCGTGCCTCACGCACGATGTTGGTTGTCGATACCGCCACCAACCGGATGCCACCTGCAGCTGCGGTTGCGCGAACCATCCGGTCGGCCATGTCCCCTTGGAAGCTCAGGGCAATGTAGTCATCGGATCGAGCCGCCCGCCCTGCAAACGCAGCCTTTGGCAGTCCCAGTCCTTGAACAGCTCGGGTTCATGGGTGACCACGATCAACACCTGTTCGCGAGCCAGGCCGGCGAGCAGATCCAGCACGTCTCGTCGCACCGACCAATCCAACCCTGCGGTGGGTTCATCCAGGAGGAGCACTTCAGCGCCGCGGAGCATTTGCACCGCTAGGGCAAGCCGCCGTTGCTGCCCGCCGCTCAGTCGTTCTGGTGCCGTTGTGGAGGCGATGTTGTTGAGGCCAACGCGTTCCAGCACGCTCTGTTCGCGCTCATGACCAAGCCGGCGATGGCCCAGCCGTAGTTCCTGAGCCATGCTCAGACCGAGGAAATGGCGCTCGGGAAACTGGAAGACGAAGCCGCAAAGCCAGCGCAGCTGCCGCCGTTTCATCGCGCTGCCGTTCCAGCGGATGCTGCCGGATGTGGCTGACGCCAAGCCGCTGATGATTTCGAGCAGCGATGTCTTTCCGGATCCACTGGCGCCAGCGATCAGCAGCGGCCGTCCCTTTTGCATCTGAAAACCGACGCCATCGAGGATGGGGGCGCCAGCCGTAGCAGGTGCATAGGTGATTCCTGAGAGCTCGAGCATGTGATCAGCTTGAACGATGATGAAGGTGTCGCGATGGCCCCATGGACATTCGTTTTCGTGAAGTCGATCCCTTCAATTGCTGGTTATGGATCCGTTTCTCGGAACCCCCCAGCCAGGGGGAGCGAAATTACGTGGATGGGGTGTTTGACAGCTGGTACGTGATTGGGCGTTTGGGCGGCTTCAATGCAGAAAACCTGCAGGTTCACGATGCAGGCTCCGATCTCAGTTGGATGGCCTACGAAAACGATGGGGCTGAGTCGGCGATGCCTGCCCTGATGCACAACATGGGACAGCTCGAATATCAGAACGACTGGGGACGCTGCTGGGTGGATCTCGGTACGTCGGATGGTGTCGCCATCGATGTCTTGATCAATGCCCTGCGTCAACTGGACTCTGATGTAGTTCAGCTCGAGGAGCTGGTCGTTGGTGGGGTCAATGAAAATTGGCCGATCGAAGATCATCCGGACAGCGTTTTCCCTGCAGGTGGCTGAACGCCGACGTTTACTCCTGGCGCCTGATCGCCTAGAGGAGGGTGGATCGGTTCTGCTCAACACCGAAGAGCAGCACTATTTGCGGAGGGTGTTGCGTTTGCGCTGTGGCGAGCAAGTGGATGTGACCGATGGTTGCGGCCGCCTCACGCTCGCAACCTTGGTGGAACCGCATTTGCTTGCGCTCGACATGACAGCGCAACTGATCGAGCCCTTGGCACAACCTCAGTTGGGCTTAGCCGTGGCCTTGATGCGGCGGGGGATGGATGAGGTGGTCCGAATGGCCTGTGAGCTCGGTATTGATCGGATTCAGCCCTTGCGCTGCGATCGCTGTGTTCCCCAGGCCGACCATCGACCGGAGCGGTGGACCACGATCATTCGTGAAGCGGTGGAGCAGTGCGAGCGTTTGTGGATGCCGCAGCTGCATGAGCTGAACGGTTTATCCGAATGGATCGGAGCGGTGGATGCTCTTTGCCTTGCAGGGGTCACCCGCGAGACCGCAGCTCCATCTTTGGGTCAATGTTTGCGCCAACAGGGCGATCCTCTTCAGCCCACTTGGTTGGTGATCGGTCCTGAGGGGGGATGGACCTCAGCAGAGCAGAGCCTCTTTGCCGATGCAGGGGTCCGGCCTGTGCGGATGGGGGCAACCATCCTTCGCAGTTCAACAGCAGCAGTGGCAGGCGCGGTGGAACTGGTTCGTTGGCGCGATGGCCTGATCAGCTTTTGAACAGATCAGTGGAAATTCAAAGACAACAACGTCGCTGGATTTTGTGGCTTTCCTGTGGTTTGGCGCATTTTTGAACCACAAGTCTTGAGTTGAGCTGCGATGGCTCAAAACTGACCAAATCTATTGCCGCTTGCCTGAGTCCGATACGTCTGACGGGCTACATCAGGGAGGAGGTCCGAGGCGCTGGTTTGTTCCTACCCATCGCGTACCGGGGGGGCAAAGAGGGAGCAGTTAGCAGTTGCCTGAGCCAAGCAGTTGCGACGGAGCGTTTCTGAAACAGCAAAACTCTGGGACGAAAAGAACGCAATGATCTGAACCCGGTCCAAAAAGAACGCACTGACTGGCACCCAACAAAGTCCCCACCAAACCTTGGAGAAGGCGCTCTTGCATAAGTAGGGACTGTCAGAACATGCTCGTTTCTCTACTGGTGTTGGCGGTGTTACTCGTGTGGGGAGTCCTAAAAAAGGCGTGCAAGTCAAAGCGGTAAAACCATGGTTTATCGAGGGGACTTCCGCAGGTAGTCACTTTTTTCGTGCCCGTTTTCAACCGCTACTCACCACAGAAGCGACTGCTTGAACGAGGGTGTCCACTCGCCTCGCCTCGCCCTTTCAAACAGACGAAGGGTTCGAGTCAATCCTTCGTCTATTGCTGGGGTTCGATTACTCCAAGGCCGCTGAGTTCCTGACTCTTCACAAGTCGGCCTTTTCCTGACCGTGTTGACCTTTACCCCAAGAGCCAAGGACGCTGCGGTGCGTGCTCCCCACAGACGAGAACACACCTTGATTTCCGCAAGCGAAGGACGGCGTGGTGGTTAGGGCGTCTGACTGAACAACAGAAGAACACTGATCAAGACAGCTAGCGAAAGCATTCACAAATTTGGCGACTCCCACCCAGGTAATTCGTCATTGACCTTCTCGACAGTGGATGGAGACCAGGCGATGACTTTTTTGAATTTCTAGAAGAGCAGTGCCCTGATCTTGATTCAGATGATGTTGAGGACTGGGCTCTACCTTCCTCTCGCCGCTAAACGCTCACCTTCCCTCCCAGAATTTTTGTCTGGTCGAAGAACGGCGACACGATTTGGACCACGTTTGGAGCACTGGACTCAAACGTTGGACTATTTCAGGATATTTTCTAACCTTTGAAAACAAGTTGGACCCGATTTTTAACCACAAAAACTTTGTCTTTAACGGGGTTTTTAGATCACTGATCAGCTCTTGAACAGATCCTGAGCGATGCCCCTGAAGGATTTCAGCGCTGCTCCAGGCCGACGGCTGCGCTGGCGCAGTCCTCCACCGGGCATCAGGTTGCCGGGTGCAAAGGTGGAATAAGTCACGGCTGGGCGGGCTGCCTCTGCAGCAGCCAGGTCAGCGGCGATGGCTTCTGCAGTGGTGAGTGAGGCTGCGGGCTGAGAGCTGGATTCAGCTTTGGGTTCCACAACGGCCTCAGTGGCAGAAGGCTTTGAAACAGCTGAAGGTTCTGAGGGTGCGACGGGTGTTGCTACGGCGCTTGAAGTAACGACAGCCTCCTCGACCGGCGCTTCTTCGGTTGCAGGAGTCTCTTGTTGAGGCAGCTCGAGGGTGGCAGGAGCGGCGGAGTCATCCAGGGTGAGGAAAAAGCCCTTGTTGCTGTTGAACACCATCCGGTCGACCAGAGAACGAACGCACCCGATTCTCCCTCTGCAATGGCCGCAGGCAGGAGATGCTTAGAGCACTGCAACACGGTGTGATGTCCGCACTCTGGATTCAGGCCCTGGTGGTGAACACGGTTTTGATTGCCCTGGCGCAGCGGACAACCGTGCTCACCCGGAGTGGTTGGGTCCATGCGGCTGCGTTGGGCACGATCCTTTGGGGGTGTTTGGGTTGGTCGGGCTGGTTGGCTGTGGTCTCCTACCTCTGCCTTGGAAGCCTGGTCACCAAGATCGGCTTTCAAAACAAGCAAACCCGTGGCCTTGCCGAAGCCCGCGGTGGTCAGCGCGGCCCTGAAAATGTCTGGGGTTCCGCTGCTGTTGGAGCCTTCCTGGCACTGCTCATCGGTGCCGGTGTCGAGCCCCATCAACTGTTGTTGGTTGGCTTTGCTGCGAGCTTCGCCGCCAAGTTGGCCGACACCTTCGGAAGTGAAATCGGCAAACGTTTCGGTCGCACCACGGTGTTGATCACCAGCCTTCGGGTGGTTCCACCAGGCACGGAGGGGGCCATCAGCCTTGAGGGAACCCTGGCCAGTGCCGCCGGCAGTATCGCCATGACCCTGGTGATGCTGGCCCTGCAGCTGGTTCCCTCATGGCCTGTGGCTGGGCTGGTGATGATGGTTGGTCTGGTGGCCACCCTCGGCGAGAGCCTGCTCGGCGCTCTGGTGCAGGACCGCGTGGCCTGGTTGAGCAACGAGCTGGTCAATGCTCTCCAGACCCTCTTGGCCGCAGTTTTGGCGATGCTGCTGATGTCGCTTTGATCAGCTGGTATGGATTGGCATCAAGCCATCGCGGTGGGCCCATTGCCGTAGGAGTCCAAGCCCCTCATTGAGATGAAGGCGCAGGGATGAGCGGCTGCAATTCAGGCCCTGAGCCAGATCCCTGAGGCTCTGGCCTTCGATCAAGTGGGCTTGCAGCACCATGCCGGCCTTGCCCTCCACCTGGTGCAGCACGCTCCTCAACCAGTCCAGATGTTCATCCTCCGCACAGGAGCTTGCTGGCTCTCCAGGGCTGCTAAACAGGTCGACGACCTGGCTGGCCCCATGGCTCTGCACGGCGGCGGCCCAGCGTTCCGGGCGAACCGAGAGTTCGGTGGCAAGCTCCTGATCGCTGAGGCTCGGTAGCCGGTTCTGTTCGCGCTCACGCTGGATCTTCACCCCTGCTGCGTAAAGATCACGCAACCGCCAGGGAATCCGAATCGTGCGTGATCGATCGCGGCGGTAGTGGAGGACTTGGCCGGTGGCCCGCGACAGCAGATAGCTGCTGGGTTGTACGCCTCGTTGTCGATCAAACCGTTCAAGACCACGGATCAATCCAACCCGGGACTCCTGCAGCAGGTCGTCGAACTCTTCAGGTCCGCGTTGCTGTTGGCGACGGGCCGCGCAGTGGGCCAGGCCAAGGTGCTTGAGAGCCTGTTGATTGCGCCGTGCAATGCAAGGCGGAAGCCCGCGACGGGACTCATGCCGCAGGTGACGTTGAGAAATCAAGGGATCAGTGCAACTGATCCAACGGTTCAATGATCAGCCTCGGACCGGTTGGCCCTTAGGTGCCGCAGTTCGGCACTTTGGTGCCGGATCATGGGTGCAACGGTTTTGGATTGATGGACTGGCAACCAGAGGCTCTGGCAGCACTCAAAAAGGATGTTCCGTTCTTTGTTCGGCCTGCTGTGCGTAAACGTGTTGAGGCGATGGCGGATTCAGAAGGTCGTTCCGACATCGACCTTGGCTATTACCAGTCCGCGAAGCAGGCGATGGCGCCGAGCTGATCCTCAGGAGGGGTCCAGATCGCAGCGCTGTAGTTCCGGCTGGGTCAAGCGGTCAATGATGCGGGCCATGTCGAGGGCGGTCAGTTCACCGTTTTCGTCCCACTTGAGCGTGGTTTTGCGCTGGGCTGGAGGGTGGCCGGCAGCACGTTCTACAGAGCGGTCAGGTCCCAAGTCTGATCACCAATGTCAGGAGAGCCACACATTAATCGCCTCTGGGGGGCTCGTTTACATGCTGATAGGTGTTGATGTGTTATGGGGAGCGAGTCCGGCCCAGTCCCGCAGAGGCGCCCACTGATCCAACCGCTGATCCAGCCAACGGTGGCCATCGGCATTGAGATGGATTCCATCGGGTTCCATCCAGGTCAACCAGTCGGACTGCTCCTGCATCTCCTGATGCATGGACAGAAAAGGCACATCAGCCTCACGGCACTGTTCAGCCATCACGGCTTCCATTGCCGCGATCTGGCTGTTGGCGTACCAGAGGCAGCCGGCAAAGGGCATCACGTGTTCATCCACCGCTGTGAGGCCCAGCACAAACACTTGCATCTCCTGGGTCATCTCATTAAGAAGTTGCCCCAGGCCGAACGAAAAGGCTTCCATGTCAAGTTGGGGCCTGCCGTCGATTCGGCCAACTCTGGCGGTGTCATTCAGCCCAACACTGAGCAGAAGCCCACCCGGTGTTTGACGACGCAGTTCACCGCGGCAGCACCATTCCCTGCGCCAGCGGGCGGCCACGTGTTCCAAGCCATCGCCGCGCACGCCGAGGGGGTACACCACCGGAGCGCTGGGCAGATTCATCCAGCGCAGGCGGAGTCGTTGGCACCAACCACCTGCTTCACGGTCACCCCAACCATGCACGCCACTGTCCCCGAGCACGATCAGCTGACGGGGGATGTCGTTCGCTCCGCTCATAAGGCCATGGCCCGGCTGTTCCAGCTCCCCTGAAGTCGTTCCCCCAGGGTCTCACCCAGCAGCGTGAGCACCGCGGAGATCAGCACGATCCAGAGCACCAACCACCAATGAAAAGAGCTGAGTGCCTCCATCAGCTGCCAGCCCAGGCCGGCTCCCCCCACCATTCCGATGATGGCGGTGTCGCGCAAGATCACATCCAATCGGTAGGTCGCATAAGTGAGGTAAGCGCGACTTACATCCGCCAGGGGCCCGTAAAGCCAGCTCACCCGGGCGGAGGCCCCGCAGGACTTCATGGTCTGAGCAGAACGCAATCCCGTGCTGCGGATGTCGTCCATCAGCACCCGACCCATCACACCGCTGTGGTGAAGCCCTAGGGCCAGACCCGCCAGTGCCAGGCTCGGTTTGGCCAGCATCAGTAGCAGCAACGCGGTAAGAGGCGCCGGGATCAGCCGCAACGCACCCCACACCACTCCCTGCAGGTGGAGGCTGGCCTGGCTGGGCCAGATCAACATCAGCAGCGGTGGTAGGCCGGTGGCAATACAGGCGGCGATCAGGGTGATCCACACCGTGGATCCAATCACCCCTGGCCAGGAGATCTCAAGGGCAGCATTGAACCCCTCGGATCCGTCGATGAGGTTCCCAACAACCGTCGACCACGCACCAACAGGCCAGACCAGCTGCAGATCAAGTTGTGTTCCCCAGGCGAAGGCAACCCATGGGCTGGCTATGGCCACAGGAAGGATCAACACGCGTGACCAACTGCGCAGCGTGCGCAGCAATCGGTCGAGCACCACCATCGCGATAGCAAGCAACCACAGGCCACTCCACATCTCCTGAAATTGAAGCGAGCGCAGGCTGAGGCTGAGGTCTGTCCCGATCCCTCCGAGGCCGAAAACGCCCAGAATCAATGCTGAACGAAGCGCGCAATCGAGGCGGTGGCCGATGTGGTCACTGATCGGCTCTGCCAGAGGAGGGACAAGCCCGGTGAGCATCACGGCCCATGGAGTGGCGCCGACTCCTTTAAGTACGGGGATGGCCGGTGAAACGTGGCAATCCACCTGATCGGCAATGACCCGCGCCATCAGAACCGTGTAGGGAATGGCAATGGCGCAGACCGCAACCCAGCCATTCAGTCCGAAGACCTGCAGCAGCAAAAGGCCCCAGATCAGTTCATGCACAGCTCGCAGGGGGGCCAGACAACGGCGGAAGACCACTGCAGGCCAACGCACGCCTACCAGGATTTCCCAGAACGTGTTTGAGCTCAGCAGTCCAAGACCGACGCCGAGAAGGCTGCTGATGCCCCAGGACATCACGGCGATCACCAGGGTGATCTGGAGCCCGTTGAGCAAGCTGCCCAGCACGATCGGATCGATGGAGGGCTGCACGGCCCCAGCGGCGAACTGTTGCAAAAGAGCAAGTCCTCCACCGTGCCCATCGCGCAACAGCACCAGAAGAACGCCCAGCAGACTCAAGCCCGGCAGCAATGGGATCAGCGGCAGAGCTGGTGTCAGGCGGATGCGTAGAGCCATTCCAACTGATCCCGATGAATGGTGTCCGGAGCCGAATCGATCACCAGGGCACCATCACGCAGCCCCAGAACCCGATCAAACCGATGAATCAGATCCGGTCGGTGCAGGCTGATCAGACAGCCCGGCGATAGAAGCAGCGTGTTGAGAACGTCCTCGGCGAGTGTGGGATCAAGGGCGGAGAGGGGTTCGTCCGCCAACACGAGTTCTGGCTGCTGATGCAACAAACGGCCCAGAGCCACCCGTTGACGCTGGCCTCCGGACAGCTCTCGTACAGGCTGTTCAAGCAAATCGGCCTCCAGTTTCACCTGGTTCATCAGCGCAAGACAGGTGTTCTGGTCCAGAGGGCCGAGCAGGTTTCGAATCGCCCAGAGCAGACCATGGCGTCCAAGGGCACCGCTGTTGATGTTTTGGATGACGTTCAATTCCTCCACCAGGCGCAGGTCCTGCCAAAGCGTGCCGATTTGTCGCCGTTGCCTGCGCGACAGCTGCTGATGGGAGCGACCACACCACTGCACGGATCCTGCATCGGGTCTTAAGGCCCCGTTGCAGAGCTTCAGCAGGGTGGTTTTGCCGGCGCCACTGGCACCGAGCAAAACCACACGCTGGTCCGCACGAAGGGTGAGGGTGATCGGTTGGAGCCTTTGCTCCAGGCAGGCCTGGTGCAGCTCCAGCAGCGCCGTCAACGGATCTTTCCGAGTTGGCGACCCACTGTTTCGATCATCACGTAGTCCTCGTCTTTGGCGGGAATGAAGCGTTCCGCACCGAACAACTCAAGAATCGTGGCGCCGTTCTCTGTGCCTGCCGACAGGTTCAGCAACGCGGTCTGGAGCTTGTCGGTGAAACCATCGCCAAAGCGCTCATCCAGACCGGGGCGCGCAACCCAGTGGTAATCCACGTAGGGCGGTGTCCTCCAGATCACCGACACCTTGTCGGGATCCACGCGGCCGTCCGCCACATTGCTTCGCCAGACCTGCTCATTCAAGGCGCCCACCTCATAGGCACCGCTCTGCACCACAGCAATGGTGGCGTCGTGGCTACCGCTGAAGCCAGGTCCGCCCCCCGCCAGATCCTCAGGTTTCACGCCGTTTTCTCCCATGAAGAACTGGGGCATCAGGCGGCCAGAGGTGGAACTCTCCGAACCGAAGGCCAACCGGCGTCCCTTCAATTCAACCAATTGGTCGGCACTAGTGAAGGGGCGCAAGCCGCTGGCGCCATTGGCGATGAACACACTGGTGAATTCCGCATCGATGTCCCGTTGTGCAAGCACCCGGGCTCCAGGCGTCTGCAGCCTGGCCTGCACACCGGTGAGTCCACCGAACCAGACCAGATCAAGGCTGCCTGTGCGGAAGGCACTCACCGCGGCCGCGTAGTTGCTCACCGGCGCATAACGCACAGGAATTTCCAGCTTCTCGCTGAGTTCCTCAGAGAGAGTGCCGTAGAGGCGATTCAGTTTCTCAGGGTTCTGGTCGGGGATGGCACCGATCTGCAGAACGCCCTGTTTGGAGTCGTTCTGGGGTGCTCCGCAGCTGGCAACACTGGCCGTGAGGGCGAGGCCGGCAATTAATCCGGTGGCCACCACGGCCCTGCGTTCTCGTACAGACATTCAGCAATTGGATGTGATCGGATTGGATCAGAAGGAACCAAGCAGTCGCTTCAGGCGCTTCAGTCCATCGTTGATCGTCTCATCCGCTACGGCACAGGAGAGTCGAATGCAGCGGTCATCACCGAAGGCAAGGCCCGGAACCATCGCCAGACCTTCCTGTTCCAGGGCTTGCCGGCAGAACTCCATTGAATCGGGGACACCGGCAGGCAGGCGGGGGAAGGCGTAGAAGGCTCCCTGAGGGGGCGTCAGGGTGATGCCCTCCAGGGCTTGCAGGCCTTCGGTGAGCAAAGCGCGGCGGCGGTTGTAGCTGAGCGCCATCTCGCGCACGCAATCTCGAGGTCCTTCAATCGCCGCCAGGGCTCCCCGTTGAGCAAAGCTGCATACATTGCTGGTGCTCTGGCTCTGCAGGGCTGAGGCGGCCTTGATCACGGCAGCATCTCCAGCCAGATAACCGAGGCGCCAGCCGGTCATCGCCCAGCCTTTGGCAAAGCCGTTCACCGTGAAGCAGCGCTCGCGGATTTCTTCGGCGATGGCCGCAAAACTGAAGTGCTGCTGACCATTGGCCAGAAGATATTCATAGATCTCATCGCTCATCACCATGAGCTGGGGGTGACGGCCCACCAGTGCGGCCAGTGCCTTCAGTTCGGCGTGTGACATCACCTGACCGCTGGGGTTGCCAGGTGAATTGATGACAAGCAGTCGGCTGCGTGGGGTGATCTGCTGTTCCAACAGATCGAGGTCGAGGCGGAAGCCCTCCTCCGCTTTGGTGGGAATGATCCTGGTGCTCGCCCCGGCCAGGGCTGCCATCTCGGGATAGCTCAGCCAGAAAGGCGCCGGCACCAGCACTTCATCGCCGGGATTGAGCAGCACCTGGAACAGGTTGTAGATGGCTTGCTTGCCACCGTTGGTCACCAGCACCTGATCGGGCTGGGTTGGAATCCCGTTTTCGATGCTCAGTTTGTGGGCCAGAGCAGCACGAAGATCGGGGTCCCCCGCGGCGGGGCCGTAACGGGTGAAGCCAGATCCAAGGGCGCGCTGGGCTGCTTCAACGATGAATGAAGGCGTCGCAAAATCCGGCTCACCGGCGCTGAGGCTGCAGATGTCCTTGCCGCTGTCGCGCAGAGCTTTGGCCTTGGCGCTGATCTCCAGCGTCAGTGACGGTTTCAGGGCGACAGCCCGGTCGGAAAGTTCTGGCGGGCGCGGCATCGGTAACGCACCTCCCCGCGGCGCGTCTAAAACGACATCATCCTGCCGCAGATGGTGTCGCAGACAACCGTGATTTCTCAGCGCCCATGAATGCGATACAGATCAGCTGGGTCTTGGCCGCAGAAGACAGCGCCAGGCTTGCGACCTTCTACAGCGAGCTGTTTCAAGCCAAGTTGAATCCTGGGGTAGCGGAGCACCACTGCATCGTTCAATTCAGCAATGGCACCGAGCTGGAGATCTACAGGCCCTCACGCCGGCGCTCTTTTCCTGCCCGGGGGCGAGCGTTGGCGCCCTGTTTGAAACTCCCACCATCGCAGGAGCCCCTGCCTGAACTTCAACGGCTGCTCAGCAACGCCCTGCAGCGTGGTGGATCGATTCTGGAGGAGGCGCGGCTTGAGCCCTTTGGTGCTGAGGCCTGGATCCACGACCCGGAGGGCAATCCCCTGTTGCTTCTGGCTCCCCTGGTCGCTGTCGCTTCGATCGCATGACCGGCACCAACCTGGAGGACTGCAGTTCCTGCAAAGCTTGTGACCTCGCCAGCACTCGACAGGCCGTCGTGATCAGCAGGGGCAATCCCATGGCGAATCTGATGCTGATTGGCGAAGCACCAGGGGCTCAGGAAGATGCTCAGGGCGCCCCGTTTGTCGGTCGTTCAGGACGTGCCCTCGATCAGCTGCTGCGGGACGTGGATCTGGATCCAGAGCATGACCTTTACATCTGCAATGCAATCAAATGCCGCCCACCGAACAATCGACGACCGAAAAAAGCTGAGTTGGCTGCCTGCCGTTTCTGGCTTGACCTGCAACTGGCTGCTGTCAACCCAAAAGTGATCGTGTTAACGGGAGCCACTGCTGTGGAGGCCATCCTTGGAATCAAGGGGGGCATGACCCAGCTTCGTGGTCAGTGGCAGATCTGGAATGAACGGGCGGTGATGCCGATTTTTCACCCCTCATACCTGTTGCGTAATCCCTCCAAAGCAGCCGGCGCCCCCCTGGATCTGACCCGACAGGATCTCGACGCAGTTCGGCGCAGGCTGTGCGAACGTTGACGCGCTTCACCACCGGCCCCATGACTGCCCTGGATCGGCGCTACGACACCCAGATCCACCGCCGTGTGACCCGCACCGTGATGGTCGGTGATGTGCCTATGGGCAGTGAGCACCCAATCGTGGTGCAGTCGATGATCAACGAGGACACCCTCGATATCGAGGCTGCTGTGGCGGGCATCATCCGCCTGGCCGAAGCCGGCAGTGAGATTGTGCGGGTGACGACTCCGTCAATGGCTCATGCCAAGGCGATGGGACAGATCCGTCAGGAGCTTCGCCAGCGCGGCTGCACCGTTCCCCTTGTGGCGGATGTCCACCACAACGGCATCAAGATCGCTCTGGAAGTTGCCCAGCACGTCGACAAGGTTCGGATCAATCCCGGTTTGTTCATTTTCGACAAGCCTGATCCGAATCGACAGGAATTCACCCCGGAAGAATTTGCCGCCATTGGCCAGCGCATCCGGGAAACGTTCGAGCCCCTGGTGACCCTGCTGAGGGACCAGAACAAAGCGCTTCGCATCGGTGTGAACCACGGCTCCCTGGCGGAGCGGATGCTGTTCACCTATGGCGACACCCCTGAGGGGATGGTCGAATCAGCGATGGAATTTGTGCGGATCTGCCATGAGCTCGATTTCCACAACATCGTGATTTCGATGAAGGCCTCGCGGGCTCCGGTGATGCTCGCCGCCTACCGCCTGATGGCGGACACCATGGACAAGGAAGGCTTCAACTACCCCCTGCACCTGGGCGTGACCGAAGCCGGTGACGGTGATTACGGCCGGATCAAAAGCACCGCCGGCATCGCCACCCTGCTGGCCGATGGGTTGGGAGACACCCTCCGGGTCTCCCTGACGGAGGCCCCCGAGAAGGAAATCCCTGTCTGCTACTCGATTCTTCAATCCCTGGGTCTGCGCAAGACCATGGTGGAGTACGTCGCTTGCCCCAGCTGCGGTCGCACCCTGTTCAATCTCGAGGAGGTGCTGCATAAGGTGCGCAACGCCACGTCCCACCTCACGGGCCTCGACATCGCCGTGATGGGATGCATCGTCAATGGTCCCGGCGAGATGGCCGATGCTGATTACGGCTATGTGGGAAAAACCCCGGGCGTGATTTCGCTCTATCGCGGTCGTGATGAAATCCGCAAGGTGCCCGAGGCAGAAGGCGTCGAAGCGCTGATCCAGTTGATCAAAGAGGACGGTCGCTGGGTGGAGCCCGCCTGATCTCGTTAGTCTGAAGAATCAGTCCTGAAGGGCCATGGTTCGGAGTCAGCGCCTGCGTTCTTTGGTCCGATCGACTCCGTTGCTGTTGATGCTTGGTGTCGGCGGTGTGGTCACCGCCATGGGCATCAGTTCACCGGGCCTCTCCCTGCCATCGGCCTCCGGCGGATCCATCCACGACAGCCCCAAGGAGGTGATTGATCAGGTCTGGCAGATCGTTTATCGCGATTACCTGGATTCGACGGGTTCCTACGACGAAAGAACGTGGCGCCAATTGCGGAGCAATCTGCTCAGCAAGTCTTATGGGGGCAGCGCCGAGTCCTACGAGGCGATCCGCGGCATGCTGGCCAGCCTTGATGATCCCTACACGCGTTTCCTTGATCCGAAGGAATTCAAGGAAATGCAGATCGACACCTCCGGTGAGCTGATGGGCGTGGGGATCCAGCTCAGTCTCGACAAAGACACGAAGGAGCTGATTGTTGTCTCCCCGATTGAGGGCACCCCTGCATCCCGTGCGGGCGTTCAGCCCAAGGATGTGATTGTCTCCATTGACGGTGCCTCCACCAAAGGCATGACCACCGAGGACGCCGTCAAGTTGATCCGAGGCCCTGAGGGCACCGATGTGGTGTTGGGACTCAGGCGCCAGGGTCAGGTGCTGAATGTGCCGTTGAAACGGGCGCGGATTGAGATCCATGCCGTGAAGGCCATGCTCAACACGGCGCCCAACGGCCGCAAGGTGGGCTACATCCGTCTCAAGCAATTCAATGCCAACGCCACGCGTGAGATGCGTGCGGCCATCAAGGATCTTGAATCGCAGGCTGCTGAGGGCTATGTGCTGGATCTGCGCAGCAATCCAGGCGGCCTGCTCGAGGCCAGCGTGGACATCGCCCGCCAATGGCTCAACGAAGGCACCATTGTCAGCACCCGAACCCGTGAAGGAATCCGCGATGTGAGGCGCGCCACGGGCAATGCGATCACCGACAAACCAATGGTGGTGCTGATTGACCAAGGATCTGCCAGTGCAAGCGAAATTCTTTCAGGGGCCCTCCAGGACAATTCCCGTGCACAGCTCGTCGGTCAGAAGACCTTTGGCAAGGGTCTTGTTCAGGCTGTTCGCGGCCTTGCCGATGGATCCGGTTTGACGGTCACGATCGCCAAATATCTGACCCCTAAGGGAACTGATATTCACAAGAACGGGATCCAACCGGACATCAACGCAGCGATGTCGGAGAAGGAGCTCAAGAATTTCTCGGTTGAAGACCTTGGAACAGAGAAAGACAGCCAGTACAGGACGGCTGAGGGGACTCTGCTGAAACAGTTGAACAGAACTCAGACGGGCACCACGTATCAGCCGGGCCGGGCCAATCTCAGCTACGCACTGCAGTAGGTCAGGAGATCGGCTGCATCAATCCGCCGCCGCCACCACCGTTGGAGTCGTCGTCGTCTGAGGCATCAGGTTGGAAGAGGGCATACACACCAAGTGCTGTGGCACAGAAAACGCCGCTGATCAGTTCCAGAGAGACGCCACCAGCACCGATCTCGACGAATTCACCCATGTCCAAAGGATTTCGTTCAGACCAATGTAACGAAGAATTGCGTGGTTGGTAACGTTTTTCTCAGAATTGGGTTCAAAGCTCAGACCTGAAGCACCTCTGCGTTCTTGACCCGCAGCTCCGCCTGCCGCTGTGACTCGGTTTTGCCATCGGCGTCGGGAATCTGGGCTGCCATGAGACGGAGCCATTCCATCAGCTGTTCCAGTTGCTTCTCCATGGGGAGAACACCGAGACCTCGGGCCATCACCTTGTGTTGTATGCCGCTGCCGGCCTGATACACCAAACGGCCATGCAGGTGCTGGGGCAACCCCTGGCGCAGTAAACGGAACGCCGGCTCCTCCATGGGGGTTTCGAACACCACGTTGGGCTTCTCCGGTTTGATCCTCGAGAAGCCACACCGCTTCGCCAGAAGTTTGAGCTCCATTAACTGCAGAAGTGACACCACGGCAGCAGGCAGCGCTCCGTAGCGATCGGCCCAACCGGCAGCCAGCTCCACAAGGGCTTCCGCCGTCAGGCAGTCGGCTGCAGCTCGATAGGCCGCGATTTTTTCATCGGGATCAGTGATCCAGTCAGCAGGCACAAAGGCCGTGACGGGGAGGTCAACTTGCGTGTCTTCAACACTGGGGATGTCTTGACCCTGAATTTCAGCCAGAGATTCCTGCAGCATTTCCATGTAGAGGTCAAAGCCGATGGTTTCCATCTGGCCGCTCTGCTGCACGCCGAGCAGATTGCCGACCCCGCGGATCTCCATATCCCGCATGGCGAGCTGATAACCACTGCCCAGTTGGGCGAACTCCTGAATGGCGCGAAGCCTCTGACGCGCACTGTCGCTCAGCGATCCATTGCCGGGATAGAACAACCAGGCATGGGCCTGAATCCCACTGCGGCCCACCCGTCCCCGCAGTTGATACAGCTGGGCAAGGCCAAAACGGTGGGCGTCTTCAATCAGGATCGTGTTGACGCGCGGGATGTCCAGACCGCTTTCAACAATCGTGGTGCAGAGCATCACGTCGGCTTCGCCGGCATTGAACGCCACCATGGCGCTTTCCAGCTCACCTTCGGCCATCTGACCGTGAGCCACCAACAGTTTGAGGCCCGGCAGCATCTCCCGTAGGCCCGAAGCCACGTCTTCGATTCCTTCGACCCGAGGAACCACGTAAAACACCTGGCCCCCACGATCCAGTTCCTGGCGAATGGCGCTGCGCACCGCCTCCGGATCAAGAGAGGCGAGGTGAGTCTTGATCGGACGGCGCAGCGGCGGTGGTGTGGTGATCAGGCTCATCTCCCTCACGCCCGAAAGACTCATGTAAAGGGTTCTGGGGATCGGCGTTGCCGACAGGGTGAGAACGTCCACATCCTTCCGCAGCACTTTGATCTTTTCCTTCTGGTTCACACCGAAGCGCTGTTCTTCATCCACCACCAACAGGCCAAGCTCTTGAAACGACGCTCCTTTGCTGAGCAACTGGTGGGTTCCCACCACCGCGTCGATGGTTCCCTGCTTCAGACCATCGAGAATGGTTTTGCGTTCCGATGCTGTTCGGAAACGATTCAGCAGAGCCACCTTGATCGGATAGGGCGCGAATCGTTCCGACAGCGTGCGCCAGTGCTGCTGAGCCAACACCGTCGTAGGGGCCAGCATCGCCACCTGTTTTCCGGCGGTGATGGCTTTGAAGATGGCGCGGATCGCAACTTCGGTCTTGCCGAAGCCAACGTCACCGCAAACCAGTCGGTCCATCGGTTCCTGCCGTTCCATGTCCCGTTTCACGTCGGCCGTGGCCTTCAGTTGATCCGGCGTCGGTTCATAGGGGAATGACTCCTCCAATTCCACCTGCCAGGGTCCGTCGGTTGGGAAGGCAAAGCCGGCAGCCTGTTGCCGCTCTGCGTACAGCTTCACCAAATCAAGGGCAACCTTGCGGACCGCTTTCTTGGCCCTCTCTTTGGCCTTGTTCCAGGCTGTGCCACCCATGCGGTTGAGCTGCGGGGGTGTTTCAGTCGTGGCGCGGTAACGCCCCAGACTGCCGAGTTGATCGGCGGCGACACGAAGGATTCCGTCGGCGTACTGCACAACGAGGTAGTCGCGGATGTCGCCTGACATCGCGAGTTTTTCCATGGCTTTGAAGCGGCCGATGCCATGGTTCCGATGAACCACGAAGTCGCCCGGCCGCATCTTGTTGGGATCAACTGTGCGGCTTGCTGCCTTGCGGCGACGGCGCACGTAACCACTGGAACTGAGGCTCTGTTGGCCAAAGAATTCACGGTCGGTGACCAGCGCAATCCGCCAGGCCGGCAGCTGCAAACCCTCAAGTTCCGCTGTGCCCCTCACCTTCAACGCAACGGGGGTGTTCTGATCAATCAGACGGGCAATGGCATTGCTGTCTCCGGCATTTGGAATAAACCGACTGATGCAGTCGTGCTCCTCCAGCAGAGCAACCGCTCGGCTGGGTTGCGCAGACACCAACCAAACCGCCGTGCGGTCGGTTTGAAACCCCTTGATCAGTTCCCCGAGCTTTCCGAATTGGTTGGGGTAAGCCGCAACAGGTCGGCTGGCGAGGTCAAAGCTGTTGGGGTGCTGATCAACTTCCAGCAGTTCAGCCATGTCAAAGCCATGGAAGACCTTCGTCAGTCCGTAGGCGGATTCAATCCCACGGTGCAGAACCGCTGGCCAGAGCTGATCACGTTCGCCATCGTCCAGGCCCGCCTCAGCGGCCATGTCGCGGTGGTGGTCCTCCACATGGCTGAGCCACTGTTGTCCGTGGGCCATACCGTGACGTCGTTCATCGATCACCACCGTTGTGGTGTCAGGGAGGTAATCGAGTAACGAGGCGGGTTGCTCCCAGGCGAGCCCCATCAGCCGGCGCATGCCTTCCGGTGTTCCACCGTTCAGAAGTTGCTCTGTCTCCTCAGCACCGAGCAATTGCTCCAGTCCATCCGGCATCGTCTCCCTGAGCTGGTCCGCAATCAGAGGGCCAAATCCTGTTGGTGTGAGTCGAAGGGCATCGACGGGGTCCAATGAGCGTTGGCTGGCGGGATCGAATTCCCGCAGCTTGTCGAGTTCCTCCCCGAAAAATTCGAGCCGAACGGGCAGCTCACTGCTCACCGGGAAGATGTCGACAATGTCGCCGCGACGGCTCCAGCTCCCCTCTTGCTCAATGGTTGTGACCCGCTCGTAACCGAGCTGAGCCAGCGTCTCACCAAGACTCTCCAGATCAACCTCATCCCCTTTGCGCAAGGTGCGCGTCTTCTCTTTGAGAACATCTGGAGGGGGAAGGTGAGGCTGCAAGCAACGTTCCGTGGCCACGATCGCCCAGGACGACGCGTCGGGCTCCCCAAGCAGGTCACTCAGAACTTGAAGTTGCCCCCAGGTGATTTCGCTCGTGGGATCAAAAGGTTCATAGGGAGAGCCTTCGCTGGTGGGATACAGGCTGGCTTGGCTCCACCCCATCAATTCCAGTAGCGCTGTCCAGCGGCCTGCTTCCTCAAGCGTCGGCACCACCACCAGCAGAGGTGCACCCCGTCGTTGACTTAGCGCACTGGCCACAAGAGCGCGGCTGCAACGACCTGCTCCGCGCATCAACAGACGTTCAGCGCGGCTTGAGCGCTCATCAAGCTCACCGGTGAGAGCAGTTTCCTGCAACTTGGTCACCAGGGAACGGAGCGGCATGGAGCAGGCCTCGGCAATCCATGATCTTCGCAATAAGGTGCCAGGAGCTGCGTTTCACTGGTCGATGCCGCGCTATCGCTGTCCGTCCTGCTGTTGCGGCCCGGCCTTGGTGTTGCATCCCACCAAAGGCGTGATTCCGCTCTGCTCCAGTTGCGCGACACCGTTAGAGCGTCAGCCGCTGGTCCGGCCCATCCCGCTGCTGGTGTTGCTCACAGTTGGCGGAGTGCTCGTGGTCTCATCGATCCCCATCCTGTTCAACCCAGAACCCGCTCCTAGATCGAGGCACGAAAAACTGGCCTAAAGCGGTGTTTTCGGTTCAATACGTCGGTATTGGTGCCTTCATGACCCTCGGCCGTTTTCTGATTTTCTTTGTGATCGGACTGGTTCTCGCGCTAACCGTTCCTCAGTTGACCTGGTTGCTTTGGCCACTGGCAGCTTCAGCTCTTTTGGTTGTTGTGCAACTGATTCGTTCCTGATTTCTGGTGTGTTTGAGACCGAGCGGGATCTCAAGACAACCAGCAGGCATCCACAGAAAAGGTGAGAACGTCGTGGGCATCGCGATGACCGCCGGAAGTGATGGCCACACAGGCCAACTGACCATCGCCAAAACAGGTTTTCGACTTGAGTACAAATTTGGCGGCGTCACTGTGGGACCAGACCGCTAAACCCTGCTGTTGGGCTTCGTCGTTGTAAATGTCCCAGAGTTCCGCGAAGCGTTCTGCCTCGGGACCCCTCAGAAATTCGTCCAGCGCTTGATCAGCACCAACCTCACGGAAGCGCTCCAGAAAGGAGCGCATCAAGGGATCGTCGATCACGTTGCTGGTGGCTATGGCACCGGTAATGCCACGCACCGACGTTCGAACAACCCGGTTGGGTTCGGTTCGGGCGTCAATGATGACGACGGGACATTGAAGATCCCAAGCGTTCCGATTTCTCAGCTCACGGCCTGCTTCGGACATGTCATCCCGAAGTTCGTTGATCAGCTGCCGTATGACAAGTGTAGGGTCGCCCATGACTAAACATATCGCGCAAGCAACTTGGAACTTTGAAAAGTTAAAGATTCAAAATGTTGAGATTTGAAGGCAACTCTTATGGCAAATATGATCTCAAGGCAACATGTCTGGGAGCGGGCAATAGGGGTGAGACCTTCGCTCAGATCAAGCAGCCGTCGACCAATCAATCACCTTACATGCCGTCAGTCAGGTTGCTTAGGAAGGGTTTTGCTGGCCTTACTGGTCTGACGCTGTTGCTGTTTGGTCAAAGCATGCAAGCGCAATCTGGTGGCTGCCAAAGCTATGAGGCGGCATTCAACCTTGAAGCGGGAATGCGGGATGGATTAACCCTTCAACAGGCCAAAGCAAGCATTCTCGAAGATGGCTATTCGGACGGCTCCGCCACCTGCTTTTCAGCCATCAAGAATGAAATCAACCAAATGCCCTATGCCTTTCCGCTCGTAAATCAAGCCCTCTACAAAAGAGCGCGCCGCTAGAGACCCCGCATAAGCAACCTTTCAATTGCAAAAGCATGCTGTATAGTTCACCGAGACGAGTTGAAGTCCATCACAACGGCTATATCATCAAAAGCTTTGAATCAAAAGTCTAATCATTTGGCTCAGGCTGCCGAATATTATTCACGAGCCAAGGAGCTGATCGAAGTGAATCACGACTGGCAAGCCTCCGGCTCAATGATCCTTAAAGCGCTCGCTGAAGAAAGGAAGTCCGAAAATACCGGTCTTCAGGTGATGAATGTGATCAAATATCAAAAGCCCAAAAACAAGCTGGAGTTCAACTTCCGCAGTTGAGTTCAGCGCTCAACTAGCTCTGAACGCAGGGCAGACGGAAGCTCGTTATCGCCCCATAGGAGCCATCTCCCCCTTCAGGAAAGAAGCGGGGGAAATGGCCAGGATGCGCAGAGTGTTTAGACGATTCACTCTGCTGCAATCGGCATGGACGCCGTATCAGTCCCTGCCGCAAATCCGTTGTAGACCACTAACTCGGACCATTCCTGAGTGTTAGTGCTTATTTGGCCAAGCTGATCGTCTGTGGCTTCAGCAGCAAAAGATTGCGTGGCTGACTTGGTTTTGAACGAACCTCGACAATCTGCACGCAAAAAAGCGCGCTTTTGGTGAGTGATGCTTATGGCTGCTCTATGTATCGCTAGGTGCGCTGCCCGGACGGAGTCGCATCGCGTCGAGCGAAAACGGACGCAACTCCGCCACCGGCTTGACCCTCATGCAGCCGGCATTTCGTTTTTATCCCTGTTTAGGAGACAGAACACGTGTCATCAATCACTGAGTGACCGTCCTTAAAGGAACCTTGATTCCCTCTTAGTGGGGTTTGGCTTCCTCCCAAGCGTTAATACAGGCGCCTGGTTTAAGTGGTATGTCAGCTGGTTACTCGAGCGCTGTTGCAGCTCCTAAGCCGGATCCGATCTTTAACCACGTCAAAGCGGGAATGTCCGTGATCATCAAGAACATGGACGGGTCCTGGCATATGGCTGACGTGATTCACGTTATGGGCAGCGCCAAAAGCACAAAGACCCCTTTGTTCTTCCAGGTGACCTATGTGAATAACCACGTCACCAGCTGGGTCAAAGCTGACCTCGTAACTCACATCGTTCCAAGGGTTTGAGGCCTCAGCCTTTTGCAGGCTGAGACAGCTTGTAGAGGTTCAGGGCTACGAGAGCCACGCCGAAGCTTGCGAAGAAGATGATCAGGTCTTGGCTGGAGATGGACATAAGGACCTGAAATGTGAGCTCATTACGGAATGTAACGAAGTTCGACTATGTTCGTGTCAGCAGAGGCTTGACGATGTCCATTGATGCTCGATGTCAAGAACAGCGATCAGTCGCCGATCGTATGTTTATGGACTTCAAATACACCCGCCCTGGCTCGAAAGAGCAGCTTCGCGCCTTAGGGACGCTGAGCTTCCTCATAGGGATGTGGGCCGATTTCCTCAATGCCGAGGAAAAGAGAATGGATCAAGCATTGGTCCTCGATGTAGGCCACTCCTAGGAACTAAGCGTCGATCACCTGTGATGCCACGTCCTCAAGGCTGTCCAGATGCCCTCGGATCGCATGCAACTGCTTGCGTTACTTGTTTCCAGCACGTTGCTTTGCACGATCTTGAAGGTCTCTGAGATGGCTTCAATGTGGCTGTAAGACTTAACGCGCACGAAAAACGATTAGCCCTGCACGTACAACAACAAGTTCATTTGGGAAGGGCTGCTTATTGCAGCCCCAGGAACTTCTTCTCTCATGACTTCGGATTCAGGGCTCTAAACCCAATCCTCTGAATACTTTGTCTTGGTGGCGCTCAGCTCACGTATGTCCTCTGTGAGGTGCTGTGCTGCCCACATGCCTCTGACTACTTGGCAGATACCTTCTCGGTCGCAAACCCTGTAGTACTCGAAGCCCTCTGGAGCGATTGTGAGTTTGGTCTTGGTGCCTTTCATGCTCTGAATCCCTACTGAACCAACAGATAGGTCGCTAATTGAGTCCCGTCTGGGTAAGTCGAGACAAAAGGTTTGACTTGTCACATATGCATGGAGGGCTTAACGATTCGGGTTGCAGCAAGTAACGCTGCTCTAGCGAGGGGCAGCGCTGACCTCGTTACACACATCGCCCCCAGGCTTTGAGCAGTCAGGGGTTGCTGACCCTAGGTATTTCTACTCCGTGGCCTGCGGCCTTCAGTTCCTTATGGTTCGTGCGTTCTCAGATCAGTAGGCCCCCTTTCGACAGCGCTAGGCCCTGCTCCTCCGCTTTTGGAAACGCCAATCGATGGCTGACCGCACTCTCGATATCTCTGCCGCACTGCGTGAAGCGCAACTGCAGCGTCTTGAGGCTTCTCTTGCTTCAAAGTCAGCAGCAAGGCCTCAGGTCGAAGCACCCAAAGGCAAGGACGAACCAGTACGCGACTGACCGTTGAGGGCTGTTCTTCATCCTTTGACCATCACGTCATATTGGCAGCATTCAGCTCTTTCTAATGGTCTCCTGAAGACCTGTAGTGGAATCGCTTGTCTCGATAGCTCTGGGCGTCTTGCTCGCCTGGTTCACTAACCGGCTGATCATTTGGTTTTTCAGTCCTGATTTGTGCCGGCGTTATTGCAGTTCAGAAGACTGAAGCCGATGCCATCCTTCACTCAATCAATGAAGAGGGTCGTCCCAAAGAGTTGGCTGTTCGAACTCCTCAAGAAGTGAGTTTGCTTCGAGCTCTTTGCCGCTCTCAAGCAAGACCATGATCCTCCCCCAGATAAATCGATTCAGGAGCTCTGCCTCCCTCCCCTCGAGCCCTGTCTCGAATTTCAGAGGCGGAATTTCTGCAGCATCTTCGTCAAAGCTTGAAACCTTAGACACAAGATGAGACCCAATGACCCCTGTCCTAGCTCTGCTTGGTTAAGCCTTGGAGTATCAAGGAACCCTTAAGTCAATCTTTGTACTAGACGTCGATTGCCTGGTCGGCGCCGTCCTCAAGGTTGACCAGATGCGCTCGGATCGCCTGCAACTGCTTCCGTTGCTCAGCTTCCTGAACGTTGGTGTTCATGATCTTGAAGGCTTTGAAGCAGCTGCAAAAGGCCATAACTGCACGCAAACTACCTTCTCCTAAACACTGAGAAGTGTTGTCAGCACTTCCTTCTCAGCTAAAAATGTCAGCTCGCCGTTTTCATAGCTTGCTCCTCCAGCAGCATGTTGAACTGCAGCAGCTGTTCATCGCTCAGCTGTTGACGACTGGTCAACCCAAGTTGTTGTTGGAGAAAAGCCCGGGCTTGATCGGCGCTCCAGCCCAGCTGCTTCAACATTGAATCTCCTTGCTGAAGCAGGTCACCACGACGGATAGGGGCCGGTGCCGTGGATGCATCGTCGTTGGCTTGGATCAACTTCAGCTGACGCAGATAGGCCACCAAATCGGCATAGCGCGTCAGCTTATGGCGGCTGCCAAGACCGAAGGCCCGGGTCAAGTACTCCTGCTCCTGCTCCCGAGACCAACCGATGCGTCTGATTTCCATATCGATGGCGGTCAGCTCATCACTCCAATCATCAGGATCCGTGGGAGTTTCAGAGGGGGCATTGTCAGAAGCTGTGATGGGGAGCTCCTGTGGGGCAGGAGTGGACGAGGCAGAAACGGGCTCGGCCTGATCAAGCTTTCTTGGACGTTCGACGGGAACCGCCTTCGCGTCCCCATCTTTCGCCTTGGCTTCGGAACGAGCCGAAGTCTGTGTGGGTTGAGTTCGCCCAGTGGGCTCGAGCCTGGTGTTCAGGCGCTGCAAGGCCCTTTCCTCAGCTTCCTCCGCCGTCGCGGCTTCACCAAGGGCGCTGCCCAGCAAAGCACCGTCGTGCCAGGCCTCAACACGCACGATGCATCGCAGGGTGTCGACGTGACACAGCTCGGCCCGGATCTGCATCGCAATGGAACAGCGCTTGCACTTTCTAGGCTGCCGCGATGGACATCACTTCGCTTCCCTCACTCTCGGATTTTTTCGAAGGTGCCGATCAATGGAGAGAGGTTGTGTCACTGCTCCCAGTTCTGGTGTTGCTGGAGCTGATCCTGTCGGCCGACAATGCCGTGGCCCTCGCTGCCATCGCCCGCAGCAGCCGCCAACCGGAGCAGGAACGCCTTGCCCTCAACCTGGGTATTGGCATTGCACTGGTCTTGCGGATCGGCTTAATCGTTGTTGCCCAGTGGGTGTTGCAAAACGCGTGGGTGCAGTTATTGGCTGCCGCTTATCTGGTGTGGCTGGTCGTGGATCACTTCAACAATCGATCAGGCGTTGACGCGGAGTCCATCGGGGGCAGTGAATCCAGCGCTCTTTCACGCCCTTTTCTCAACACTGTTCTGCTGCTGGCCTTCACAGATCTTGCCTTCTCCATTGATAGCGTTGCCGCAGCAGTGGCCATCAGTGATCAAATTTTGTTGATCAGCGCAGGCGCCTTCATTGGCATCGTGGCGCTGCGCTTCACGTCCGCCCTGTTCATCCGCTGGCTTGATCTCTATCCACGTCTGGAAACGGCTGGATTTCTCGCTGTTGCCTTTGTGGCGCTGCGCCTGATTGTTCACGTTGTTCTCCCCAGCATCAATCAACCCGATTGGCTCACCCTATTGGTGGTGCTGATGCTGTTTGGCTGGGGAATGTCAATCCGCAGCAACGATCTCGATCAGGACGAAAGCCATGCTTGTTGAACTTCGCCATATCAGCGGTGATCGTTTGATCCATCGCATTGATCTTGAGGATCCACCCCAACCAGGACGCTGGCTTGTTGTCGAAGAGCAATCCTTCCTTGTGATGCAACGTCGACACCGTTATGCCCTGCGTAACGGTCGCTATGTGATGGCATCGGTGGCTTTGATGGTGAAACCCCAGGCTCGACCCGCGGACGCAACACCCTGGAGACACGGCTGGGTGATCGGCGACCCGAAATGTCGGTTCAATGCTCGCAGCCCTTTGCTTCGCTGTGCCGTGTGGCCGGAAGGCCCCTGCGAGAGCTGCAGCCATCGTGAACTCGTTAATCCATGAGCGCTGATTGGCTCACTGGGCGTCTCTGTGCTGGCCATGGAGTCGCCTCCGGAACAAGCAACGAATCTCCATATCCGGATGGAACAATTCGAATGCAAGTACCTGCATTCAAAGCATTCGGTCTCGACCTGTCCGGCTGTTATTTCGGCACGCTGAATATTGATTTTGCGCCGCTCGAGGTTTCTCTCTCAGATCCAGATCACCTGTTCGAGAAGCTGCATTGGACCGAACTCCATCCCCCTGAAACATTTTCGTTCTGGACCGTGGAGATCAAAGCAAGTGAAACTGAGTTTGTGAATGGCTGGATTTACTACCCCCACCCCGAGACCAAGGAACGTCATTGGCAGCCTCCAACAATGTTGGAGTTGCTTGCACCCCATTTAAGTGGGATTGAACCCGGCAGCACCATTCAACTTCGAGATCAAGGCGGACGAATCAAACTCGTGGATACGATTCGCCTACGCGCAAGGTTGCTTGAATTCCTCAAATTCAGAGTGCTCGCATCGCAGCAAACATTTTTTGAGGCCGACACCCTGTTGAAACGCCAACAATGGCTTTCAACGATGTTCCCAGAAGCTCTACAACTCTCTGAACAGGATCTTGATCGGGTCTGGGCTCAAGCGCGTTTGTTGTACACGGAAACCTGAATCAACCCTCGCCGAAGCGATCTCCTGGAGTGGCCTTGAGTTGCTGAAACAGAACGGGTGCTGTGCTGCGTGCTTTCCCTTCCAGCTGTGCCTCCCGAATCAGAAGAGGACAGCCGGAACTGCTCACCACAAGTCCCAGATCCTCAATCACCGCCAAGATCGTCCCTGGGGGATGCCCGCCGGTGGGCCATTGACCCACGAGGTTGCGCACCTCGGCGCTGAGTTGATCCTGCAAGCGCTCGATCAACGGCTCCGTGCGCAACACCTTCAAACGTTTGCCATGCCATTGGGTGAATGCTCCGGGATGAAGCCCCATCACTTTGCGATGGATGCTGAGGGCAGAGGCTGACCAATCCAATTGGAAATCCTGCTTCTCCAACATGCGGGCATAGGTCGACTCCTCTGCCTGAACGCGCACGTTGAGCCTTGCCAATCTCTCGCCTTCGCTGCCAGGGCCCGCCGCTTCAATCAAAGGCATGGCCTGCACCATCAGGTCTGCGGTCAGTGCACTCAGCCGTTCGGCTAAGGCGATGGATGAATCCAGCAGCTGGATCGGGATGCGTTGCTCCAGCAGCACAGGTCCGGTGTCGAGGCCTTCTTCCATGGCCATGATTCCAACACCCGTTTCCTGATCACCTTCGAGCAGGGCCCACTGAATTGGACCCGCACCTCGCCAACGGGGCAGTAGCGATCCGTGGCCGTTCCAGGAGCCCAGGGGCGGTTGCTGCAACACATCCTTGGGAAGGATCTGACCGAAGGCGACCACCACTGAGACATCGGCTCCGAGAGCATCAAGCTCAGCCTTGCAAGCGTCATCCCGTTTGATCCGTTCAGGGGTGAAAACCGGAAGACCCAGCTCTTCAGCCCTCGCCTTGACCGGTGATGGAACCAATTGTTTGCCGCGACCACGCCGGCGATCAGGCTGGGTCACCACCCCAACGATGGTGTGACCCGCCTGATGCAATGCATCAAGGGTCGGCACGGCATAGACCGGTGTCCCCCAGAACAGAATCTTCAACGTCAGGCTTCGCCCGTGATGGAGAGTCCATCCACCCACACATGAGGGGAAACCCCACGGTGGGTGACTTCAGCATCAGCTTCCAAATGAACGATCCCGTTGAGAACGGAGCGGATGTCACCAGCAACCGTTGCCGCTTCAACGGACACCCGTTCGCCGTTGTTCACCAACCAGCCATCGAAAGGCAAGGAGAAGGAGCCCTGGGTGGCTTTCACACCGGCGTGGAGAGCTGACAGATCCTCAATCAGAACGAAGGGGCCTGACTCGGTGCGGTGATCGAGGGTGTTGCCGCTACTCACCTGAGGGTTGGAACCAACCACAAACCAGTCGGGACCAACCGAAACCTTGGCTCCAAGGCCTGCATGGCCTGTGGGTTGAACACCGAAAGCCCGCGCCGTGGCTTCCGAGTGAAGGAAGTTCCGCAAAGTTCCGTCCTCAATCAAGGAGAGCCGCCGGGTCGGGGTTCCCTCGCCATCAAAGGCTGCAGCACTGATGTGGCCGGGATGGAGACCATCATCGTGGAGATTGAAGAAGGGAACCGCCACATCGGATCCAATCGAATCCCGCTGGCTCAAGCTCACACCATCGAGGACCGAACGAGCATTGAACATGCTGCTGAAGGCACCGAGCAAGGAGAGAAAGGCCTCAGGTGTAAAACAAACCCGGTAGCTCCCGGTTTCGATCGGTCGATAGTTCAGATGGCTGACGGTGCGATCAATCGCTTCGCTGATGCAGCCTTGAACATCCAGCTCGCTGCTGCCAAGACCCAAACGAACAGCACCTCCACTACGGGGCTTGCGACCTGTTTCTTCCGCTCTTGCGTAGAGATACAGGCTGGCTTGGGTGCGCTCCATCTGGCGGAGTGCTCCTTCACTGTTGAGATAGAGGCTCTGGGATAGGGATTCCGCCAGTCCGTTGTAGGGAACTGTCTGGATAGCGGGGTGGCGACCTAGCAGGTCTGCTTCCGCAGCCCGCAGGGTGTCCAGGAGGGGGAGGATTCCCTGGCGTGGTTGAAGCGGTCGATCAAGCTCGGGGAGTGGAGCTGTCGCCAATGGTGAGAATTGAGGAATTTCCTCGGGATTTCCAAAACGGCTGGCCGCATGTGCTCCGACCAGAGCTTGTTCTAAGCCGTTATCCGAGAGGTCAGTGGTGCTGGTGATGCCCACCAGTCCATCGTTGTTCCAGACCCGGACGGTGATTGAGCTCCGCTGCGAAGCCTTGAGTTGTTTGGCTTCACCGCGATCCACCTGAACGGAGCAGTCATCGCTGCAGGCGGCACCAAGGTCCCAGAGACGAATGCCTTCGCGGGAGGCGAGGGTCTGTAGGCGATCCCTCAGATCTGTGGCGTTGAGGCTGTTGTTGCTGGTCATCATCAACGCCCCCCCACCGTGATCGAATCAACCTTGATATGGGGTTGGCCCACGGTGACGAACACACTCCCGCTGACGGAACCGCAGAACCCGGCAGCCAGGTCCAGATCATTGGCACACATCGAGATGCGAGGCATCACCTCCTTGGCATCACCGATCAACGTGGCCCCTTTCACAGGTTTGGTGAGCTTGCCGTTCTCGATCAGGTAACCCTCTTCAACGGAGAAATTGAACTGACCTGTCGGACCGACGCTTCCCCCACCCATGGCCTTGCAATACAGACCTTGGTCGACGGATTCAATCAACTGCTCGGGGGTATGCGAGCCCGCATCGATGAAGGTGTTGCGCATCCGGCTCGCAGCGGCGAAGGCATGGCTCTGACGACGACCGCTTCCGGTGCGTTTGTGGCCCGTGCGCAGTTCACCTGCCCGATCACTGATGAACCGTTGAAGCACACCGTCTTTGATCAGAACAGTGCGCTCCGGTTCCATTCCTTCATCGTCCATCGAGAGGGAACCGAAGGATCCTCCACTTAGCCCTTCATCGATAGCGGTGACAGCTGGGTGAGCGATTAATTCACCAACGCGGTCAGCGAAGGGAGTGGTGCCCCGTTCGATCTGGGTTGTTTCGAGTAGGTGCCCACAGGCCTCATGGAAAATCACGCCACCGAAGCGGTTGGCAAGAACGGCCGGCATCTGTCCGGCATCCACGTAGTCGGCACGCAGCATTGTTCCTGCGCTGTTGCAGACCTCAGCTGCACTCGCCTCCGAATCCCAGTCCCGAAGATCATCCGGACGATCGGAACTTCCGTAGCGGCGGCCAATGCTTGAACGGTGATCTCCGTCAGCGGCAAGAACGGAAAGACCGGTCGATTGATGCAGGCGGATGTCCCGGGCGAAGGTGCCATCGGATGCAGCCACCAGCACTTCTTGCCAATCGCGGGCATAACTGCCACGGCGCACCTGAAGGTGCTGACCGAGACGATCGAGATGGGTTGTGCCCTGAAGCAGACATTCGCTGGCCTGGTCGAGGGATGGACAGCGTTCCAGCCAGTCGGCTTTGGTCAGACCATGGTCGGTCAGCTGCTTCAATCCTTCAAAAGTTGCCGACGAAGTGAGCTGTTGAGCCTCGAGCCCGAGCATGGCGAGGGCCTGATCGAGGGCCCGCTGGAGTCCTACTTCGCTGAGGTCGTTGGTGCTTACGAAGCCATCCCGGCCATCACGGAACACCCTTAGGCCAGCGCCACGGGCGAAGGATGGATTGACACTGGTGATCCGGTCCTGTTCAGCGAGCAAACCGATGTGATCGGTGCGCTCGAGGAACACCTCCACCAGGTCGGCTCCTGCAGCACTACCGCGATGCAGCAAGGACTCCATGAGTCCTCGCCACTGATTCGAAAAGGCGTTGGTCAAGAAATCTCCTCGGTTGAGCTGAGGTAGTCCCTCAGCGCACGGCAGGCTGGAAGCGTTCGCTGTCGACCGCAGGCATCAGGAAAAGCTTGGCCATTTCGGCACCATTACGGATCCAGAAGGGCAGCTTCCGCAGCAGCTTCACAGGAGCAATAGCACCGCTGGCATCAGCTTTTTCGAGGGCGGCATTGTTCGCTACAAGGCGTTCGAGGCGGGTCCAGAACTTGTCGTTGTTCACATCAAGAACAACAGGAAAAACGCGCGCAGAGGTTTCATTGGTCTTCTCGATCACCATCTTGTCGTAGGTGCGAGCGTCCAATCCGAGAGCCTCGTAGAAGTCCTTGCGAGCCACGTCACGCACATACATTGTGGCGAAAACCGCCAGCAGGAAGAAGCGGCACCAGAGCTTGGCGATCGGTCCACGAACCGTGTCCGGTTGAGCCTTCATTAAGGCATCGAAAAAATCGCCATGACGGTTTTCGTCCTGACACCAGTTCTCGAAGAAATTGAAGATCGGGAAGATCTTGCTGTCGGGATTCTTTTCGAGGTGACGGTAAATGGCGATGTAACGCCAATAGCCGATCTTTTCAGACAGGTAAGTCGCGTAAAAGATGAATTTCGGCTTAAAGAAGGTGTAGTCCTTGTTGGCCGTCAGGAAGCCGAGATCCAACTGCATCCCGAAGTCGCCCATCGACTTGTTGAGGAAACCGGCGTGGCGAGCTTCGTCACGAGCCATGTGAGCGAAGCACTCCGCCAGAAGCGGATTTTTGGCTTTGATGCGGCGGCTCAGCTCCTTGTAGAGAAGGAATCCTGAAAATTCCGACGTGCAGCTCTGCTCGAGGAATTCGATGAACACTTTGCGTGTTTCCGGATCGAGCTTGTCAGCGGCGCCTTCAAACTCTTCGTTCCGAACGAAATGGTGTCGGTTGTAATCCTTCCTGAACTCTTCACAGATGGCTTCCAGTTCAGCCTCATTGGGCTGAAGGTCCATTGCCGCCATCGCTTCGAAATCGGTGGTGTAGAAGCGAGGGGTCAGGATTGTGTCCTTGACAGGATCCTTGATGGCTACAGCGCTGCCTTCGGCCACGGCGGTGGGAGGGACCATCAGTTGCGGTTCACGATCCTGCCAATGTAGGCCTGTCAGCCCGACCCCCGAGGCCAACGCCGTCGGTTAGTTACCTCCCAGCCACTTTTGGCCGTTAAGCCGTTGCAACAGGCGGGACACAAGAAGGGGCAAGGACAATCGCTTCTCATCGATCAGAAAGCTCTCCAGCAGCGTTGGCTCACTACCGGGATCAGCAAGGGCAATCACCTTGGTGCTGTTGATGTCGGCCTTGGAGAAGCAGACCCAGAAGCGGCGGCCCCCAGGCAATTCGCCAACCACCATCGGACATTCACCACCGACGACAGGACGCTGCCCGTCCACGCGCTCAAGCCGATCAGCTTTGATGTCGTGTTCGGCCAGCTGTTTGGCGACGGCCGGCAGAAACAGCGTGTCGATGAATTCAGGGAAGGGCTTGTCCTCCGGTTTGGGAGGCTTCGCTTTTGGCGCCGCTTTGGCGGGGGCGTCTTGACCTGAAGACGGCTTCTCGACTGGGGTTTCGCTCACCGATCAAGCATTGCTGGCGCAACTGTAAGCAGCTTGGTGCGTTGCTTACCAGTTCGACTCCGGATCATCTCCCCAATCACTCAAGTCCTGTGGGGCGGAGGCCACGGCTGAAGCTTCTGGCTGCTGGGGGGCTGATGAAGGGCGTTGAATCACGCGGTAGGCCACAGAAACCGTTGGAGCCGGCTCTCTCACATCTCGTTCGGGGCCAGGGTTTGCGCTCGATCTGGGTGTCGGTGCGTTGGCCGCGTAGCCCCTCTCATCCAACTCCGGTTGAACGGGGGAACGCCTTTGGCGACTCAGAGGACGCTCCACTGGCGATACCAGAAAAGCTGCGACAGCCGCTCCGGCCGCACCACCAACGCCAGCCATTGCTGTCCACGCCCCAACGGGGAGCGGAGGTGTTGTCCACACCAGCAGACGGATCCGGGTCTTGTCTCCGACGTTGGTGGCGGACAGAACCAGCAAGGCCAGCAGTGGCGCCAGGCAGGGAATCAGGAGCAGCCGCTGAAACATGCTCATTCCAGGGGGCCGTTCCAGCGTTTCAGGGGTGCGAGGTCTTCCTCCAGACCATCGAACAAGCGCACCACCAAAAAGTCCACCATCTCCTGCAACGAATCGGGCCGGGTGTACCACGCCGGGATGGGAGCGGCAATGGTTGCTCCAGCCTCAGCCAGGCCGGTGAGGTTGCGGAGGTGAATGAGGTTGAAGGGCATCTCCCGCGGAGCAATCACCAGAGGACGGCGCTCCTTCAGATGCACATCTGCACAACGTTCGATCAGATCAGCTGCAATACCGGCATGGATCCGCCCGACGGTACCCATACTGCAGGGAACGATGACCATCGCCCGGGTTTTGTAGCTCCCACTCGCGATGCAGGCAGCTTGATCATTCCAGCGATGACAGGTGAGTTCGCCGCTCTCCACTGCAAGCCTGTCTCTCCAGAACTCGCGTTGCTTGACAGGATCCACAGGAATGGACAGGCCCTGTTCCGCACGGAAGACCTCATGGGCACCATGGCTGAGCACGAGATGCACCGCGCGCCCGTTCTGCAACAGCAGCTGTAGGGCGCGCTCGGCCAGTGGTTGGGCCGATGCACCGGTGACGGCAAGCACATAGGGATGCATCACTCAGCGCTCGCTGAGGGCCACGGGCAAAGGTTCCGAAGATTCAGGCTCACTGGAGCCATTGGAACCCTGACTGATGACCTCGAGGTCGATCTGGTTACGCAGAACATCCACATTGATCACGCGCACCTGAACGGTGTCGCCGAGTTGATAGGTCTGACGGTTCTTGCGCCCGACCAAGCGATTCTGGCGTGATCTGTATTCGTACCAGTCATCGTTGAGGGAGCTCACATGAACCAGCCCCTCAACACGACTCTCACCAACTTCAACAAAGAAGCCATAGCTCTGAACACCACTGATGTGGCCTTCCACCTGTTGGCCGATCAGGGGCTGGGCTGAACGAGCCTGGATCATCGACAGCAGATCCTTTTCCAGTTCCAACACCTGACGTCGACGGCTGTTGAGCCGCTGCACGGTGCGCTCGTTCACCAATCCGTTCAGTTTCTCTTCCTGGGATGCCGTGAACAGGGGCCATGTGAGATCAGCACCGGCACCCTTAAGCCCAAGCTTCAGGCGCGTCTTGTGACGCACGGTTGGACGATCCTTGGCCTCGGTCAGCAGCGCAACGATCACCTGTTGATTCACCAGATGGGCGTAGTGCTGGGTGGCACAAGTCCATGGAGTAAGAGAAGTCTTGGGGCTGCTCAAAGCAGCCTCCTCCCCATCGGAAACTGCTGACGCCGGGGTGGCTTCTTTCGATGCCACAAGGCAAAGCTGTGGCAGGGCGTGACTGAGCTGCTGTTCAAGCACCCGGCGTTGACTGCTGTCTTTGAACACCTGAATCAGTTCCGAAGCTGATGGGCTGCCGTCGTCATCCAGCTCAAGGGGTAGATCCAAGGCAATGGCTGTCTTCGCCACATCGGTCAGCACGCTGCCATCAGGTTCATCCGCCTCGATGGTGATCCCAGGCAATTGCAGATCGAGTCGTTGGGCGGTCCATGCACGGTCAGCAGCCCTCAACAGAGGCTGAAGGAACGCATGGGGGTCCAACGGGTTGAACGCATCAACCCAGCGATGCCGCAAACCAGATGGATCTGCGCTGCGCAGGTCACCAAGGGCCTCCAGCTGTGGAGGGCAGAGATTGAGTTGCACAACCCCGTTGATGCGCTCATGCTCCAACAGCAGGGTGCTGCAGAACCGCAGGGTCTCCAACTGACCGAGCTGGTCTTTGATCGGTTTGAGCGCCGCAGGAATGCTGCGCGCCTTGGGTTTGCGTTCCGCAAGGGCGATCAACTGCTCAGCGCAGACGTCGGCGACGGGACGCACCGAGCTCAGCATGAACTCCCAATTGCTCACCTCACCGTTGGCTGAGATATCGAGCCGAACGCTGATGGCGTCAGCCTCGGACCCAGCGGAGAAGCTGGTGGCCTTGTTGAGGGCCGGAGTCAGCAGGGGTTGCCAGACTTGACCGAGGCAAAGCGCTTCGCCGCGATCGCGCAGGCAGGCATCAAGGCTGTTGCCTATCCCGATCCGCTCGCCCACGCTGGGCACATGGACCCAGAGGCGACAACCACCGTCCATGGCCTCAACATGCACGGCAGGCAACCCCGGCGCATCCTCCTGAGTCCATCCCTTGAGAAGCAACGAAGGTTGCTCCGTGAGATCAACCCGGCCCTTGGTCGCAGGGTTTTTGCCAGAGCTTCGGGGTGCAGCCGGACGGTCTTGAAGCCCAGCCTTGGTTAGTAATAGGTCTCGATCTGCTGCAGGTCCGCCGTTGAGCGGGAGAGATCGCACAACATGACCGGCCGCAGCATGCTGCGCCAAGGGGTAGCGATCGATGCGCACCTCGACAACGCTGGAGACTTCATCGCCGGGGAGATGCTTTAAGTCCTCTGCTGGAAGTTCAATACCAGCGAGCACCCTGTCGTCCAAGGGGGCGGCCAGCAGCTGCTCGCTCTGCTGCTCCACCTGAGCCAAGAGCGATTGAGTGGCCCTTTCAAGGATGCATTGCACGCCACCTTCTGGTGAGCGGCGGCGTCCACCATCCCTCGTCACCCGCACCAGCACACGATCGCCATTCCAGGCGTGGTTGAGCTGATGGTCGCGGATATAGATATCTTCGCCGCCGTCATCGCGAATAGCGAAGCAGAAGCCTTTGCTGCTGCAACGCAGGCGGGCATCAATCAGGTCACCCTGTTGGGGTCGTGTGAGACCTCCCTCACTCGTCTGTTCGATCACACCGATCTTCACGAGTGATGAAACGGCCAACTCAAGTGATGCTTTATCCGTTTTGTTGCTGAGCTTGAGGATCTTGGCCAGTTGGTCTGGCTCGGATGGATGCTCTGTCGAGAGCTGATCCAGCAGATCGGCAACCGTGAATTTCATCGTGGCGTGCGCAGAAACCGACCATCAGGGCCGGGAGAGACGGAAGGGGCGGCCGACGCTGTTCAGCAGGCCATGCGGAGTCAGCCCTCCAAAGCCCACCCTAGGACTCAGGAGTTTGATCCCCGTCCGCGGCGGGTTCTGTCTCACGGAACAGAGGAACCAGCAAACGACCACCGATCACAAGGAAACCCAGCGAGGCCAACAGCTGAAGTAAGTCACTGGGAATCACCGTCGCAACGGATCCACCAGCAAAGGCCCCGAGCAAACTGGCAAGAACCAACGCGGATGATGAGCCCAGAAACACAGCCAGGGGGCGATTGGACGTGCCGCTGATGGCAACGGTGGCGAGTTGGGTCTTGTCACCGAGTTCGGCCAGGAACACGGTCAAGAAGGTTGAAATCAGAAGTGGAAAATCCATCGTCAGCTCGCGACATTGAGCCAAAGGGAGCGGGCAGCCTGGAGACCCAGCCAGATGCCAAGCGCCACCATCAGCACTCCAGCCATCAGTTCAAGACGCTCAGGCGGAAGGGTTTTGGCCAACCATTGACCCACGAGAACGCCCACAAGGCTGGAGGCAATCAACGCTAGAGCGGCACCAATGAACACCAGAACCGGTGAGCCCGACTGGGCCGAGAGCAAGAGCGTTGCCAACTGCGTTTTGTCGCCAAGTTCAGCAATAAAAACCGTGGTGAAGGTGCTGAACAGAACTGCAGCAAAGCTGCGCGACTCAGGGCTGGTTTGCTCACTCATCAACAGAGCCTCCAGAGGTCTGAGCGCGATTGAACCTACGCATCACGCCACTGCGACCGCCATAGCTGCTGCGAATCTGCTGTTGGCAACAAGCGATGGCAAAGGCATCGAACTGATCATCGGGAACGTCAAACAGACGGCCCAGGCCACTCACACGACAAAAGTCAGGACGCTCCTCATAAATCGTGCATCGCTGACTGCCCGTGTCGTAGTGAATGCACCAGCCGTCGGGACCAACCATGGCCAAATAGGTGCGTTGTTGCTCTTCGCTCAAGGCCGCCAGGGCGTCAGCCCGTTCTTCCGGAGCGAGCCGGCAACAGGCTCCGCAGTGCTTGATACAAGTCCATTGCGGCGTCGTTCGGCTCATGACTGAAGCTGTGACAAGCCATCACAGAGATCAGAACCAATCCGTCGCTGTCGGGACAGAGCCCCGTAGCCTGGGAGGCGTAACGATTTCGGACAGCGCTGCATCGCCATGGGCTTTGACATTCACCTGATCGCCAACTTTGCCGCCCTGGCGATGATCACCATTGCAGGTCCCGCTGTCATCTTCATCCTCTTCTACCGCCGCGGTGCGCTCTGATCGCATCGCCTTAAGGGCGAAGCCCTAATCCCAGACAGGCTTCCTCGATCAACTGAATCACCCGCTGATCCCTCGTCAGGTCGTTGTCACTGGTGAGGGATCTTTCTTGTTCAACGCTCGCCTGAAGCGTTTCACCATCACCATTGGTGAGCGTCAGCCCTGAGCTTTCCGTCCAGCGGGCGGTGTACTGCCGTGACCCGCGGTCGATCAACACCACCTCCGTATGGGCGCGGATGGCTTTGAGTTCCAGCTGGAGACGCTGCTCACCCTGCCAGCGGTTGATCGAAATGCTGTAAGCCACGTCACAGCACTCAGGGACGGGCGCCGATGGATCCCATCGCCAGGCGATAGCGCGTCGCTCACTGTCCCCTTGGCGCAACGTCAGGGCCAGATGTCCACCCTTGAGGTCCCGCCGCTCCTCAACGCTCACACCTCGCGTCCAGAAGAGCGGTTTCGGATGACCGATGCCGAAGGGGGCCAGGGATTGCAGGTGGCGCCACAGATCCCAGTTCACATCCTTCAACTGCAGCAGAGCGTCAGGTTGCACGGGACGCCCCTGAGCCTGGGTCATCAGCCAACCATCGGCCTCGGCGCAGAGGCGCTCATGCAGGGCATGGACAAGCTCCGCTTTCACGGTGAACCCCCCTGCAGCGGGATGGCCTCCAAAGCGGGTCAACAGATCACTGCAACTGCAGAGGGCACGATCCACAGCGAAGCCACTGGGCCCACGCACCGAAGCGCGCAGGCTTCCATCACCATCACCGGCTAGCAGAGCGGTGGGACGGTGATAACGCTCCATCAGACGGGCAGCAACAATGCCAATCACTCCGTGGTGCCAGTGGCTTTGTGCCAGCAGCAGAAAAGACGGAAGGTTGTCATCGCTCTCCGCTTCCACCAGAGCCACGGCCTCCGCTTCAATCGCATCGCAGAGATCCCGACGCTGGCGGTTGTAATCATCACAGCGGCGTGCCAGGGCCATCGCTGAATCAGGATCCTCAGCCGTAAGCAGGTCCACAACGAGCCTCGGTTCGCCGAGGCGACCGACAGCATTGATTCGTGGTGCAAGCTGAAACCCGATGTCCTCGGCCGTCAGCGGGCGTTCTCCAAGACCGGCCAGACGCTGAAGTGCTTGCAAGCCTTTGCACTCGGAGCGGTGCAGGTGGTTCAGCCCCTCAAGCAACCAACTGCGGTTTGCCCCCACCAGAGGAGCCATATCGGCCACCGTGCCGATGCAAAACAGATCACGGGCAACGCGGATCGCTTCTGGTTTGTTCAGCACTTCGGCAACGGCATGGGCCAGCACATAGGCCAGGCCCACGCCGGCCAGTCCGCGGTAGGGCGAGTCCTCTGGCGTGGTGGCCGGGTGAATGAGTGCGGTCATGGGCGGCCGCTCCGCCGGGATGGTGTGGTGATCGGTCACGATCACCTGCATGGTCAAACTCGCTGCCAGTTCAAGGGCTTCCCTCGCGGCAACTCCGTTATCAACGGTGACCAGAAGCCTCACTCCATCGTCGTAGAGCCGCTGCACCATGGCGGGATTGAGACCATATCCCTCCTCCATCCGCGACGGAATCGCTGGCTCCGGCTCAGCGCCCAGCGGGGCCAACGCCCGCAACAGCAGAGCTGTGCTGGTCATGCCATCGGCGTCGTAATCACCACAGATGGCGACACGCTCACGGGATCGGCAGGCCGCCACCAGACGGGCACAGGCCTGCTCGAGATCGGGGAAATGATCGCGGGTGGGTGGCAGATCACCAGGGGAGAGAAATCTCTCGGCCTCGGATGTGGAGCTGAATCCCCTGCGCCGCAGCACACAGCGCAGCGCCAGAGGCAAATCAAGCCCTCGCAATGGGGATGGTTCGACCACGGCTGGAAGGGACCAGGACCAATGGAGCGGAACAGCCGGCAAGGGAACGCAACAGGGGGTGATGTCCCAGCATTGTGCCGTTGCTGCTGCTCAAGGTGAACAGACTTTCAGCGGTCTTTTGGGATGTGGACGGCACCTTGGCCGACACGGAAATGGACGGTCATCGACCGGCTTTCAACATGACCTTTAAGGAGCTGGATCTACCCTTCGTTTGGGATGAAGCGCTCTACAACAGATTGCTGGCGATTCCAGGCGGACTCCGCAGGGTGAAGCTTCACGCTGAAGCCTGTGGGGTGACCCTCACCCAGGACCAACTGGACCAGGTGCGTGATCGCAAACGCTTGCATTACCTGGAACGGGTCCGCGAAGGACACGTGCATCTCCGCCCCGGTGTGAAGAGGCTTTTGCATGAGCTGAGCCGCGCCGGCGTGCAGCAGTGGATCGTCACCTCCAGCGGATTGGCGTCGGTGATGGCACTGCTGGAACAAATCCAGAAACAGATCCCCAGCTTCGATGGCGTGGTGACATCGGATGACGTTGCTACGGGCAAGCCAGCACCGGACGGCTACCTTCTCGCTCTCAAACGCAGTGGGGCCAACAGTGCTGCCAGCCTCGCTGTCGAAGATTCTGCCGCTGGTCTCTCGGCAGCAAGAGCCGCAGGTCTGCGTTGTCTGCTGACCCCTTCCCCCTGGGATGCCGAAGCCTTGCGTGATTCCGCTGACGAGGCAACAGCCGTGTTGGATCACCTGGGTGACCCTGGACAACCAGCAACCGTCCTTTCCGGTGCCTCTTGCCAGGAGGGGGCAGTGACGCTGAAGTATCTGGAGACCATGCTGTCGGTGCCGGATCGATGAGCTCAATCCAGCGCACACGTCTGGCGGGGCTTCAGAACAATTGGGGTGCAGGGATTCGTCAGTCTTGGTCTGGACCCTGGTGGCGCCGTAGCGCCACGTTGCTGCTGCTCCTGCTTGGATTTTTCATTGGCAGCAACCTCCCCGTTTACATCCTGGATGCTGTTCAGCTGAGGACCTATACGGCGTTTTATGCACTTATCGCCTGTGAATTGATGGTTCTTGGGCGCCGTCGTCTTCCCTGGCTCGACAACCTGCGGCTTGGATTTGTTTACGCGGTTGTTCTGGAGGCGTTCAAAGTTGGATCCTGAAGGCCAACGCATCATTCCCCGCAGCGATCAGCAACGGTTGCTTCAGCATCTTGAGTTGGGCGACGTCGCAAGTTGGTCTGCACAGCAGCGCAACTCCGGGCGTCACCGGGTCGCCCTCGATCACTGGCATCCCAGAGCTGCACCGGATTGGCTGTGGTCAGTTGGCCTGCCTCTTCTGAGCCTGGGAGATCAATGGCTGGGAGAACGCCGTCTGCTCGGACTCAGTGCTTTGCCGGGATGCGGGAAGACCACTCTGGGGCAATGGATTGAAGCAGCGGCAAAGGAACTTGGCCTCTCCATCCAGGTGGTGTCGCTGGATGATTTTTATTTCGAGGCCGAACGGCTTGATGCGGCCATAAGCGGCAACCCTTGGGGTGTGCCCCGCGCACTTCCTGGCAGCCATGACCTGGAGCTCCTGCAGGAGTGTCTTCAGGTATGGCGCCAGGGTGACCACGTCTTGATGCCCTGCTTTGACAAAGCCAAACGACAAGGACGTGGAGACCGCAGCGGTTGGCGCCGTTGCGATGCCGACCTGCTGATTTTTGAGGGTTGGTTTGTGGGATGCAGATCAAACGCCGACCCAACGGCAGATGAGCCCCATCTCGAGTTCCCCCTAACGCCGGAGGAGTTGGAATGGCGCCAGAAGCTGCAACCAGTTCTCGCTCTCTACGAAGCCACCTGGAGTTGTTTCGATCAACTCTGGCAACTGCGGGCGACAGACTTCAACGCTCCATGGCGTTGGAAACGGCAACAGGAAGCCACCCTTCAGGCGGAACGGGGAGCATCGCTTTCCAGTTCCGAACTGGATCGATTTATCCGCATGATTCTCTGCTCGCTGCCATCGAGCAGTTTTCAAACAATGCGAGCGGATGTTGTTGTGGAGGTGGATCCAGATCGAAACCTGAAACGAATCCACCTCCAGGGTTCGATTCAGGATTCGCCGTCTTCGGACTCACTCACCGGGTAGACAAAACCCTGGGCGCGGCCACTCAGCACAGACTTGCCGATGGACATGGCGCGCTGGGCGGCAACGGCTGCCTTGCCCTTCCAGGTGGCGCTGCGCTGGTTGCGCTTGGCCTTGGATGTTTTCTTCTTCGGGACGGCCATTGCGCCTGATGTATTTCCAAACCGAGATTGTCTCGTTTGGAACCCCCTTGCGTCAAATCGCTAGGCTCCGTGAAGCGCAGGGATGACGTGGCACCAGGTTCGGACGGCTCCAGTGGTTCCGCGGCCCCTCAGAAGGTTCAACCTTCTTCGATTCAGGGTTTTTGGACGAAGAAGGACACGGTGAGTTACTCCACCCTGCTCAAAGATATTGATGCAAAAGAGATCAAGCAGTTGGATCTCGTACCGGGCAGCAGGGAAGTCAGGGTCCAATACAACGATGGGCGACGGGTCACCGTTCCCGTTTTCGCCAACGACAACCAAATCCTTCGGGCGGCAGAGAGCTCTGGCACGCCTCTGACAGTTGTTGATATCCGCCGTGAACAAGCAGGGCGCGAACTGGCCGGGACCCTGGTGGTGGTTCTGCTGGTGCTGGTCGGCCTATCGCTCCTGCTGAAGCGGTCAGCACAGATGGCGAATCGGGCTCTGGGTTTTGGGCGAAGTCAACCTCGCTTGAAGCCACAGGAAGACCTGCAGATTCGGTTTGAAGACGTGGCCGGCATTAACGATGCGCGGCTTGAACTGGAGGAGGTGGTCACCTTCCTTAAGCAGCCTGAGGCTTTTATTCGTCTTGGCGCCAAGATCCCGCGGGGCGTGCTCTTGGTCGGCCCCCCTGGAACTGGGAAAACACTTCTTGCCAAGGCGATTGCAGGGGAGGCGGGCGTGCCGTTCTTCTCAATCGCGGCCTCAGAGTTTGTTGAGCTTTTCGTGGGTGTTGGCGCCAGCAGGGTTCGCGATCTATTCCGCCAAGCCAAAGAAAAGTCCCCCTGCATCGTTTTCATCGATGAGATTGATGCAGTTGGTCGCCAGCGGGGTGCTGGCATCGGCGGCGGCAACGATGAACGCGAACAGACCCTCAACCAACTCCTGACGGAGATGGATGGTTTTGAGGAGAACTCGGGCGTCATCCTGCTGGCGGCCACAAACCGTGCCGACGTGCTGGACGCCGCACTGTTGCGTCCGGGTCGCTTCGACCGGCGAATTGATGTTGGTCTTCCTGATCGCCGAGGTCGCGAGGCCATTCTCGCCGTACATGCGCGAACACGACCCCTCGATGACTCGGTTTCGCTATCGGATTGGGCGAGCCGCACCCCTGGTTTTTCCGGTGCTGATCTGGCCAATCTGCTGAACGAAGCAGCGATCCTCACGGCCCGCCAGAACATGCTCCGGATCGGTCAATTCCAGCTTGAGGGGGCCTTGGAGCGGATCACCATGGGGCTCAGCAATCGCCCCTTGCAGGACAGCGCCAAAAAAAGGCTCATCGCTTACCACGAAGTGGGCCATGCCCTGGTGGCCAGTCTTCTGCCGGCGGCTAACGCGGTGGACAAGGTCACGATTCTTCCCCGTGGCGGAGCCGGTGGTTACACCCGCTTCATGCCCGATGAGGAAGTGCTGGATTCCGGTTTGATCACCCGCTCGTCTTGCCTGGCTGATCTTGTTGTCGCCCTCGGTGGGCGGGCAGCAGAGCAGGTGGTTTTCGGATCGCTCGAGATCACCCAAGGGGCTAGTGGTGATCTCCAGATGGTGGCTCAACTCGCACGGGAGATGGTGACGCGCTTCGGCTTTTCCAACCTCGGGCCCATGGCCCTTGAAGGCCCCGGTACGGAGGTGTTTCTGGGACGCGACTGGTTCAACCAACGGCCGAGTTACGCCGAATCCACAGGTCAGGCCATCGATACTCAAATCCGCCAGCTGGCCAAGAGTGCTTTGGCGCAAGCCATCGCTCTACTGGAGCCTCGCCGTGAGTTGATGGATCAACTGGTGGACGTTTTGATTGCCGAGGAAACGATCAACGGTGATCGGTTCCGCGACATCGCTGGCCTCCCATGAGACGCCTTCTCCTTCTGCTGCCGCTGGTTGTTGTTGCAGCCCGGATGCAGATCGAGTGGCTCTGGTTCGATCAGTTCGCCTGGACTGACGTTCTTCTTAAGCGCTGGCTTCTTCAGCTTCTCTTCGCTGGGTTGGCCATGCTGCCGCTATTGGCAGCCCGGGCCTGGTCCAGGCAATTCAAACAACAGACGTCAAGCTCATCCCAGGGAATCTGCCTGACCGGATGGTCCTACGGATTCGCTCTGTTGATCAGTGCTGTTGTGGTGCTTGTCACTGCCTCGCTGACGCTGGATCTCTTGGCGCTGGCCATCCATGACCCGTTTCAGCTGGGGGAGTGGCGACCACACCTTGGGCCAAATGTTCGAATCGGCTCAGCTAGAGGAGTCATTCAGGCGTTAGCGATAGCCCTGGCGATGGCCTGGCCGCGGTTGAGGCCATGGCTGGCACGGATCGTTGCAGGGTCTCTGGTTGTTGTCGTGAGCCGCGCTTGGAGCATCTGGTCGCTGGCCCTCTTGATTCCTAATGAATCCACGAAAGACCCCTTACTCGCAGCCGATCTGAGCTTCGGGTTGGGGCGCTTTGCCGGATTGCATCTGGCCCTGGAACTGTTGATCTTGGGCGCAGCATTCACCCTCGTCTTTGAGCTCTGGCGTCTTGTGGCTGGCTCCAAAGCAATCTCTGACTGGGCCAGTCCAATCTTTTCGCGGCGACAGATTCAGCTGATCAGGTCCCTGTCAGCGCTTCTGCTGCTTGGAGCAGCGGGTCTGGTGTGGTTATCCAGGCATCAACTCCTGTGGACTCAGCACGGCCTTGTGGCAGGGGCGGGATGGCTACAGGCCCACCTCACCCTGCCGTTGCGTGCAGTCGCCACGCTCCTACTGGTGCTGATTGCGGTAGCTGTTCTGTTGCCCTGTCGGCGGCGACTGCGTCAGGGACTTGCATTGACCTTGGCGACGCTCGTGGTGCTGGAAATGGTCGCCACACCTCTGACCCGCTGGCTCGTGGTGCGGCCAAGGGAATTTGCCTTGCAAGAGCGCTATCTGAAAAATGCCATTGAGGCCACGCAATGGGGCTTCCAGTTGGATCAAATCAAGAGTCAAGTCGATGACCCCTCAAGGTTCAGCGCTGCTGATCGTGAGCAAGGCGCCAGCACTCTCGAAAATGTCCGCCTCTGGGACAGCGGTCCTTTGCTTGAAGCAAACCGCCAATTGCAGCAGCTGAGGGTCTACTACCGCTTTTCCAATGCAGCAGTTGATCGTTATCCGCTGAATCAAGACAGCGATTCATCCCAGCAAGTGATTGTCTCGGCGCGCGAATTGGATCAATCCGCATTGCCGCGTCGCTCTAAAACCTGGCAGAACAGTCATTTCATCTTCACCCACGGCTACGGCTTCACCGTTAGTCCGGTGAATGAACGCAGGGACGATGGTCTCCCTTCTTATTTCATCAAAGGTCTCGGCACGGAAACAAAAATTGCTGGAAATCCAGCACTGGGTATTGAACGATCTGACGTTCAGGATCAAATCCCTGTCGGCGATGCAGCGCTCTATTACGGGATGCTTCCTTCGCCCTATGCCATCGCTCCAACAGATATCGCAGAATTTGATTACCCCGAAGGCGATATCAATGTAATGACGCACTATCATGGATCAGGCGGTGTATCAATTAGATCTTGGCTTCAACGATGCGCAGCAGCGGTTTATCTACGTGAACCTCGATTGCTGTTCACAAACGCGATCAACGTTGATTCCAAACTACTTATCAGGCGTGATGTGCGCAGCCGTGTCAAAGCGATAGCACCCTTCATTGATTTTCGTGGTGAGCCCTATCTGATCTCCATTCCCAATTCTGATCAGGACAGTTCCAACACGACCAAAGCGACATCGGATCAACGCCAACAACATCAGTATTGGGTCGTTGAGGGGTACACCCACAGCACGACCCTGGCTTACAGCGCAGCGGTCTCACCAGATGATCCTGATCGGTACTTAAGAAACTCAGTGAAGGCTATTGTCGATGCTTACAACGGCAGCATTCAGTTCTTCATTTCAGAACCCGACGATCCGATTGTGAGCACCTGGGATCGCATCTTCCCAGATTTATTTGAACCAATGCAGGCGATGCCGCAACTCGTTCGTGACCACCGCAGAGTTCCTGAGGATTTCTTCAATGTTCAAGTGAATCAGCTGAAGCGATATCACGTTACCGATCCCCAAATTTTCTACAACGGCGATGATGTTTGGCAGGTTCCCAGTGAGATCTATGGGGGACAAAAAATTGATGTCGAGCCCTATCACATCACGGCACAGGTTCAAGGCAACGACAATTCCGAATTTCTTTTACTCCAACCACTTACCCCCCTAGCCCGGCCAAATCTCACAGCGTGGTTGGTGGCTCGAAACGACGGTGATCACTACGGTGAATTGGAATTAATCGATTTTCCCAAAGACAAAATCATTCTCGGCCCGGAACAAGTTCAGGCTCTTATTCATCAGGATCCAGATGTGAGCGAGCAGTTTGGCCTTTGGGATCAGGACGATCTAGAACTCGTTCAAGGCAATCTTCTTGTGCTTCCCGTTGGCTCCGGACTCCTTTACGTGGAACCGGTGTATCTGCGTACCAGGAAGGTGGGGCTGCCCTCTTTGGCCAGGATTGTTGTGAGTGATGGTCGGTTGATTGCGATGGACCAGGACTTAAATCTCGCTTTGGATCAACTCATGAAAAAAAGCTCTACCCGTTTGACGGGCAGAGCTCAAGAAAATACCAATTTGGTTGATTGAAGAATCAGCCGATGGAGGAGAAGTACTCCTTGGAACCCTTGGGATCAGGCTTCATGGTCTTTTCACCAGGAGTCCAGTTGGCAGGGCAAACCTCGTCGGGGTTGGATTGCACGTACTGGAAGGCCTGCAGAACCCGAAGAGTCTCATCCACGTTGCGGCCAACAGGCAGGTTGTTGATGGTGGCGTGCATGATCACACCATCGGGGTCGATGATGAACAGGCCGCGCAGGGCAACACCCTCGGCATCATCCAAAACGTTGTACGCCGTGGAAATTTCCTTCTTCAGATCGGCAACGAGGGGATAGTTGATATCGCCCAGGCCGCCCTGATTGCGAGGGGTCTGAATCCAGGCCAGGTGGCTGAACTGGCTGTCCACGGAAACGCCGAGGACTTCGGTGTTCTTGCTGGAGAAATCGGCGTAGCGGTCGCTGAAGGCCGTGATTTCAGTCGGGCAAACGAAGGTGAAATCCAGCGGATAGAAGAACAGCACCACGTACTTGCCCCGGTACTGGGACAGGGTGACTTCCTTAAACTCTTGGTCCACCACTGCGGTGGCTGTGAAATCAGGGGCCTGCTGGCCCACACGCAAGCAACCGGTGTCGGTCATGATCGGGGGGTGAAGGAGTGAGCTGAAGGCCGCAATCGACTTAACACGTAGTCGAATCGACTTCCAGTTTCATGTTTCAACCTATCACGGATGCCGCCCTCCGTCGCCATAAACTCAGACGATGACTGATCGATTCACCAGCTGGGACCCAGCTCTGCTGCGCAAGTTCAGCTCTACTGGACATTTCCGTCTGCTGAACCAGCTGAAAGGAGATCTGCGCAAGAAACCTCTGGATCGAGACCAGCGCACAGGGCAGCTGAAAAGCTTGGGAGGGAATCGCGGAGCAAGCCGACGGTCGTCGCCCTCACGAGTCGCCGAGCCAGCACCTTTACCTGCACCGACACCCGTTGTTGAGACAGTGAAGCCTCTGATCAAGGATGACCAGCCGAGATCCTTCCGCGACCGCCTCAATGCCATCGACATGCGCTGAGGCTGAACCCCTGAGATGTATGATGGGCACTGGCCTGAAGGGCCTGCGTCAGAGTAGCTCAGCTGGTTAGAGCACAGGATTCATAACCCTGAGGTCGGGAGTTCAAGTCTCCCCTCTGACATTCATTGATTCAAGCTGGCGAGCAACCTGCTCGTTACGAGCTTGGATATGAGCTTGATTGATTCAGGCCTTTCGTGCCGGAAGCTTGACCAGGGGATTGAGAGCAGCGCCACCGGCGCGACGGATTTCAAAGTGAAGGTGAGGTCCGGTGCTTCGTCCGGTGCTTCCCATCAATGAAATTCGAGCACCACGGGGTACAACCTGACCTTTCTTGACCAAAAGGCGGCTGTTGTGGGCGTAACGCGTGGATTCACCATCGCTGTGGGCGATTTCGACCAGATAACCGTAGGCACCGCTCCAGCCTGAGAAGGAGACGATCCCATCACGCGCTGCAAGGACAGGGGTTCCGGTGTTGTTGGCAATATCAATCCCTTTATGCATCCGACCCCAACGCCATCCATAACCTGAGGTAAAAACACCCTTGGTTGGCCACTGGTAACCAACGATTGGGGGTTTGAGGTGGTCGGGCTGGTCGGCGATAGGCAGCAGAGTTTGCTCTGGCCAAGCAGCACCGCCACTCCGAAGCGGACGAACAGCAAGAAGTGACTGCCCTGAGGAAGCCTGGGCGATCTGGAGCTCCCGGCCAACAGTCAAACCACTGACTTCAAGCCCAGGATTCCAAGTCTTGAGCTGTTCCTGGGTGACACCGTGACGCTTAAGGAAAGCAGCCAAAGAATCACCCTTCTGGATTTTGGCAAGGGTGCCGACCGGTGGCGGAGCAGCAACTGGAAGCGTCTGACGCTCACTGGTCCGTTTGAGTGACGACAACGTCACCGCAACAGCCCGCGCAGAGCCAGGCAGAGAGAGCCAACTCTCCTTTTCAAAAACATGGGAGGAAGGCACGTTGTTCAACGTGGCCAGAACCTCAGGATCCAGGTTGAACAGCTCAGAGAAACGCCTCAGTGACGTGGCCCGAACGACCTTGAACCAAACGGAGGCAGTCGTTTTGGCTTTATTGCCGGCGGCGATGGAATCAGAAAGCTCGAGAGCTGGCAGGGGAGGCAGCTCGGCAAGTTCAAAGGTGGCGTTATCGGCAATACCGGGCAGGGAGCTCCACAGACCCAATGACACAACAGGGGTTACTGCAGCTGCCACAGCAAGCGATGCGCGCATGAAAACCCTGAGACGCGTTGAAGGTAACGAGCCGAACATCACGGCGCAAGGGGGTTTGGAGCAGTGGTGAGATCACCACAACCGCAACTGCTCTCCAGCGACGTAGGTCACCAATGCGCAAGCGACGGAAAGGTTGAGGCTGCGTACGCCCCCCTGGCCAGCGTCATCAGCTGCTCCAGGCATTGGAATCGTGAGGATGCTGTCGCAGGCTTTGCGCACCGGTTCCGGCAGCCCCGTGTCTTCCCGGCCAAACAGCAGAACATCCCCTCGTCGAAAGGTAAACGACGAGAGCGATGAACCACCACGACGACTGCAACCGATCAACCTCTGATCAGGTTGGAGCTCAGCTTGAAACTCGGGGAAGTTCGAAGCGATTGAAAGCTGAACGTGGGGCCAGTAATCAAGACCGGCACGGCGAACGCTCCGATCATCAACCTTGAATCCAAGAGGTTCAATCAGGGTCAGTGGAATGCTGAAGGCTGCCGATGTGCGGGCGATGTTGCCGGTGTTCGGTGGGATCTGGGGCTCGTACAGGGCAATACGCAGGGGGGCAAACTCAGTCATGGCACAAGCTGGCCTAGGCCATGAAGATCCAGAGCGCGACCCTGGAGAACCAACCAGGCGGCGTTGGCGACACGGTCAAGTGATTGGGCAAGGCTTCCAAGACGATCCCGAAACAAGCCACCGATGCGTGTTGGGGGGACAACGCCCCAGCCTGTCTCTTCGATCACCAGAACAAAAGTGCAATGCGATGACCTGATCGAGGCGATCAGCCGTTCACAGAGGTGCTCCCACTCCGATGCATTTAGGTCGAGGTGATGGGCAACGAATCCTCCAAGCGCGTCAATCAGAACAGATTGGCCTGGAGCAAGGTTGTCGATGACGTTCACCAGGTCTGCTCCGCATTCAGCGAGGCTCCAGTGGTCGGGTCGACGCTGCCGGTGGACCTCCAGCCGCTTGTGCCAATCAGGGTCATCCGGTCGGGTGGCAGCGGTGGCGATGTAGGTCACAACAGGGTGATGAAGCAAAAGATGCTCAGCCCAACGGCTCTTGCCACTGCGGGCTGGTCCGCTGACCAGGATTAAGCGGCTGGTCTGGCCTGCCATGGGTGGCTCCACATGGAACGTGGGATCAACCACCGCCATTCATCCCCTTCAGCGTCGCGACGGAAGACGGAGAAACACGGTTGAGATACCTGAAAATCCAATATTTGAAGATCGTCGCTAACACCACTGGGAATGTCGCGATGAAGAGATTGACGAAACTCTGGCTGGAGGGAAGGCCGAAATGGTCGGCAATTCCTTCCAGCAGCACCGACCAACCTTCCGGGCTGTGGTATCCAACAAAGATGTCAGTGAACAAGATAATGGCGAAGGCCTTGGCGGAATCACTCAGCCCGTAAACAGCCTCATCCAGAAATCCTCGAAGAACCCGCAGTTCATCGCGGCTCATAAAACACACCACGGCGAAAGCGATTAGGCCGGCCAAATCTGCAAAGACATTTTTAATTGCCTTGAGACTTTCCTGATCGGCATCCTGCTTGAGTTCCGTTGCCTTTTCGGTGAGCTTGTCGCGCAGGGCGCCATCAGCCAGGGGCTGGTCGCCTTTGAGGAAGGCATCGAATTCCAGCTCTTGCTTGTAGACCCGAAGTTTTTCAGCTGCCTTCTCTTCCAACTGAGGCTTGGGATAACTCAAGAAAGGAAGTTCAGGTGAAAACTGATTCACCACAGGGGAGATCAAATAGGTCCCCGCAATCTGTTGAACCAGCAAGGGAACCAGAACGAGAAGCAGCAGGACCCTCAATGAAATCAGCGTGCTGTCCCTTCGGCGTCGATAGCCGGCAACCAAGTTGTCCTCGGTCGAAGGATCCAATTGAAGTCGAATGCTGTCGAAGACACCGAGAAGCGAACGGGGCAGGGCATCCGGTGAGCGGCTGATCGACGGCGAACTGCTGGATCGTCGCGATCCATAGCGGCTCACGACGGATTCAATCAGTTGGAGTTGACGCAGCTCCTGGGAATCCAGTTGGCCCCGTTGGTCCGAGAGATTGGCTGCTGAATTACGGCAAATGGCCAGCGCCGTTTTGAAGCGACGCAGAATCGTGGCCTGAACAGAGCGCGGCACAGAGAGCTTGAGGTCCGGCCGGATCTGCCGGTCGCCGTAGTACTCCAATTCCAAGCTTTGGATGAGAAGAGCCGCCTCGTAGCCACGCTCAAGATCACTCGAGAGTTCGATGGATTGGCTGTTGCTGAACAGGTTGATCCAGTTACGGCGGCTCATCGCAGTTAGGTCTTCAGCGCGAGAACACCCACCAGGTGGCCATCGGAATGATGGTTCCAAGCACCAACAAGATGATCACCCATTTGGTGGCATCGCTCTCAGCGGTTTCCGCCTTGGTGGGAATGTTGGTGGGCAGAGTGACCCGTTCAATTTCCTTCGGAGGGCCAGGATCTTCCCCACCCGAGAGGACAGTTGAAAGTCGAGTGAGGCCATCAACAGATGCCTGGCGATAACGATCGCCCTCCCGCAGGGGCACCGTCATCGTTGTCCGCGCGGTGCTCTTCAGCAGGCTTGAAGGAAGTTGTGCTTCGAGCTCCTGATTTGCGACCACGGCGGAACGCTTGTTGGAGGTTTCGATCAACATCAACAGCAGGGGATTACCGCTGGGGGAGCTCCACGTCTCGAGAAGTTCCTCACCGAAGCTGTTCAAGTTGATGCCGTAATCCAAACGCCGCAGCGTGATCAAGCGGGCGTCCACCCGTTGATCATCAAAACTACGCAATTTCACCTCCAATTCACCACGGCTGGCGCGGCTGAACACGTCGGCATCGTCGATCACCAGTGCATCCGGCAGGCTTCCACCCAACGCGGCAGGTGAGATCGCCAGAGTGGCAGGGGCCCAGAGGAGAAGACAGAACCCGAAACTGAGCAGGCTGGCCAACAGGCGTCTGGCGGAACGGGGCATCCCTTCAAGCGTTATGACTCCCTCAGTCTGCCGTTAGCTGTCCAGCATGTCGCGGTTTAGGGCTGCAATTGCCTCAACAACCATGCAGGCTTCGTTGTCGGGCAACGTCATCTGACGGGTGAGCTGATCCAAGAGGTCGGTCTCCTCCGCTGTGATCTTGCGGTCTGCATGCACCAGATGCGCGGCCACAGCCAGGGCCGACTGCTGCTGTGGTCGATTGAGCTGCGGTAAGGCAGACGCAATCAAGCCCTGAACGCCCTGCTCCCGCAACAGCAGCAGCAGGCGATCAAACAATTCACCCATCGCAGCTTCAGAGCTGTCGCTGTAGAGCGATCGGTACTCCAGCTGACAGCGCAGGGCATGCGCTTCGTCCCGCCCCAGCTTTCCATCACAGGCAACGGCGGCGAGGGCAATGGCGGCAAAAGCCTCGGGAGTCGTCATGGCAGAGACGCACATGCCCATATTTGAGCAGGATGATTGCGTTCTGACAGCAACCTTCTTTGATGCCAGGTCCCGCCCGAGCCGTTCTGATCTGTGCGCTCTTGTTGCTGGGTCTGACCGTGACCAATGCTGGGTTAGCGGAGACGGTGACACCCGAACTGCAAAGAGCAGAGGTTCTGGCGGGGATGGCAGCGGTTGGGTTGATGTTGGTGGCGGTGCTCTGGACACGGGCCAATCCCAAATCAGCGGAGAAGGTTCCGTTGAAGGGAGAGCAGGGACTGGTGATGGCGGATCAGTTCAGTAAGGACCAACAACAGGAGCTGGCCTGGGGCAGCCACATGCTGCTGACAGCAACGCCAGCGGCATCAGTGCTCGTGCTGTGGCGCCAACAGGTCGTGTTGCGTCGAGGCCTGATCAGTCAGGACTCGTTTCAGCCAGGGCCGATCACCAAACGGGCCCTTGAACGTGACCAAACCATCTCACTGGTGAACACAACACTCTTTCCGGGCCGGGCGGAATTCGACGCGATGCTGCCGTCACTCCCTGCCATCGTTGTCTGCCCCATGGGCAACGAAGGAGCCGTAATCGTGGGGGGCTGGTCACCGCGTTGTTTCACCCGCTCGGATGAACGATGGATTGAGGGCTGGACCCAGAGGCTCAGAACGACACTTGGGGCCGGCGAGGTTTCTCCTGTGCTGCCGGACTCAGCTTGATCCTGGATTCAACCCTCGCTCCGGATTGGCCGAAACGGATCTCGCCATCATCAGAAAGCTTGGCTTCCATGCGTGATGCCCGCGTGATCTGCGCAGGCTTGGTTCGCTGAAGAACCACATCACCATCAGCCACAACCCGTTCACTGCGCCAGTTCCATGCACACCTCCGAGCCGTGAGCGTTTCCGACTTCTGCTCCACGCGACAGTCCCTGGAAATGATCACGGTGCCAGTGCTCTCATCAAGCTTGAATCCCCCGCCCTGCACTTTGCTGTTTTTCAAATCAGCCTGAACGGGTTGATCGGATAGAAGTTGCTTCGCCGAAAACAGCCAACGTGTGCGTCCGGCAGTGATCCGACCCCGTTCGCCTTCGAGCACAAGCATGACCGGTTGTTGAAGGTCGAGGTAACCCTTGCGGGTATTGCCATCCAGGCCCGATGCGTTGAGCGTTCGGCCATCACTGCGCACGGCCTCCACCGGACCAGGCGCCTGCATCAAACCGCTCTTCAGATTCCAGGTTCCGCTGCCACCGCGCACCACTGTTGAAGCAGCACTTGTTTCATCAACACGGTTCAGCTGGGTCGGGCCGCTGAACACCAGCACCTCGGTGTCCTGCTGGAAGGCCAGCTCGCGGGATCGAATTTGCGTCTGGCCATCGTTGGCCGTTGGCCGTTGATTGATCACCATCCGCGACTGCGATGGCGTCCAAATCAGATTGTCTCCCTCAATCGTCAGCCCTCGTTGGTTCAACTGCCGCAGCTGAACCGATCCTTCAAGAACGACGAGCTCTCCATCCCTCAACACCGTGGCGAGATCAGCAGTGATCCGGTAGTGCGGTTGATCGTCGCGATAGAGAACGCCCTCAGGACGTCGTGCACGGATGGTTCGACTGCTCAGGTCGTAACGCGCCTCGGGGCTGCTGAGATCCCAGTCACGGTTGCCGTCGTCGGTCCGTTGACTCAAATCCAGCGATCGAAACACGAAGGAAGGCGTGGGTTCAACCGTGATTGGCCGACGTGTCGTGCAAGCGGTCAGCAATGCACTCGCCACAAGGGCAGCCGTCAAACCACTACGCGACAACCGACCCAGCATGCTTTGTTTAGAGGGGTTCATCCAGTTCCAACCGCTGCATCACCGGTGTTGGCTTCGGCAGCGCAGAACCGCCGCTCAGCCTGCCCCAATTCAGCTGATTCGACCAGTTGTTTTGATCCAAGCTTTGCCCGAGCTGGGCAAGAATCCGTTCGCTGAGGTCGGGCAGCAGCGGGGCAAGCAGAAGGCCAACAATCCGGGTGGTTTCCAGCACTGCGAACAAATCTTCGGCAACGCTCGCCTCTTGACCGGGTTCCTTCATCCGACTCCAGGGAGCTGTGTCATTGAGATGGCCGTTCGCGGCAATTGCCAACTGAAGAATCGACTCGGCGGCTGTCTTGAACGCAAACTGCGGCATCGCCTCAATCACCGTGCTGACGGATTCCGCAGCCTTGATAGCCAGGGGATGGTCAGCACTTGAGGCTGCTCCTGCCGGGGGAACGCCATCATCGAACCATTTGCGGGCCATCGACGAGGTGCGGTTGAGCAAGTTGCCGATGGTGTTGGCGAGGTCGTTGTTGACGAGATCCACAAAGCGTTGTTGTTGAAAATCTCCGTCGTCTCCGAATTGGATGTCGCGCAGGAGATACCAACGAACGGCATCGGTGCCGCATCGCTCCAGCAACAATTCCGGGTCCAACACATTGCCAAGGGATTTGCCCATCTTCTGGCCCTCCCGGGTGAGGAAGCCATGGCCAAACACCTTTTGCGGCACCGGCAGTCCTGCAGACATGCACATGGCAGGCCAGAAGACAGCATGAAAGCGAAGGATGTCCTTGCCGATCACGTGCACGGAGGCGGGCCAACCGCAAGAGGCAAGCCGATCCAGTGACACCGCTTCGCCGTCATCAAGAAGTGCTGTGAGATATCCCAGCAGGGCATCAAACCAGACGTAAAAGGTGTGACCTGGATGGTCGGGTACTGGAAGACCCCAGGACACATTCACCCGTGAAATGGAGAAGTCGCGCAAGCCTTGGCCGACGAAATTGCGCACTTCCTGTCGTCTGCTGGCAGGCGCGATGAAGTCATCCCGAGCCACCAACTCCTCAATCGCGGATTGATAGCGGGAGAGCCGAAAGAAGAGGTTCTCCTCATCGCGCCATTCCAGAGGCTTGCGGTGGATCGAACAGGAAGGCGACTCGGCTTCGGCCGGATCGTCCTTGTATTCCTCGCAATCAACGCAGTACCAGCCGGTTTGCTTGCCAACAACGATGTCGCCGGATGCCTTGACCCGTTCGTAGAACTGCTCCACCAACTCCAAGTGGCGCGGGTTGGTGGTGCGCACGAAGCGATCGTGGGAAATCCCCCACTGATTCCAGAGATCGCGGTAGCGGCTGCTGACGCGATCGCAATGATCTTGCGGGCTCAGCTGCTGACGTTCTGCCGTGCGTTGAATCTTCTGACCGTGCTCATCAACACCTGTCACGAAGGTCACCTTCTCCAGCCGGAGTCGCTCGAAGCGAGCCAGGGCGTCACAGGCGAGGGTGGTGTAGGTACTGCCCAGATGGGGACGATCGTTGACGTAATAGAGCGGAGTCGTAAGGGTGTAGGGCATCAGAAAAGTTCGAACTCCGCTGCACCGCAGCGACGACAGACTCTAACGAGCATGCCCATTGCGCTCCACGCCAAACCACCCTCGCCATGACCCAACGCGACGTGGTGGTTTGGGGTGGTGGCTGCGGAGGCGTCGCTGCTGCTCTGCAGAGTGCACGATCAGGAGCGGACACGACACTGTTCACCCCCGGGCCCTGGCTGGGGGGCATGGTGAGTTCGGCAGGGGTCTGCGCCCCGGATGGCCATGAACTGACTTGTTGGCAGACCGGGATCTGGGGCGCATTTCTGCGGCAGCTGGAGTTAGAGGAGCCGAGCGGGCTCGACCAGAACTGGGTGAGCTGTTTCGGATACAGGCCGCAAACGGCCGAACGGATCCTGCAACGCTGGGTGGCGGCCGAGCCCAAGCTCGAGTGGCGTCCCCACTGCAGGCTCGAGCAGGTTCACGGCCAGCAGGGCCGCCTCCGTTCCGTGGAGATCAGCAGCGCAAATGGTGTCGAGACCTTCTCCGCCGATGTGTTTGTTGACGGCAGTGACTTGGGTGATCTGCTTGCCCTGTCCTCGGCTCCTTTCCGCTGGGGTTGGGAAGCAAAGGAGATCTGGGATGAACCCAGTGCCCCCGATCAGTGCCGGCTCGAGAGCGAAGCCTTCTTTCAACAGCAACCCATTCAGTCACCCACCTGGGTGGTGATGGGTCAGTTGCATGGGGAACTCGATCCGCAGCGTGCCGATGCGATCCCGCGGATTCCGTTTGATCGGAGCATCGCCAGCTTCGGCCTCGAGAAAACCATCACCTATGGCCGTCTGCCCAGCGGCCTGGTCATGCTGAATTGGCCCCTGGAGGGCAACGACTGGCACCAAGGTCTCGATCGAGCTCTCAGTGCGGATGCCGAGGTTCGTGCAGAGCTGGCCCAAGAGATGCAGGGGCACAGCAAGGATTTCCTCGCGGCGCTGTCGGAATGCAGCGGTGGTTGGATCGCTGCAGGGAACGCTTTTCCAGGGGAAGAGCCCAGCCTGGCGTTGATGCCGTACTGGCGGGAGGGTCGGCGGCTGATCGGTCGATCAACGGTCACGGAACGCGACCTCTTGCCGATGTCCAAGGGAGCCCAGCGGGGACCGCTACCGGTTGATGCCCAGGGACGCTGCACCAGCATCGCTGTGGGCACCTACGCCAATGACCATCACTACCCCGGTGAGGACTGGCCCCTCGCACAGAAAAGTGTGCGTTGGGGAGGGCGTTGGAGCGGTACGCCCTTCTGCATCCCCTTCGATGCCTTGATCTCAGAATCACTTCCCAACCTTGTGATGGCGGAGAAAGGATTCAGCGTCAGCCATATGGCCAATGGGGCAACGCGTTTGCAGCCCTTGATCCTCAATCTGGGCCAGGTGGCGGGGCTTGCAGCGGCCATGGCCGTTCGCCAGGACTGTGACGTTGGTGATCTGGCGGTTGATGCCATTCAGTCAGCACTGATCCACGAGCCCCAAGCCCCTGCGGCAGTGCTCCCGATCTGGGACTGGCCGCTTTGGCATCCGCACTGGGTTACAGCTCAGGAGCAGGGCTTGGCTCGACCTGAACACCTTGATGCGAAGGGCTGCCTTTCAGGCCCACGGGCCAGCACGCTCATTCCCCCCGGCGTGAACCAGGCGCCAAACCAGCCTCATGAGGTCGGTCTCAGTGGCGTGCTCACAGGCAACCTTCAGGAGGGCTATCAATTGCAAACCGCAGAAGGAGTCTCGCCCCTGATCACGCTGGAACCCGCCATTCACCGCTGGCTTTCCGCCTCGGATCACGCCGGCCAAAGGGTGAGTCTGCGCGGCGTAAAAAATCCATGGGGTCCGTGGGTGCGGATCACAGGGGTTCTGGATCAGGCCAACTGAAGCTGCAGCTCACCGCGTACGGGGTCAGCACGACCCACCTTGAGTTCAAGAGCGTCGCCGGGCTCAGCGGCTGCTGCAGTCACACAACCGACCAGATCCATGGCCAGGTCGCTGACATGAACCAGGGCCAATCGATCCTGCGGCCGCAACCAGCGCAGGAATTCGGCCGACCAAACGGTGTTCTGATGCTCAGCGAACCACACCTGCTGCCAGTGGCGTTGATCCTCCCGGCTGATCTGAATGGATTGGCGCAATGGATCATCGAGATCGTCGATCACTTCACCCAGATGCTCTTCATCCATCGGCGCAATCGCCGAAAGCTGGGCAATGATCTGGCGGTGGGCCACGAGATCGGCATAGCGTCGAATCGGTGATGTCGCCTGCACATAGGCCTCAAGCCCGAGGCTGAAATGGGGCATGGGTCGCGTTCCCTGCACGCCACGGCTCAAACAGCGCTTAATCGCCGCATCACGGGCTGGTCCCTCGGGGATTCGATTGAGTTCATCGCTGGAGGGCAGCTCCGCTGCAGGCTGACTGCGGAAGGGCAGTGGCAGGTTGTGCTCTTTCCCAAAGCTGGCCACAACAGCGCCCATCAGCAGCATCGCTTCACTCACCATCAGGCGGGAGGGTGACGGGTCAATCACCTGCAGCGTCAACGTCCCATCGCTGCGGCGGAAGCGGCCCTCGGGTCGGTCGAACATCACGGCCCCTTTGGAGCGGCGCCAGCGCATGCGCTGAATCAAGAGTCGCGAGAGATCCGACAAGGCTTCATCGCCTGGGGGAGCCAACTCGATCAGCTCATCACCATCGGTGTAGGTGAGGCCGTAGCGCGGTCGGATCCAGCTGCGCGCAATCCGTTGTTCCGCCACAGCACCATCATCATCAAGGTGGACGGCCACACTCAAGGCTGCACAACGCTGCCCGGACCGCAGGCTGAGTGGACCGGCTGCCAGCTCAAGAGGGAGCATGGGCATCACACCCTCCGCCAAATACAAACTGGTGGCCCGACGTTTGGCTTCCTGATCGAGGGGGGAGTCAATGCCGATCAGCCGACTGGGATCAGCGATGTGGATCCAGATCCAATCAACGCCGTCACGACGCTCCAGGGAGAGAGCGTCATCAATTTCGCGGGTTCCTGCATCGTCCAGGCTGTAGGTCGCCAGGTGCGTGAGGTCGATGCGTTGCTCATCCCCAGGCAGCTCTTCATTCGACAGAGCAACAAGGCGATTCGCTTCATCCACCAGATCCGTGGGAAAACGACGAGACCAGACGCTGCCTCTCAAACCAATGGGCTCATTGGGATCGAGCAACCCACGCACGATCAACCATTGCCGCAGATCGGCTGCATCGGATCCGATCGATAAGGGTGCCGACCACTGCTGGAGATCCAGGTCGGAGCCCACCGCCGCGGGATTGTCTTTCAGCAACTGAATCCAGTGGCTGAAGCGCTCATCCCAAACCTGGCCCAGTTCGAGGCGTTCATCGTCGCTGAGGCCTCGCTCCGCCCGCAGTAACACGAGCTGCCGTTGTTCATGCTGTTGCACCTGCCGCTCAGCACGGCGTTGGCGCCGAAGGCTGGCCCGTTCCTCGCAGGGGAGTGGTTGGATCAAGCGGTCTCGACGCCAGCGGAACAACTGTTGGCTTCCATGCAGCCAGGCCCACAGCGCTGCCAGACCGGCGAGATCGAACGGGGTCAACACCAACTCGCCCAGCTCACAAAGGCTCAGTCGAGCCATGCCCCCAGGTTGATCCATTTCCAGCAGCTGCCAGGCCTCGACGACGGCCCGTGCTGATGGCGCGCTGTCCTGCACCTGCTCAGGGGCAGGCAGGTCACATTGATCGAAGAGATGCTCAGGATCAATGGCAATCAGATCGCGCAGGGGCAGGCCCTGGTCACGACGTTGACCACCAAAAGAAAGAACCGCCTTGCTGCCCTTGATGGACAGAAGACGGCCGAGAAGAGGAGAACCCTTGAGAACAACCGCGACGGTGTCTCCGGGTTGGATGGAATTGTTCAACGCCCGAGGATCAACCTTCGGGGTTCACGAACGGCAGAAGGGCAACGATGCGGGCACGCTTGACGGCGTTGGTGAGATCGCGCTGCTGCTTGGCGGTGAGGCCGGTGAGGCGACGGGGAAGAATTTTGCCGCGTTCGGTGATGAACTTCTTGAGAAGATCCACATCCTTGTAATCGATGGGATCACCGGGTTTGATCGGCGAGAGACGCTTCTTGAAGAAGGAGCTGGACATGACTCAGGAACGGATGGAGTAAAGACGGACCTGCAAGGTCACTTGATCTCCTTATGGAGCGTGGCCTTGTTGCAGTGGGGACAGAACTTTTTGATCTCCAGCCGTTCGGTGGTGTTCCGGCGGTTCTTTTCCGTCGTGTAGCGAGACACGCCGGGTGAACGCTTGGCGGGATTGGACCGGCATTCGGTGCACTCGAGAGTGATCACGATCCGGACGCCCTTGTTCTTGGCCATAAAGGACGTTGCGCCGCAGGTGCGAAGCGAATTGACAAACATCGAGCTTACCCCCTGACCCGACAGGTCCTAAGCAGCTCATCCAGGGGGACTTCCTAAGATCGCGCGCTGTCTGGCTTAGATCCGATGCGGGTATCCATCTCCTGGCTGAAACAGCTGGTCCAGGTGAATGAGTCCGTGGACGATCTCTCCGAGCGCCTGTCGATGGCGGGCTTTGAGGTGGACGACGTTGATGACCTCAGCGCCCGGGCCCAGGGCGTGGTGGTCGGCCACGTGCTGGAGCGGGATAAACACCCCAATGCCGACAAGCTGAGCGTCTGCAGCGTGGATGTCGGAGCTCAGGAGCCAATTCAGATCGTCTGTGGTGCAAGCAACGTTCGTGCCGGCATCCATGTTCCGGTGGCAATGGTCGGAGCCACCCTCCCCGCCGTTGGCTTGACGATCAAAGCCGGCGAATTGCGGGGTGTCGCCAGCAACGGAATGATCTGCTCCCTGACCGAGCTGGGCCTCACGGATCAATCAGACGGCATCGCCATCCTTGATGAGCTTCAGGAATCGCTGCCACCAACCGGGGCGCCTGTGGCACCCCTGCTCGGACTCGACGACACCGTTCTGGAGCTGGCCATCACCGCCAATCGCCCCGACGGCCTCTCAATGGTGGGTATCGCTCGCGAGGTGGCAGCCCTGACCGGTGGCAGCCTGAGCCTTCCCGAGCTGGATCTGAATCCCAGCTCCACTCCGCTGAACACAGAACTGGACGGCTGCTTCTACTCGATCACCAGGATCGAGGGTGTGGATGGCTCCAAGCCCTCACCGAACTGGTTGCAGCAGCGTCTCGAGCGCGGTGGTGTGAAAAGCGTGAATGCCGTGGTTGACGTCACTAATCTGGTGATGCTGGAGCAGGGGCAGCCCCTCCACGCCTTTGACGCCGATGCGCTGGAACAACTGACCGGCCAACCGGTGGATGCGAAGAGCTTTGCTGTCCGTCCCGCTCGCGACGGGGAAATCTTCGTTGGCCTTGATGATCAGAAACGTAGCCTCGACAGCCGTGTTCAGGTCGTCACCTGTCATGACAGGCCTGTGGCCATTGCAGGTGTGCTGGGGAGTCTCGAGAGTGGCGTGACCGCCAAAACCCGGAACATCTGGCTGGAATCCGCCCTGTTTGCTGCGCCGCGGGTTCGCCAGTCCGCCCGGGCCCTGGGCTTGCGCACCGATGCCAGCAGCCGCTTCGAAAAGGGGCTACCTGTTGAAATGACCCTGCCATGTTCGGCCCGTGCCTCGGCCTTGTTGAGTCAGGAGTTTTCCTGTGCTGAGAAGGGCCGTTGGGTGGGCGGCACCGGGCCCGCAGAAGCGGCAGCGGTGCTGTTGCGGCGCAGTGCTCTGCATCAACTGCTTGGACCCCTCGATGCTGCTGATGGCCCGGAGGATCTGGATGACTCCAGCATCGAAAACTGCCTGTCAGCCCTGGGTTGCCAGCTCTCGGCCCATGAACAGGGATGGCAGGTGGTTGCGCCGCCCTCAAGACGGCAAGACCTGCAGCGAGAAGTTGATCTAATCGAGGAAGTTGCCCGACTTGTGGGCTTCGATCGGTTCGAGGCCCATCTGCCCGATCCGTTGGAGCCCGGTGCCCTCACACCGCGCCAGCAGGCAGAACGGCGCCTGCGGCAGCTGTTCTGTGCCACTGGGCTGCAAGAGGTCACGACCCTGTCACTCGTTCCTGGTTCAGAGCAAGAACAGCGCATCGCCATCAGCAATCCTTTGCTGGCCGACACAAGCCATCTGCGCACCAACCTCTGGGAAGAGCACCTGCAGATTTGTGTTCGCAATCTGAAGGCATCCCAGCGGGGGTGCTCTGTCTTCGAGATCGGCAACACCTACTGCGGTTCCCCGGAAGCCGTCAGCCAGACCGCCGTTCTGGGTGGGGTGATCTGCGGAGATCGACGCCTCTCCACCTGGGCAACCAGTGGCAAGCCACAGGCACCGGACTATTTCCAGGCCCGTGGCGTTCTGACCAGGGTGATGGAGGCCCTGCAGCTGGAGCTGTCAGACCGTCGTCTGATCGACGATGCACGACTGCATCCGGGTCGGGCCGCCACCCTGGTACTGGAAGGCCGTCCCTTGGGCTGTTTCGGTCAACTTCACCCTGCCGTGGCTGAGGAGCTTGATCTTCCTGAAGCCACCTATCTGTTTGAACTCGATCTGGTGCGACTGCTGGATGCAGCCACCCGCAGCAACCGCTGGACGCCGTCCTTCAAGCCCTACCCAACAGTTCCCTTCAGCGAGCGGGATCTTGCCGTGGTGGTCGACCGATCCAGTGCAGCTGCCGATCTGATCCAAGCCATCCGCAAGGCGGGTAAACCTCTTCTGGAACAGGTGGAACTGGTGGATCGCTTTGAGGGCGAGCAGCTTGGCGACAACAAAGTGAGCCAAGCCTTCCGTCTGCGCTATCGCGGCAAGAATGAAACCCTCACCGACGACAAAATTCAGCCCGTTCACGACAAGGTGCGCGCCGCTTTGAGCAAGCAGTTTCAGGCAGAACTCAGGAGCTGATCCGTTTCAGCAGCGCCAACGACTCAAGGTGCGTTGTCTGGGGGAAGAAGTCCACGGGCTGGAGCATCTCCAGCTTGTAGGGGCCTGATGGGCGGAGCAGTGCTTTCAGATCCCGCGCCTGGGTGGCAGGGTCACAGCTGAGGTAGGCCAGCACGCCAGGGGGGTGCTCAAGGATGCTGTCCACCACGCGACGATCAAGACCCCGGCGCGGTGGATCCAGCACGAGTGCCTGACAGTCCTCCAGCTGAGCAGCGAGGAGGTCTGCCACATCGCCTGCATGAAATGCACAGCGGGAGGAGAGGCCGTTGTGCATGGCATTCAGCCGGGCCTGCTCCACCGAGTCAGGGTTCAATTCCAGACCTTGAACAACAAAACCGGCTTTGGCCAGGGGCAGGGTAATGGTCCCCACGCCGCAATAGGCATCGACCACACGTCCGCCGGCGCACTGAAGCGAAAGCCAGTCGCTGAGCAGCTGAACAATCCGTTCCGCCTGCGGCGTGTTCACCTGAACAAAGGTTGTGCTGCTGAGGGAGAGCTTGATGCCGCAGAACTTGTCCTCGACCGTGGGAACACCTGCCAGGCAATGGGTGGTTCGACCGAGAACAAGGTTGTTGGCCGTGGGTTGAAGGTTGAGACAGACCCCTTTCACCGCGGGCCAACGCTGCACCCAGCTCTGCGCGAGGTCCTCAAGGCCTCGAAGCTGGGCATGGCTGCTGATCAAGGTGATCAGCACATCGCCAGTGGCGCTGGCCAGACGAAGCCCGAGGTGACGCAGGCCCTGGGCTTCGAGCAGGTCATGGTCGGCCGGCCACCCCCCTGCATCCAGATCTTGCTTGAGTGGTTCCACCAACGCGTCCAGGCGTGGATCGAGCACCGGACAGTGGTTCAGGTTGACGATCTTGTGGGTCTTCGGTCGGAAGTAGCCGGCTTTCAGCCGGCCGTTCTGGTCCCGCTTCAGCGGGATCAGGGCTCTATTGCGGTAACCAAAACAGCGTTCGTCATCAACAAGAGTTGCCGCGGGAGCAACATCAATGCCCCCGATTCGCTGCATGGTCTGTTGAATCTGCTGGGCTTTCCAACGGGTTTGGGCGGGGTCATCCAGGCGTTGCAGGGTGCAACCACCGCAGTCATCGGCAAGGATGCAGGGTGGGCGGCGCCGATCTTCGGAAAACGAGATCTGATCCACCCGTCGGCTCAACCAGCGCGACTTTTGGCGTTGCTGCAGCTGAACCGTGGCGCGCTCCCCCGGCAAGAGATCGGGAACAACAATCACCCAGTTGTTCCAACGGGCCAGACCCTTGCCGTCGCGGTCCAGGTCAACAGCCTCGAGCTCGATGGTGAGCCCCGGCCGAGGTTCACTGCTGTTCGGGCTGTCGACTTTGTCCATGCTCTCGGTTCCCTGCCATTGCAATGGCGTAACACCCGGGCGGTGAAGGGTCTAGTGAACGGGTCGAGACCACTAAACTCCACGAAGCCTGCCCAGTTCCATGAGCGTTGTCCGGGATCTCATCCTCCAGGCCGATGACGATCTGCGGTATCCCACCAGCGGAGAGCTCCGCACCATGGTGGATTTCCTCGACCAAGGCGCCATGCGCGTTTCTGTGGTCAAGGTTCTGACCGAGAACGAAAAGAAGATCGTCGACGAATCCGCCAAGCAGCTGTTTGGTCGCAAACCCGAGTACGTCGCCCCTGGCGGCAATGCCTACGGTCAGCGGCAGCGGGCCCAGTGCCTGCGTGACTACAGCTGGTATCTCCGTCTCATCACCTACGGAGTTCTTGCCGGCAGCACCGAAATGATCCAGGAAATCGGGCTGGTGGGAGCGCGCGAGATGTACAACAGCCTCGGTGTTCCGATGCCTGGCATGGTCGAAGCTATGAAGTGCATGAAGGATGCATCCCTATCTCTGCTTTCGGAACAGCAGGTGAAGCTCACGTCTCCCTATTTCGACTTCTTGATTCAGGGCATGCAAACGTCCACCTGATTCAAACCTCAACGTCCTCAAAAGAACCGGGCCTTCGAGCCCGGTTTTTTATTGTCAACTATTCTCGATTGAGACTATCGACAGGACTAGATACGAGTCTCATCTAGGACTTGCGAGGCACCTCTTTAGTCTCAGGGTGACAAGGCAAGACGCCTTCTGAGTCCCGCACTAATTCCTATACGGTCGGCAAGAGACTGAGCCCCATGCAGGCCTTCGAAGCACCAAAAAGACCAAGAAAAAATTGCGTACCTGTGTCTACAGCAGGTACGCAGACCTCAAAGTTCCCAAGAAGACTGCATTTTGGGGATCTCGGATGACCCCTGGACTGGCCGTGGACCGCTTCAAGCGCCTTCATGCAAGGTTTTTTCACGTGAAGAAGAACGTCCTGGGAATATATGCACGCAACAAACAAAACAGGGCATTTTTGGATTCTTGATGATTAGCGCTTGTCTCAGCCAAGACTTGCATTGCGGCTCGTCATGTGTCTCAGGCAAGAGTTGCGATTGCGTTGGTCAGACTATGGGCCAGGCATTGATCGGAATGAGCCATGGCCGCGCGATGGATTGAACGACGGTTTGAGCGGCTGATCTGGAAATTCCGCTTGATCAGCATTGTGCCGGTGGTGCTGAGCCTGCTCGGAAGCGTTGGTTGCTTTGTGATTGGGGCGATTGAAGTCTTCAACGCCTTTCTCGTGATCATGCGGCTGCCCTTCAGCACCAAGAGCGTTGCTGCAAAGACAATTGCCCAGATGGTGGGTGGGGTTGATTACTTCGTGATCGGCATTGCCCTGCTGATCTTTGGCTACGGCATCTATGAACTGGTGATCTCAGACCTTGATCCACGCCTTGAGGGTGGAGCGGAGCAGCACACCAACATTCTCTCGGTGAACAGCCTGCAAAGCCTGAAAAACAATCTGTCCAATGTGATTGTTGTCGGCCTGATTGTCGCTGCGTTCAAAAAGACCATTGGCTTCGAAGTGAACAACGCCACCGATCTTCTGGCGCTGAGCGGCTCTGTGGTCATGCTGGCCCTGAGTGCTTGGTTGATTGTTCGCAGCCACGGAACAAGCCATGAGTCATAAGGCACACGTCTCAAACAAGACTTATCCCAAGTCTCATAGTGCATCTAGAACGCGATACCTGGTCAACGGTTCCGGTACAGCTCACGCAGCAACCGATAGGCCTCATTGAGTCGTCGCATCGCATCGGTGGAACCACCCGCATCGGGATGTTCTTCAAGGGCCCTTTGTTTGTAGGCCTCCCGAATGGAGCTCAGGGTGACCGAGGTACCTGCTTGCGTTGACAGGCCCAAGAGCTTCAGAGCCCCGTGAACCGTCATCGTTGATTCAAGGGTTTCGAAGGAGGTGACCTGCCGGCTGCGACGGAAACGGTTTACGAAGCGACGGATCAGGGTCGGCATGCGTTCCGCCAATGAGGACGTGGCAAAGGGATCCTCCAGAGCTCCTGCCACCACCATCACCCGCCCGAGCGATGGATCACTGGAGTCCCACCCGGCACACAGCGTCTCAACGGCTGCATTTGCGGCAGACCAAGTGAATGGACGCCCATCACTCGCATCGGTGCTGGACCAGACATCACGCGCCAACCAGGTCATGGCGGCTTCAATCACTGTTGGGCCCGGAGCTTGGCCATACAGGGACCTCCAGTGCTCTTCAGCGGCAGCACTGGCCTCCTTTAATTCAGCGGGATCCACCGTTGAGACAAGGGGGTCGGTCTGCGGAGATTCCCGTTGCTGAGAAGAGCGAAGGGTCGCTTTGAGCTGACTGGTGCGCTTACTGACGAACCCCGGCAGATCGATGCCCGAGGAACCACCCCCAGAGGAAAGCCCAGACGCTGAGGTTGGAGTTTCTTCAATGTCTTCCGGATGGTTGCCAGTTGAGATCAGAACGAGACTGGTGACCTCATCGGACCTGCTCGTGGACGCTGGTTCTGCATCGTCCTTCAGGGGAGTGACCTCAGGATCCGAAGCTGAATCGCCAGGGTCGATCAGATCCTGCAACAACATTTCGAGCACGCGCCCACGGGAACGTGCTCCGTATTCACCCTTGAGCTGGTCAATCAACGCGACCATGGGCTCTGACATCTCCACGGAGATACGTTGACGTTTTGAGTCCTCGCCGCTCAAAAGTTCAATCCACCTTCGGGAAGGTTATCGGCCCTGAAGCTGCAGCAACCATTGCTGTTGAGATCGAATCAACTCGCCGTAACGCGGTGTGGTGACGGGGACCACCGCAGGCATCACAGGAGCTGGCTTCCCAGGAGCAGGATTCACAACAATGGGCTTTGTCTCAGGAGGTGGGGGAGCGGTTTTCGGTCCCACCTTCCTTGATTTGGTGTCCGCAATTTTTAACTGGGCGTTTCGCTGCTGTTGCTGGCGGCGATGAAGCACGGCCAGCTGCTGAACGGGAACAACACTGAGGAGATGGCCTGGGGTGGCATCGGCCGGGTAAACCAGACTCACCTTCACCGCCTTGCGAGTACCAGGCGCCAGGTTGAGATCAGCCAGGGCAAGACTCTCGCCTGAGCGCATGCCAACGTGAACTTCTTGAAGGGTTCGATCCTGAGCAATCTGCAGCGAACCACGAAAGGCAGTGAAGGTCTTCTTGCCAGAAACAACCGGGTGACTGAGCACGAGTTGATGAGGCCCTGTACCCGAAACATTGAGGGTCACGTCGTAGCGAACCCCATAGGTTCCAACGTTATTAAGAGCAGAATCGATCATCCGTGTGGTCAACGGATTGACCTGAACATCGCTGGTGCCGAAGTGATGCCGCTTCGTGCTGGTTAAGGGCACATGCAGTGGACCCTGGTCGAGGTCATGGCTGATCTCTGCCTTGTAAGCATCGCCAAGGGCAACGCCGGCCACCCGTGAGAAAACGCGACCCAGCTGAATCTCTCGAATCCGATTCAAGTAAATCCGCCCCGGGGCCAGACGCCCTGATTGCAGAACCGCAAAGAGATCTGAATCCTGAGCTGTTTGCTCAGCAGCAACAACAGCCATCGTGAACGGACCACTGCTGCGTCCCTTCAACAGGCCGTTGGCAATGCCACGGGCGGGGAGAACAGTGCGCACCACAACACGACGTCCTCCTGCAGGGATCACGACGCGTTCGGGCAACTTGCGATCCAGTTCTCCGCGAAGCAGTTGAACGGCGGTAGCATCGCCAGGACCGGTGTTCCAGGGGCGCTTCCCGAGGGGTTTGACCCCCATCAGGCGATTCGGGTGATACGGCGCTTCAAAACTATTTTTGACCGAACCACGGTCGAAATCCAGCGTGATCGGCGTCGATCCTGGATTCGTCGCGATCAGAGCCAAGGTCATCAAGCCCCGGGATCGTCGTCCCCCGAGCTTTGCCTGGTCTTGGGGGTAGTACTTGTGATGCATATGAACGCCGAACTCACCATTGAAGGTGTAGGCGGCGTTGCGAAGAGGCTGGTTCGACTCTGCTGCTACAGCAGAACCGGCAGCGGTGTTCACCAGGATTCCAGGTCCGGTGACGATCTCCGGTTGATTGGAATGCAGCACAGGGACGTTATTGAACGTTCCGTTGAGGGGGCGTGCGCGCTGACCAGCCATCAAGGCGACGTAAGCGTCAGCACGGCACTGCAATCCAAACTCAAGACCAGCAAGCGAGACACAGGTCAAGACCAATACCGGGACTCGCCTGAGACTCATGCGGCTTGCTGTTGTGGTGTTCGCAAGGGCGTCGACACCACGGTGTGGCTGTCGTGAGCCCACACCGTAGTTCCACCTTCTGCCACAGCCAAGTGATTGGAGAGTCGCACCAGACGTGGAAATCCGTCAGGATTCATGGGATTCGACCCGCTGACATGCTTCCTCCTTTCTGCTGCAGCACCAGCACCGATCACACGGCCCTGCGCCGCCAGCATCAGGAACGGAAGTTGTCGATGCTGCGGTTCTGGCGTGATGGTGCAGAACGGCAGCTGTCGGCCCTCAATGCCGCCATCAAAACGCTCCAAGAACAAATGGATCGCGACGCTCAGGCGTCCAGCTGAGCAGCGTTCAACTCTCTCGAAAGGCTATTGAGGCCGCGTTTAACCCGACGCTGAACAGTCATCGCTGAAATACCGAGCTGTTGAGCTGTTTGCCTCAGACTCATCCCATCGATGACGACCATCTGTAGGGCGCATTGGTCGTCTTTCTCAAGTTTGTGGAAAAGCCTTTTCACCCTGCTCCAGGCTTCTGAGCGTTCAAGCAACTCGATTCCTTCCAGCGTGTCATTGAGCAGATCGTCGTTGAATTCCACCCAGTTCTGCTTGTTGCGGTAATGGTCAACCACCAGGGCATCGGCTGGGCTCAGAACAGAGCCTCCGGAGCTGCGCATCATCCGCATGGCCCGTTCTTCAACGGCCCTTGGGAGTCGAATCAAACCGACTCTGTCACGAAGAAAATGAAGAATGGCTCCTCGAATGTGCGGCTTGGCGAAGCTGGGAAATGGTGCCCCCCGCTGGGCGTCGTAGCGGTTGCAGGCCTTGATCAGTCCCAGATATCCCACTTGAAGGAGATCGTCATTTTCTAGGCCTGTCTGCTGAGCGTAATGACGGGCAATGGGTCGAACCAGATGCAGGTTGTCCTGGATTTGAAAATTTCGACGCTTGAGGCAGGTCTTGTCCAATGGATGGTGATGAGTGCACCTACAGCCTTGGCAGAGACAAGCCAGCCACGGCATCCGTGGCACCACTGCACTAATGCGTCGTTGGTGACGTCTTTGTCACGGAGCTTTGATTCACCCGTCAGCGTCAACAACGGCTTGAAGCAGGGCCTCCGGTCCTGAACGCTGAATCCATTGCCGATCGGAGGCATCGGTACTTAACAAGGATCCGGCGAAGCCGAGAGCGTTGACGCTGAAACCACGTATCCCCTCCCTTCTGCGGCGAACGATGGCCATCCACTGCCTTGAGAGCAGCAGGTTGTAGGCCCCCCGGGGGCAGTCGTCGGTGGTGGGGTGTCCGAGACCAAGGTCATCTGCAAGAGCGAGATAGAGCTCTTGAAGCGTTTCACCCGTCAGGGTTGAACTGATCGCTGCGACTCGTGAACTGCGCAACAGAGGATCCTGAGCAGACATGGTTGTGTTCTGAGCACAGCGTCGAAACCAATCGTCCCGAGCACAGATGCGCTCCCCTGCTGCACGGGGTAACAACTGCAGATGCCGGTGCGGCTGACTCGCACCGGCATCAGGACCACTGTTGAAAAACCAAAGCCCCGTCGTCGTCGCATCAATCCGGGCGAGGGACCGCCAATCCTCCATGGACAACCAACCGGTCTGGGGTTGCCAGTCCTGGGTGATGAGCAACATGTGGGAGGTCTGAACTGGATATTTGTTCAGGATCACGACGTGGGAATCACCAATCCGATCAACCTCCAGACGTTGATCCCAGGGGAGAAATGGATTCGGCTTTGGACCAGAAGCTCGAAGGTGCTTCGGTGTGGCGCTGAGGAGATGCCGTAACTCAAAGCGGCTTCCTCCATCCCCCATGAGGTGGGTCAACGTGGTGTCGAGCGGCACCAGCGCTCCGGATGCACTCGCTGCAACCGTGACCTCCTTCGCTTTTCGAAGCAGTTCACTGGTCATGCCAAGTCAACCGTGCCAGCGAGGCTCCTGCGTAGTACCTGCCGAGGATGGCATTGAAGGGAAGTCCCTGGCGGGCCAGTTGCTGTGCCCCGGTTTGACTCATGCTGGCGCCGAGATGGCCATGGGCTTCAGCACTGACTTGCGCGTTTGACGCATAAAGGCTCTCCACAATGCCACCGCCGTAACTCAGGATCATTCCCCGAGTCTCCCGAGTGGCTGAATGACTCGCCTGTGTGGTGCTCTTCTCCCCTGCGAACACCTGCCAACGGGTTGTGTCCCCGAGGTGATAAGCGGTTGTTGCGGGTCTGGCGAGATGCGCCATCGCATAGGAGCGAGATGCAACGGCTTGTGCCTTCAGGGCTTCCTGATGCCAGTGGCTCGGCATTTCGGCGCCAACCACTGAGGCCACATAGGTTTCCAGGTCAAGGGAGACCACAGGGAGCCAATCACCTTGGCCTTTGACCAGTGATACATCGCCTCGATAGTGGTGCTGGTTGATCTGAACAGGCCCGCCTGAGCAGTGAATCTCCTGTGGGGTGGATGAAGCAATCCTTTTCCCCAGCTGTTGAGAAGGAATCACAGAGCCGTTCTGGTTGCGACACAGCACGTTGGGGCCTGGCCGGAAGGCTGTGATGGGACTCTGGCTGACCAAACCGACGCGGATCTCCAGAGGCACGTGATCAGCAACCGGCGGCACCCTGGGCACAACACCCGAACCAACGGTTGAATCGGTCTCGAGCAGCTCAAGCAGACTTGAGGGTGGCTGTTCAAGCCGCTGAGCGAGTGGCCGAGCCAACCAGCCGATCAAAGCGGCCATGAGCAGGCTTCCGAGCACGGCAGGGGGCCAGAAGTAACGGTGAAGCGGCACCAGAACTGCTCAACAGAGCCTCCAGCCGATGATGCCTGATTTCCGCTAGACGGTCTCCACTCCGCAGCAAGATCACATGGTCGAAGCAGCCTCGACCGACTGGATTGGCCTGGCCCTGGTGGTTGGCCCCGGTGGGATCGGATCAGCAGTGGCGGCGGAACTAAAGCAGTGCTGCCCTGATCTGAAGGTGCTGACGGCCGGACGTCATGGACCGCCCGAATCCTCACTGCAGCTTGACCTCGAAAACGACAGCGATCTGGATCGATTGAACACGAGCTTGCGTGCGGAGGGCCTGCCGCTTCGTTTGGTGTTCAACTGCAGCGGCCGTCTGCATGGGCCTGAACTTCAACCGGAAAAACGTCTTCAACAGGTCGAACGCTCCCAGTTGGAGCAGCAATTCGGGATCAATGCCATGGCTCCGATCCTTCTGGCCAAAGCGATTGAACCTCTGCTGCAAAGGGATCAACCCTTTCACTTTGCGAGCCTCAGCGCTCGCGTGGGCAGCATCGGCGACAACCGCACCGGGGGCTGGTACGGCTACAGAGCGGCCAAGGCGGCTCAGAACCAACTGCTGCGCTGTCTGAGCATTGAATGGGCCCGCCGCTGGCCGTTGGCCACCGTGAGCCTGCTTCATCCCGGCACGACGGACACAGCCCTGTCTCGTCCGTTCCAGAGCTTCGTGGCACCGGACAAGTTGTTCTCACCCGAACGGGCCGCTCAGCAGTTGGTGGCGGTATTGCTGCAACAGACCCCAGAACAGTCAGGGGCTTTTCTCGCCTGGGACGGTCAGTCGATCGATTGGTGAGTGTGCTGTTTCAGCTGCTCAAGGCTGACCACGGTCAGGGCCGTGTCTTCCGTTGCTTCCAAGCGCACCAACGGCGCGACGCCATCTTCGTAGGCCTGCTTCCAGCGCGGCGCACAGACGCACCAGTGGTCCCCCGGTTGCAAGCCCGGGAACTGAAAGGCGGGCATCGGAGTGGTCAGGTCATTGCCCTGGGCCTTGCTGTAATTGAGAAATTGCTCGGTCATCACGCAACAGATGCTGTGCTGGCCGAGATCGGATGGATCGGTTTGGCAGAGACCATTGCGGTACCAACCCGTCATCGGCTCGCAACTGCAACTTTGCAGTGGGTCGCCAAGAACGTTCCTGGCCGGCGGAAATTCGGGGCTATTGCTGGACATCTGAGCGCTGAATTAAGGGGGAGTCTGCCCAAGGACTGGCACATTTTGACTTCAGACGGTTGACGAACCCCTGGGGGAGCGGGTTAAAGGTCATTCAGTCATGTCCACTCGATGGATTGGGAGTTCACTGAAGACGCCGCGTTTCTGGCGCTCTGCGATGCGTTTCGCGAGAGCGGCGAAAGCTCGGCGATCGAGTTCCTGGCCAATGGAGAGGGAGCCTTTCATTTCCAGGACCTAGCCCAGAACGCTGCTGGCGAAGGCCTTGATCTGAGCGAGTCCAATGCCCTGGAATCGTTTCAGCAAGAGGTGATCGACACTATGGAGAAGCTCTGCCAGGAATGAGCCCGGCAGAGGCTGTGCCTCGGTCAGCAGGAGATCATCCGTAGAAGAAAGCGATCTCCTTGTCCTTCAGACCGTCCCATCCGGCCTCCTGGAGCCTCTGATTGAGCGTTTCCTGGTCGAAATGCTTGGCTCCGGTCTTGACCACCCGGTTGCGCATCGATTTCAGAACACCGCTGCGAGTGCGCTGACTTTCCAGATCCATCACCTGGTTGTAGAGAGCGAGCATCGCTTCAGGGATTGGACTTCCATCGAGATCGACACCCGCTTTGATGGCGGCATCGACTCCATCCGGTCCGGCAATGGCCATGGTGAGCAGAAACAGGGCGCCTAAGGCTATGGGACGCTCCTCAGGGCTTAGGCGCTGAAGTAACGCGCCTGGGAGTGGAGAGCCACCAGTGCTGTGGTGCTTTGCTCCGGTTCGAGCTGGTCGCTCGCATCCATGCTGAGACCGATACGGTCGGCGCCGAGCCATTCCAGCTGCTGCCTGGAATCAGCCACGTTGGGGCAGGCGGGGTAGCCGAAGGAGTAACGACTACCGCGATAACGCTGTGCCAGCACATCCCGCAGTGCCATGCCATCAGGATCAGCGAAGCCAAGTTCGGCGCGAATGCGTGCGTGCACCCATTCAGCCATCGCTTCGGCCATCTGCACCGCAAGGCCGTGGAAATAGAGGTAGTCGCTGTAGCGATCGCCCTTGAACAACTCCTGAGCCACAACGGAGGCCTTCTGCCCCATGGTCACGGCCTGCATCGGCAGAACGTCCGTAGGGCGTCCATCAGAGTCCAGATCGTTGAAGAAATCGGCAATGCAGTAGCGGTTGCCAGACCGCTGACGGGGAAGTTCGAAACGTCCGAGTTCCCGCTTGCCATCGACATCGAACACCCGAAGGCTGTTGCCATCGCGTCCGGCAGGGAAGTAGCCGTACACCGCCCGGGGGGTCAGCAGTGACTCGTCGATACAACGCTGCATCCACTCCTGCAGCACGGGCTCTGCCTTCTCCGCGAGCATCGCCTCGTAATCGTCCCGGCTCTGTTCCTTGGTTTTGCGGAGCATCCACTGGCCAGCGAAGAGAGCATTGCGGTCCAGGTAGTGGAAGACCTCAGCGATGTCGATGTCGACCTCGGTGATCACAGCAGAACCCAGGAAGGGAGGCACTGGTGCGGTTTCAGAAGGGACGGCGTCAGAACGATCTGAGCTCACCGGCGGCAGATCCGCTGCTGGAGCATCCGTTGTAGAAGCGGAGGACTCCTCAGCGGTCTCGGAGGTTGTCGACTCTTCATCCAGGCCGACGCCTTGGGGGGCATCAACCAGAAAGCCCTTGGTGTTGCTCCAGTTGTCGCTCCGCTTCGCGTCCATCAACGCATCCATGAAGCGCAAATCAGCGAAGGCATCACGGCCGTAGATCACCTTGCCGTCATAAACCTCGCGGCAGTCCTTATTCACAAAGCGCGGCGTCAGGGCCGCACCGCCGAGGATCACAGGAACATCGATGCCCGCATCGTTGAAGGCCTGGAGGTTGTCCTTCATGAAAGCCGTGGATTTCACCAGCAGACCGCTCATGGCGATGCAATCGGCCTGATGCTCACGCTGGGCCTCAACGATCGCGTCACAGCTCTGCTTGATGCCGAGGTTGATCACCTCAAAGCCGTTGTTGGTAAGGATGATGTCCACCAGGTTCTTGCCGATGTCGTGGACATCACCCTTGACCGTGGCGATCAGGAACTTGCCCTTGCTCGTGCTCTGACCCTCGCCTTTTTCCATGTGCGGCTCGAGGTGAGCCACGGCGGATTTCATCGTCTCGGCGCTTTGCAGCACGAAGGGGAGCTGCATCTGGCCGCTGCCGAACAATTCACCCACCACCTTCATGCCATCGAGCAAGAAAGTGTTGATGATCTGCAGAGGGGGATAGGTCTGCAGCGCCTCGTCCAGGGAGGGCTCAAGGCCGATGCGCTCACCATCAATGATGTGCTGCTTGAGCCGCTCCTCAATCGGCAGATCGGCCAGTGAGGGGCCTGAAGCACGGGCTTCCTTGGTGCTGACTCCCTCGAACAACTTGGTGAGTTCAGTCAGCGGGTCGTAGACGCAGATGCCGTCCTCGAAACGGCGGTTGTCATTGATCAAATCCCGACACACCTTCTGGTGGTCATCGCTGATCTTGATCAACGGAAGAATCTTGGCGGGGCTGACGATGGCCGAGTCCATGCCGGCCTCACAGCAATCGTGGAGGAAGACCGAATTGAGGGTGATCCTGGCCGCCGGTGACAAGCCGAAACTCACATTGCTGACCCCGAGCACCACGTGCACACCAGGGAGGTTGTCCCGGATCATCCGGATGGCATCCACGGTGGCGCGACCATTCAGACGGTCTTCCTCGATTCCAGTGGAGATGGGAAGTGCCAGGGGGTCATAAAAGATCTCGTGGGCCGGTATCCCGAACTCCAGGGCATCGCGATAGGCCCGCTGGGCGATGGCGAACTTCTTCTCGGCCGTTCTGGCCATACCGTCTTCGTCGATCGTGCCGACCACCACAGCGGCGCCATAGCGGCGGGCAAGCTCCAAAACCTTGAAGAAGCGCTCGTCACCGTCTTCGTAGTTGGTGGAGTTGAGGATGCACTTGCCCCCTGCCACCTTCAGGCCCGCCTCCATCTTCTGCCACTCGGTGGAGTCGAGCATCAGGGGCAGGTTGACGTTGGTGACCAGACGGCTCACCAAGTCGTGCATATCCCGTTCGCCATCGCGACCGACGTAGTCGACGTTGACATCGAGCACGTGGGCGTTTTCCTTCACCTGGCCACGGGCCACCGACACCAGCCCGTCCCAGTCTTCCTCTGCCAACAGTTCGCGGACCTTGCGGCTGCCGCTGGCATTGAGCCGCTCACCAATGATCAGGAAAGAGTTGTCCTGGTGGTAAGGCGTAACGCCATAGATCGATGACGCGGCGGGCTCGTAATTGAGGCTAGGGCGCACATCTTCCGCGCTGGCGAGATCCCAGCGGGAGGGGCGCTGTGCAGGCTTGAGCTCCTGCGCCAGTTCCGCCAGGCTGCCGATGTGGGCGGGAGTGGTGCCGCAGCAACCACCGATCACCTGCACGCCGAGGTCTTCAACGAAGTGCATCAGCTGCATCTTCAGCTCCACCGGCGTAAGGCGGTAATGGGCCACACCGCCAACGTTTTCTGGCAGACCTGCATTGGGAATGCAGCTGACAGTGAAGGGGGAATGCTCGGAGAGATAGCGAATGTGCTCCTTCATCTGCTCCGGACCGGTGGCGCAGTTCAGGCCAAGAATGTCGATCGGGAACGGCTCAAGGATCGACACCACGGCAGCGATGTCCGTGCCAACAAGCATGGTGCCCGTGGTTTCCATCGTCACCGACACCATCAGGGCCCGCCGCTCACCAGTGGCGGCAAAGGCTTCTTCGATGCCCTGGAGAGCTGCCTTGATCTGCAGCACGTCCTGACAGGTTTCGACGATGAACAGGTCGACGTTGCCGGCGATCAGTCCCTCAGCCTGCTCGCGGAACGAGTCCCGCATGGTGTCGAAATCGATGTGGCCGAGGGTGGGCAGCTTGGTGGTGGGTCCCATGGACCCCGCCACGAAGCGTGGCTTCTCAGGGGTGCTGAATTCATCAGCAATCTCCCGTGCCAGCTCGGCTGCCCGCTTGTTCAGCTCGAAGGCCTTGTCCTCCAGGCCGTACTCCGCCAGGACGATTGATGCAGCCCCGAAGGTGTCGGTCTCGATGACATCGCAGCCCACCTCGAGGAACTGGCGATGCACAGCCTTAACCGCATCCGGTTTGGTGACCGCAAGGTTCTCGTTGCAGCCCTCCAGCTCAGGACCACCGAAATCATCAGCGGTCAGCCCCAGACCCTGAAGACTGGTGCCTGTGGCGCCGTCGAACACCAACACAGGGCGCTGCGGCCCATGCAGGTACTTGAGGAATGCAGAGGTGGTGGCTTGCCGATCTGCCTGCGTCACCACCATCCATTCACCCCAGGAGAAGCACCGATCTTAAGAAAAGCTCAGGACGAACTTCAGGCTGTTCCTTCAGGAGATCGGAATGCGAGTCACCCAGTGCTCATAGGCGGGGTCTCGCCCTTCGGTGATCCCCACGAGCTTGGCCTTCAGCGCATCCATCACAGGGCGCTTGGCATTCAGCACCGTGGATTCGATCTGACGGATCGGCGTCACCTTGGCGGCCGTGCCGGAAAGGAATACTTCATCGGCGATGAACAATTCGGTTTTGTCGACCGGACGTTCAATCACAGGAATATCCATCGCTTTGGCCAGCTCAATCACGCTGGCGCGGGTGATGCCCTCGAGGATGTCTTGATCAACTCCAGGCGTGATCAGCTGGCCATCACGCACCAGAAAAAGGTTCATGCCACTGGCTTCACTGATCTTGCCGCGACTGTTTAACAGCAGTGCTTCGTCGAAACCGCTCTGAACGGCTTCCGTCTTGGCCAGCGAACTGGTGATGTAGGCGCCAGAGATCTTGCCGCGTAGCGGCAGGGAACGGTCCTCCTGGCGGGTCCAACTGCTGATTCGGCAGCTCACCCCCTCCGGGGACAAGTAATCCCCCAAGGGAAGGCCGTAAATCAGGAAATCGGTCTCAATGTTGTGAAGGCGCGGGGCAATGCCCAGATCGCTGGTGTAAACGAAGGGCCGCAGATAGATCGGCTGGTCAGGCTTGTTGGCCTGCAGCATCGCGGTGAGGGCTGAGAGGATCGTCTCCTCACTGAGATCCGTGAGCAGCAACCTGGCGCTCTGGCTGAGACGTCGGGCATGACGATCAGCGCGGAACAACAGCATGGTGTTGCTGTTCTCGGGATCGGGTATGGCACGCATGCCGCCGAAGGCACCGGTGCCGTAGTGCAACGCATGGGTGGCAATGGAGATCCTGGCCTCCTCGAAGGGAACGCACTGGCCCTGGAACCAGGCATAGGGCAGGAACTGATGCATCACCGTGATGGATCCGACCGCTGAATCTTCTCACCACCGGTCACCACAAACACGGAGAATGAGGTCATGCATCGCCTTGCCACCTGTCCGGGTCTAGACCCACCGGAAGATGTGGTGCTCGTCGAGCAGCCGGTCGCGGACGTGCTGTTCCTCACCAGCGCTGGCACGGACATCAGCTGCCTCGACGCGAGCCTGGCGAGCAACCCGGCCTGGAACGATCGGATCCGGGCATTGCCCCTGAGCTGCCTGGACCACCCAGCCCAGCTGGACCACTACCTCAACACCACCGCCCAAGCGGCGAGGTTGATTGTGGTGCGCCTGCTTGGCAGCCGTGGGCACTGGAGCTATGGCCTGGAGCAACTGCAGCGCTGGTGCGGCGAAGCGACGCAGCGGCAACTGATCGTCCTTGCCGGAACCGCCGATCAGAGCAACGAGCTACATGGTTTGGGATCCTGCAGCCCTGAACTGGCGGATCAGCTGTCGGCACTGCTCCGGGAAGGCGGCATCGACAACATGGGGCAGTGCTTGAAGGCCCTCGAGGCCCTGCTGGAGGGCACCCCCCCATCACCCGACAGCGTCGCGGTGGTGCCTTGCCCCGATCCGATGCCCTGGGATTGGCGCGATGAACCGGGGGCCGCGGTTGGCGTGCTGCTCTATCGAGCTCAGTTTCAGGCCGGAGATCTGGCCCTGGCGGATGAACTCACGGCCGCACTTCGGCAACAGGGACTGCGACCCTGCCTGCTCTGGGTCAGCAGCTTGAGAGACCCGGCAGTACAGGCCGGAGTTCATGACCTGTTGGAACAGCAAAACGCTGAGCTCGTGATCGCGGGCACGTCCTTTGCCTCAGTGCAGGCCGAACAGGCCGGCTTGGGCAGCCCCCTCTGGGATCGGCTGGATCGACCGGTGTTGCAACTGCTCAGCAGCAGCCGCAGCCGTGCCCAGTGGCTGGAGAGCAGCCAGGGGCTCAATCCGATGGACCTGTCCTTGCAAGTGGTGATGCCGGAGCTGGATGCTCGGATCACCACGCGGCCCTGCGGTTTTCGTGAGCACCGGCAGACGAGCGGACCTCTGGCCACGGCCATTCCTTGTCTGCGGCCGGATCAACGGGGGCTGGCATGGCTGGTCGAGCACTGCCTGCACTGGGTGGAGTTGCGCCAGACCCCATGCACCGAGCGGCGCATCGCCATGGTGTTAGCCAACTATCCCGTGCGCGATGGCCGTGTAGCCAATGGTGTTGGCCTCGATACACCGGACAGCACGGCGCGGATGCTCCGATGGCTGGAGGACGCAGGCCATGACCTGGGCACGGAGGCCTTGCCGGATACCGGCGATGGCTTGATGCAACAGCTGTTGTCCGGTCGCACCAATGCACCAGAGGGACAGCACCGACCACCACTGGATCATCTGCCCCTCACCACCTATCAGCAGTGGTGGGGAACTGTTCCGGAGCAGGCTCGATGCTTGATCGAATCTCGATGGGGACCTCCAGAGACCGCCTGCGATCTGGATCCAAACCAGGGGTTTGCCATTCACGGCCTGCGCTTCGGTCATGTGGTGGTGCTGATCCAGCCGGATCGTGGCTATGACGCCGACCAGATCGCCGATCTCCACTCACCGGATCTGCCGCCACCGCACCGGTATCTGGCCCAATACCTCTGGCTGCGCAGCGTGCATCAAACCCAGGTGATGCTGCATGTGGGCAAGCACGGCAGTGCGGAATGGCTGCCGGGCAAGTCAGTGGGGTTAAGCGATGCCTGCGGCCCCGGGCTGGCCCTCGGCCCCATCCCACATCTCTACCCCTTCATCGTCAATGACCCAGGCGAAGGGTCCCAGGCCAAGCGTCGCGGTCACGCCGTGGTGCTGGACCATCTCACGCCGCCCTTGGGTCGTGCTGGGTTGCACGGACCACTGCAACGGTTGGAGGGACTGCTCGACGAACTGGTGGAGGTACGACAGCTGGGGGGGCAGCGGGCCCAGGTGCTGGAACAGTCGGTGCATGCCAGCTTGCTGTCCCTCAACTGGCCAGGAATCCCCAGCGAAGAGGACATTCGCCGACAACCGGAGCTGCTGGAGAGCTGTCTCGATCAGGCGGAGACCTATCTCTGCGAGCTGAAGGAATCGCAGATCCGCACGGGCCTACATCGGTTCGGTGTTGCGCCATCGGCAAAAGCCGCCGATGAACTGCTTGTTGCCCTGGCCCGTCCCCCCAGACAGGGACAGCCTGGCTTGCTGCAAGCCATGGCCCTGCAGGCAGGTCTGGGCTTCGACCCCTGGCAACAGGACGAAGGCGACAAGCTCTCGGAGGCGGACCAGACCCACCTGAGGGTGCTGGGCGGCTCGGACTGCCGTCGTGTTGGGGATGGTTGTGCGTGGCTTGAGCAGCAGGCTCAGCTGTTGATCCGTCAGGTCGTCCATGGGGAACAGTGCGACGGGCTGGCGGAACCCTTCCGGACCTGGAACCCGGAGGATCCCTGCCTGCTGAACCTGCGCAACGACCTCTGGCCCCGCTTGAGCGGTTGTGCTGCAGCCGAAAAAGCGGCGTTCCTTCGGGGCATTCAGGGTCAGCGCATTGCTGCTGGACCGTCAGGAGCTCCGAGTCGTGGCCGTCCCGATGTGCTGCCCACAGGCCGGAACTTTTATTCCGTCGATCTTCGGGGCTTGCCCACGGAAGCCGCTTGGGACCTGGGGCGACGCTCAGCAGAACAGCTATTGGACCTGCATCTGCTGGAGCAGGGGGAGCCGCTGCGCCATTTGGCGCTTTCGGTGTGGGGAACGGCCACGATGCGCAATGGCGGAGAAGACATCGCCCAGCTGCTGGCCCTGATTGGTGTTCGACCGGTCTGGGACGGTCCCACCCGAAGGCTGGTGGACCTGGAGGTGATTCCAGCCCGCTTGCTGGGGCGACCACGGGTGGATGTGGTGCTGCGCATCTCCGGACTGTTTCGCGATGCATTTCCCCAATTGGTGGGCTGGGTGCATCAGGCCCAGTCGATGATTGCGGCCCTCGATGAACCGGATGAACTCAACCCCCTAGCCGAGCTCACCCGTCAAGGAGGACCACAGGGCCGCATCTATGGATCCGCCCCCGGTGCCTATGGAGCCGGTCTGCAGGCTCTGATCGACAGTGGTGCCTGGGAATCCCGAGCAGACCTGGGCCAAGCCTTCCTCAGCTGGAGCCAGTGGTCATACGACGGTGGCGCCGCCCCCAGCCTCGATCGTTCCGGCCTGGAGCGGGCCTTGGGCAGAGTGCAGGTGGTGCTCCACAACCAGGACAATCGCGAGCACGATCTGCTTGATTCCGACGACTACTACCAGTTCCAGGGTGGCCTTAGTGCCGCGGTGGAGGAGGTGTCAGGAGTCCGTCCGCAGCTTTGGTTCGGGGACCATTCCCGCTCCGAGCGGCCTCGCCTGCATCGGCTCGAGAAGGAACTGGACAAGGTGATGCGCAGCAGGATGCTCAACCCCCGCTGGATCGAGGGAATGATGCGACACGGCTACAAGGGGGCCTTCGAGATGGGGGCCAGCCTTGATTACCTGTTTGCCTACGACGCCGCCACCGATCGCGTTCCCGATTGGTGCTATGGCGCGCTGTGTGATGAGTGGCTGAGTCAGTCGCGGATTCTCGACTTCCTAAAGGCAAGCAATCCCTGGGTGCTGAGGGACATGGCCGAACGACTTCTGGAGGCCTCGAATCGAGGCCTTTGGGCTTCAGCAACTGATGAGCAGCTGCTGCACCTGCAAACGCTGGTGAACAGCAGCGAAGCCCAAATTGAACGGGGAAGCCCTATTTGTTGAGGTCGCGAACCATCTGACGGAAGGGATCGATCGATCCAGGCTTCGAGGAAGGCGCAGCGGAACCAGCCTTAGCCACCGGTTGTTCCTGTGCCTTGAGCTCTTCCTTGCGTCCAACGGGAGCAGCATCTGCGGGAGCGGGTGTATTCACACCGGTGATGGCCGTGCCCTTGAGGCGCTTGCTCATCTCCTCCGTACTCACCTGCTCGGCGAAGGTTTTCTTCACCGGTGTAGGGATGCCCGCATTGAGGCTGATTGATTCTTCCTTTTTGACAACACCACCGAGGCCTTCGCTGCGCTTTTCAAGCTTCCCGGTTTCAGCGGCCACCTCCATGATCTGCTCCTTGGTGCCGGGGCTGTCGACCGTGCCGGGGAAGGTGCGACGAATCGTCTTCGACTCCCGCATGTAGTCCACGTCACCCAGTGAGGATGAGGAATCGGCATCGAGGAAGAACTCGGCCGGCTTGTCCTTCGCTGGCTTGCGCGGCTGAATCGTGGAGTCGGACTCTGCGGAATCCTTTTTCAGCAGACGATCCAAGAAGCCCATGTCGACCGGAACTGAGATGGGATGAACTTAGCGGCCGCAAAGGTCAATTCCATGGGTATCGGTGCCACACGTACGCAAAAGGCCAAGGTTGCTCAGCTGTCGATCGATGGATTCGCAGATCAACGGACTGGCAGACCAGGTTGGTTGCATGTCGTAGTCGTACCAGGCTTCACCGCCATCGAAACCGAGACGAGCCGCCTCATCGATCAACAGGTCATGACCCAGGCGATAACGGGCGGGATGGGCCAACACCGCCAATCCACCGGCGTCATGGATGGCCTTGACCACCGCCTCAGCCCTTAGCGGTTCACCGACAACGGCATCACCACGGTTGTAAGGCTGAAGCGCAGGGTGGTTCAGCTCGAAGCCAAGGGCGAGGACATGAACCAGGCAACCCTTCAGCAGTGCACTGATTTCCATGCCGCTCCAGACCGTGGGGAGCACCGCACCGCTGCCGCGCTGCTGCTTCAGCCAGGCTTGGATTTCCTGATGGGCTTGGCTGCTGTGGTGATCCGTCACCGCAAGATGCTGGAGCCCCCGCTCGGTGGCCTGCTGAATCAGAGCCAGCGGTTCGAGGCTGCCGTCGCTGCAGACGGTATGGCAGTGAAAGTTGTGCGTGGTGGGGCAGCTCGACGGTCCCACCTGGTCGAGAACAGCCTTGAGCGGATGGGTCATCTCAGCCCTCATCTCAAGCTTTGGCGGAGGCTTCGGCCCGCAGTCGGCGCCAACGGGCATAGAACTGAATCGACGCCGCCATGAACACCACCAGGGCGACGATGAACCAGCTCGCTGCGCTGGTCGGGAACTGTGTTTTGAACACCACCAGCATCACCACGATCACCAGCAGCAACGTGGGCAGCTCATTGAGGGCGCGGAGCTGCTTGCCCGACCAGGCACAGGTGCCGGCGTGGAGTTGGCCCATCAGCCGGTAACAAAACACGTGATAGGCCAGCAAAGCCGCCACGAAGGCGAGCTTGGCGTGCATCCAGCCCTGCTGAAGCCAGGAGGGCTGGGCCAGCAGCAACCCGATGGCCATCGACACCGCCACCGCCATACCGGGCGTGGTGATGATGTTGGCGAGACGTTTCTCCATCAAGGTGTATTGATCGCGGAACGGCTGCTGCAATTCCGGCGCCAGTTCCTCGGTTTCAACGTGGTAGATGAACAGGCGCACCAGGTAGAAGAGGCCTGCAAACCACACCACAACTCCAACGATGTGCAGGGTCTTGAACCAGAGGTAGGCCTCAGGCGAAAACGTCATCAACACAACTGCTCTGGAGCGACCTTACGCAGGGTTCAGGTGAGAGCGTCAAGAAAATCGCTGGCCCGGCGTTGATGGGCCGCCAGAACATCGGAAGCCATGCGATCCAGATTCCGGGCCATCATCGCCAGGCGGTATTGGCGCCGGAAGAAGTCTTGATGGCAATGGATGAAACTCCAGAACAAGCCATCCCAGGTGTCACACCACTCGCCTTTGCGGTAGTCCGACATCTTGCGAACGTAGTTCGACCCGGAGAGATAAGGCTTGGTGGTGAAGATGCCACCATCGGCAAACTGACTCATGCCATAGACGTTGGGCACCATCACCCAGTCGTAGGCATCCACAAACAGCTCCATAAACCAGCAGTAAATCCGGGTTGGATGGAATCCGCAGAGGAGCATCACGTTGCCCAGGAGCATCAGACGTTCGATGTGATGGCAATAACCGGTCTCTAGGGCATGGCGGATGGCGTCATCAATCGGAGGCAGTCCCGTGGAAGCGGTGTAAAAAGCTGAAGGGATCGGTCGGTCTTCAAAGCCCCAAAAATTGCCGTTACGCATCTCGACACCATGGCGCCGGTACATCGCGGCCATGAACTCTCGCCACCCGACGATCTGACGTAGAAATCCCTCCAATGAATTGAGGGGGACATCACCGGCCTCAGCCCGTTCCAGCGTTCGATCCAGCACCTGCTGCGGCGTGAGCAAACCGATGTTGAGCATTGGCGTGAGCACGCTGTGCCACATCACCTGGTGCTGGGTGCTGATCGCATCTTCGTATGCCCCGAACTGGCGTAGCCGCTGATCGAGGAATTGATCCAACCAACGGGCTGCATCGCCATGGGTGACGGGGTAATGGAAGCCGTCCCAGCTGCCGATGCCGGCCACCCCCTCATCAATCAGCTGCTGCCGAGCGGTGTTGACGATGGCGATCGAGCTGCTCGAACGTTCGGCGGGGAGCTCAGGGACAAGGATTCCCTTGGGAAGCTTCTTGCGGTTGTCGGCATCGAAACTCCAGCGGCCGCCGACAGGGCCACCATCCGGATCGATCAGCAGATCCAGTCGCTTGCGCTGCATCTCGTAGAAGCGACCCATCAGGGGCTTCTTGCCGGAGCCAAAATGGTCATGGATGACGGCCTCTGGGGTGAGCAGCATCGGGGTGGGGACGACCTCCAGACCGCAGTCATGGCGTGATGCGAAGGCGGAGATCCGTTGGGTCAGAACATCGTCCACCGGATCCGCGAGATGAAAGGAGCGGTAGCCCTGATCGAGCAGACCGCCGAGGATCACAGCGGTGCTGGCCGCCTGGCCCTGCAGGATCCGCAGCACAGAGAAGCCCTTGGCCTGAAGCATCTCTGCATAGGCATTCATCGAGGCCCGATGCAGAAGCAGGCGCTGCCGATGCACCTGGATCGGCCAGCGGGGATCGGAACCAAACAGCAGCGGATCCTCGATCAGGGCCACGGCTCGCCCCGGCTGGATCGCGGGATGGTTCTCAAACAGCTGATGGGGAAAAACGAGACTGAGATCCACCGTCAGCTGTCCTCCCCAGCAAGGCGGCAGGCACGACGACCCAGGGCGGTGGCATAGGCGCGATCCACGGGTCCTGCCATGGGGCTCAGCTGGCCGGCCCGGCAATTCATCACCACTTTTTCTCGATGGCCCTGCTGATCGTTGAGCCGCAGCACCAACTGCCAGTGGTTCTTGGCACTGCGGGTGATGCCATCGGCACACACGGGCCCCGTGCACAGGCCGGGGGACGCCCAGACCGGAGTGGCGAGCAGAAGCACTCCAGCCAGAGCCATGCACAGATGACGGATCATGCGGAGAGTTCCTGAGGCTGCCCTTCTAAAGCAGCCATGGCATCAGCGTCGGTGCCGTCCTCCGACGGGTGGAAGAAATCGTGGATGTCGCGGGCCAGCGCCGGGCCGACGCCAGGAGCCTTGGACAGGGTCTCAAGCGATGCCAGCTGGATGGCATCAATCGAATGGAAGTGAGCCAATAGATCCTTAACCCGCTTGGGACCGACCCCAGGGATGTCCGACAGGCGTGAACGCTTCATCCGCTCACCACGCTGTTGGCGGTGGAAGCTGACGGCGAAACGGTGGGCTTCGTCCCGCAAGCGGCGGAGGAGCACAACCCCGAGCTGATCCGGTTCACTCTCCAGCGGCTGGCTTTCGCCGGGGAGAAACACCTCTTCGCGCTGCTTGGCGAGGGAGCAGACGTTGAGATCCTCGTGCAGATCCAGCTCCCGCAGGGCCTCCATCACGGCTGAGAGCTGGCCTTTACCGCCGTCAATCATCACCACATCGGGCCAGTCGTTGAGGCCATCGGTCTGCAAGGCGCTGCCGCCTTTGTGACGCAGGGCACCCACATCCACCCCCTCCGCCTTGGCCCGAGCCCAGCGCCGAAAACGGCGGCGCATGATCTCTGCCATCGCCATGAAGTCGTCGCTGTGACCAGCGCGGATGCTGCTGCTGCGGATCTTGTACTTGCGGTAGTGCTGCTTAGCGGGCAATCCGTCGATGAACACCACCTGGGAGGCCACGGCATCGCTGCCCTGGATGTGACTGATGTCGTACCCCTCGATTCGCCGGGGCGGGGTCGGCAACTCCAGCAGTTGCGCCAGATCCTCCGTGGCCAACGACTGCTTCTCCTGGCCTTGCTTGGCGCGGAGCAACTCAAACTCCGCATTGCGCTGAACCAGTTCAATCAGGTCGGCCTTCTGCTGGCGCTGGGGGCAGTGGATCTGCACCCGACGCTCCCGCTGTTCCGAAAGCCAGTCCTCCATCAGTTTCTGCTGGGGCAGAGCGTGCTGCACCAACAGCTCGGGGGGAACCTCAACGGAATCCACCTGGCTGTAGTGCTCTTCAATCACCCGTTGCAGGATCAGTCCAGGTTCCAGGCCTGAGGCGTCGGCGGTGTAGCCGAGACGTCCCACCAACTTCCCGGCGCGCATTTGAAACAGCTGAACGGCCGCCAACCTTTCATCAAAGGCAAGGGCCAGCACATCCCGACTCACGGAGGAATCCGGCAGGCTCATCTTCTGGTCGGCGGTGAGCTGATCCAGCCCCTGAAGTTGATCCCGGACCCGGGCCGCCGACTCGTAGTCCATCCGCTCGGCGTACCGCTCCATCTGCTCCTGAAGCAGCTGCTGCAGTTCATCACTGCGGCCTTGAAAGACCATCGCCACCTTGCGCAGGGTGCGGTGATAGTCCTCTGAGCTGATTTTTTCCTGGCAGACCCCCGGACAGCGGCCAATGCTGTAGTTGAGGCAGGTCCGGTCGGGATACATCGGACGTGGTCGTTGGCGCAGCGGAAACACCCGCTTCACCAGGAACAGGGTGCGGCGCAGCAGGCCGACATCGACATAGGGCCCGTAAAAGCGATCCAGGGGACTGCGGAAGCGGCGGCGACGGGTGATGAAAATCCGTGGGTAGGCCTCACTCCAGGTGATGCAGAGGTAGGGATATTTCTTGTCGTCCTTCAGCAACACGTTGAAGTGCGGCTGATGGTTCTTGATCAGGTTCGACTCGAGCACGAGGGCCTCCGCCTCGCTGTCGGTGACGATGAACTCGATCTCACAGACTTGGCGCGTCATCAGCCGGATCCGTGGTGACAGATCGTGGCGGCTGCGGAAATAGCTGCGCACGCGACTACGCAACGCCTTCGACTTGCCGACGTAGAGGATCCGGTCGTCGCCGTCTCGCATCAGATAGCAACCCGGCTCAGCGGGGATCTCCTTGAGGCGGCGTTCGAGACGCTCGGGCTGCGTCAGCAGCGGTGCACCGGAGGCGGCATCCACCAGGCCAGCTCAGCCGCCGTAATTCCAGCCGGTGCTGGCCAGGTTCAGGGCCTCGCCATCGGCAATCAGACGCGCCGTTTTGACTTCGCCGACAAAGACGGTGTGGTCACCGTGCTTGATCGAACCCACGAGCTCGCACTCCACACCACCGACGGCATCGGTGAGAAGGGGAAGGCCAAGCTCACCTTCTTCGAAGGGTGCCGCTTCAAAGCGACCACCGAGCGCCTTCTGGGGCTTGAAAAACACCGCCGCCAGGTCCTTTTGATCGGCCCGCAGCACATTGAGGGAAAACTTGCCGGTGGCCTCGATGATGGCGTGGCTGCTGCTGTCTGCCCGAACGCCCATCACCACCAACGGCGGTTCGAACGATCCCTGGGTCACCCAGCTGGCGGTGAAACCGTTGACCTCATCGCCGTTGCGCACGCCGCAGATGAAGAGACCGTGGGGGATCTTGCGAAGCAGGACCTTCTTGGCGTCAGCGTCGAGGCTCATGGCACGAATGCGTTGGTTGAAATCTAAACAGCGATCCACTGCATAGGATCCGCCCATCGCTGATTCCCGATGCGGGCGCTCTACCCCGGCAGTTTCGACCCTCTCACCAACGGTCATATGGACCTGATCGAGCGGGCGGTGAGCCTGTTTGGCGAGGTGGTCGTTGCGGTGCTCAGCAATCCGAGCAAACGGCCTGCATTCAGTGTCGAGGAACGGATCGAACAGATCCGCACGGCGACGCGCCATCTCTCCGGAGTTGAGGTGATCAGTTTCGATGGCCTCACGGTGAACTGTGCCGTCACCCATCGCGCCGACCTGATCCTGAGGGGCTTGCGAGCGATGAGTGACTTTGAATACGAATTGCAGATCGCCCACACCAATCGCTCGTTAGCGGACGATCTGGAGACGGTGTTCATGGCCACCACGGCACGCCACAGCTTTCTCAGCAGCTCCGTGGTGAAGGAAGTGGCCCGCTTTGGCGGATCGATCGACCACATGGTCCCTCCAGAGGTGGCGAAGGACCTCAACAGGCTCTTTAATTCGGCTTTCCACGCCAGCTGAGATGAACGACGTCCGGTTCTCCGTTCTCGATCAACTCGATCAGTTGGAGGAAGTTGTGCTGGAGGGCAGTCGGATGCCCTTCACCGGCGGACGTCTGGTCAACGAAACCGATGCCGTTGAACTACTGGATGCCGTCCGCGAGGAATTGCCCAAGGAGCTGGAGCGGGCGGTCAAATTGCTGGACCGCCGTGACGAGTTCATCAACACCGCCCGCAGGAGCGCCGAAGAGATCGTTGAGCAGGCCCAGCGTCAGCGCGAGCAGCTGGTGAACAACGCCGCTATTCGCCAGGAAGCGGAACGGCAAGTGAATGAGATGCGTGAGCAGGCCCGCCAGCAGTGTGAGCAGCTCCTGCAGAAAACGCGGGAGCAGGGGGCGAAGTTGGAACAGGAGATGCAAAGCAAGCTGGCCCAGTTGGAGCAGCAGTTCGCCTCACGCCGCCAGCAGCTGGAGCAGGAAGGCCTGGAGCGTCGCCAACAACTGGATCAGGAGGCGATTGAGCTGAAGCGTCAACACGCTGAGCGACTCGAAGCCAGCCGCCAACAGGCCCAACAGCAAATCCAAAAGATCGAGGCCAACGCGGCGGAACTCAAGCGCCAACACGCTGAGCAACATGAAGCCAACCGGCAGCATGCACTGCAGGATCTGGAGACGATTCGCCGTGAAGCCTTGAGGCTTCAGAAGGAAGCCCGGGACGAGGCCGAGCGGATTCACAGCGATGCGCTGCAGTTCCGCCAGCAGACCCAACAGCAATGCGAGTCACTGATCCAACGCAGCCGCCAGGAGGCCGCCGGAGTTCAGGACGGCGCCAACCGTTACGCCGAACAGACGCTGGGTGAGCTGGAAGTGCGCCTCAAGGAAATGGCCCAGGTGGTGATGGCCGGCCGTCAGGAGCTCTCCAAAATTCAGACGATCCGCTCAGCGAACCCTTCCGCCAACGCTGCCGACGACGCCAAAACAGTGCCGTTCAGTCGGGCCCACCGGGCAGCGTCCCGGCTGCGGTCCATGCGGGGCAACGGCTGATCCGCTGGCTGGCCAGCAGGATCTGGCCCATCACGGAGTTGGGTGCGTAGGACCCGTTAGCAATCATGCTCACGTAACGCGGTCCATCGGCGGTCTCAAGAATGCCGGAGATCGAACGAACACCACTGAGGGTGCCGGTTTTGCCCCAGAAGCGACCCTGAAGCGAGCTGCCGCGGAAATAGTTGCGCAGCGTTCCCCTCTGGCCAGCAATCGCCATCGAGGCCTGGTAGTAGGCCGCCAGGGGGTGTTGCGCCATGCGCCAAAGCAGCACGGACAAGGAACGGCTGGTGAGACGGTTGCCCCGTGAAAGTCCACTGCCATCCCGCAGCCGAAGTCCCGTCATCGGGACCCCCTGGGCTTGCAACCAGCGGGTGGTGGCGATGGATGCACGATTCACATCCCACACATCGGCCGCCTCCCGCATCAGCACCTCAGCGGTGAAGTTATGGCTCTCCGTGTTGGCCAAGCTGAGCAAGGCGTGCATGGGCGCAGAATCCTCGCTGTGCAACACCACACTCGCTCCCCTACTCCGCGCAAGGGTCGCTTCCCGGGTCTGCTGATCAACCATCTGCAGATGGATCTGACCTCCCTGCTGGCGGACTGTGGAGTTGAGGATGCGCTGCAGCCGTGCCGCTGGATCCATCACCGCCATGTGCAGAGCATTGCTGGTGAGGGCGAGACGGGTGATCGGTGCGCCATAGGCGTAGGACCGATCTGCAGGATCCCAATCGGCGGGCCACCAGCGCTGACGCGGTTCTTCCCGAACCATCAGCTGAACAGGTGTTGCGGCGAGGCTGGTGGTGCTGCGGGAGCCCCCCTGGCCGAGAGCCACCATGGCGAACTTCTGGATCTCGGCAATGCTGAGGTCGGGATCGCCTTCCCCCACGATCTCCAGTGATCCATCGGGGTGACGCAACAGCTGCGTCTTCAAACGGAAGTCGGGACCGAGGCGATCCAGGGCAAAGGCCGTGCTGACCAGTTTCTGATTCGATGCAGGAATCCGGGGGACCCCCCCGTTCAGATCAGCCAGCAGCTGTCCCCGTTGATCGAGAACGCTGACGCTCCACAGCCGCTCTTCCGTCCCCACTGCTGATGCCAAGGCCGTCTGCAGAGCAGGGCAAAGCGCACCGCCGCTGAGCATGGCCTGGCCCTGACGCTGGACCACAGGAGGTGGTGCCAACAGTGGAGGCGCGGCCCTGAGGGGCAACTGGGGCGCCAGCACCAGCAGGGTGACCAGGGCAGAGCGAATCACAGAGGCATGACTCCGCTTACAACACCGTTCAAGCGGTAAAGGCGTCCTTCCAGCTCAACGGGAACTCCCACCTTGAGCTTGGTGCCACCGATCACAACGCCGGAGGGTTTGATCTCGGCTTGGGCCTCCATCACAAAACGGGCATGCCGGGGCAGGTCTGTGCTGGGGGCATCCGCGATCACCACCGAGCCATCGGGCTGCACCGCCGTCAGAGGGTTGGTGAGGTCAACCACCGACACCAGGGTCACCCGACCTGCCGGTTGATTGCGGATCACGATGTTGAGGGCCGCTTCCTCCCGGGCTGAATTCAATAGCTGCTCAGGATCAGCGCTGTAGAGGCGATGCACATCAACGCTGACCTGCACAGGCTTAACGGCACCCGTGGCCTTGGCGACCGCATTGGAGAGCTTGGGGGACCAGATCACCCCAGCCAGCGCTGCCAGTGCAACGACTCCGGCCACGGCATCGATGGGTGAAAGGGATCGCAGCCTGGGGAGCACTATCGATACGGAGCCTGGGCTCGAACCTTATAGAGAGTCTGAGCCTGGATCAAGCCAGGCGCGGCTCAATTGCGCAGACCATCAAGGAAGCGGTCGACACCGGAAAGCTGTTGCTTGATGCTGTCAGGATCTTCACCGGCCAGAAGCGCAGCTGTGGTATCCGGATCCGGACGTTCGGGAAGTACCTCAAGTTGTCTGTAACCATCAGGGTCCTGGCGATAGATACGCCAGTCATCGGGGAAGCAGCGCATCAGTGCTCCTCCCTCCAGGGGCTGAAGCCAATAGGCCTGCTGCCAGCTGGCCACGAAACCCTTACGGCGCTCGCGGGCCACGCTGCCGATGCCAACGGCGGCATCTTCAAGACGACCATTCAGCATCAAAACCACTCCAGCGTGGTTCTCACACAACGCCTGGAACTCCTCGTAATCGGCAGGGGACGGGTTCACCGCAAGCAGCAGGCGGGTATCGGGAGAGTCGCTCTCCGCACGTTTGAGCTGATTGAAATCGAAGATCACCTCCTTGAGGTCTTCCGCATCACGCCTGGCCAGGGCGGCAGCACCGGCATCGGGCCAAACCATCAACAGCTGCTGACCGGCGGCGATCAGCGCGCGGGCCAGACGCACCGCCACCGGGAGCAGGCGAAGGCCCTCAAAGCGCAGGCTTGCGGCCCAGCGTTGACCGTCGCCGGATCCAACGGCCGCCAGGGAGGCTTGCAGCATGGCCTCCTCGGCCGCGAGCAGATCCGCGGGTAGATCGAGACAAGGAGCGTCGGATTGAGTCATCGCCAAAGCATGTCAGGGAAATGCCTCCAGCACGGATGCAAAACGGCCGGGAACGGCGTCGAGATCCTGGTCTGATAGCCAGGGGCCAAGGGTCAGCCGCAGGCCCGACTGGCGTGCAGGCCCGGGAATTCCCATGGCCGTGAGCACAACACTGTCAGCACTGCTGCCACTGCTGCAGGCACTGCCACTGCTGCAGGCCACTCCCGCCGCTGCGAGCCGTCGCACGAGATCGCGTCCTTGTAGGGGCTGACCATCGGCGGAGTTTGCTAGCAGCGCGATGTGATGAGGCAGACGCTGATCGAGTGGAGGGCCGCAGAGCTGAAGCTGGGGCAGATCGAGTAAGCGTTCGAGCAGTTGATCCCGTTGACGACGGATCTGCGGCGAGCAGCCGGGGGGGACGGGTTGGCTGACGGGGTCAAAGCTGGGGAGGGCCATCAGGGCTTCGGCCATGCCGCTGACCAAAGCAACGGGTTCGGTGCCGGAGCGCAGGCCGTGTTCCTGGCCGCCACCGCCCTGGAGGGGCGAAAGCGCCACACCAGGGCCACGAATCAGCAGACCCACACCCCGGGGACCACGGAACTTGTGGGCCGAGAGGGTCAGCAGATCAACCCCAAGCCGCTCGAAAGAGAAGCAACCCTGCGGCACCAGTTGCGTGGCATCGCTGTGGATCACGATGCCGCGCTGGCGGCAGGCCCTTGCAATCTTGCTCACTGGTTGCAACGCACCCACCTCGCCCTGGGCTGCGATCAGGGAGACCAGCCGGGTTGGAGCGGACAACAGCCGATCGAGCTGATCGAGCCGCACAACGCCCTGGCCATCAACGGGCCATTCAGCGATGGTCCAGCCCAACGCTTCGAGTTGGTGTGCCGCAGCGACCACCGCCGGATGCTCCACCGCAGAGATCACCAACCGGCCAGGGACAAGACCGGTGGCACTGCCGAGCAGGGCGAGGTGAACGGATTCCGTCGCCCCTGAAGTGACGATCAACTGATCAGGAGTGACAGCAAAGCGCTCGGCAATGCGCCAGCGAGCCCGCTCGAGGGCTTCCGCAGCTGCCAACCCTGCCCCATGGAGGCTGCTGGGGTTCGCCCAGGCTGTCTGCTGGAGCTGCTGCATCGCCGCGATCACCGTCGGCAGGGGCGGTGTCGTGGCAGCAGCATCCAGATAGAGCTCAGGGCGTTCCACGCTCAAACCGCGCCTTGGTGCGCTGCTCCAGGGACTCACTGGCGAGATTGAGCATCGAGTCGAGGGAGGTGCTGCTGAGGAAGGCCTGCACCTTTTGCTGCGCCTCATCGCGGAGACAGCGGTCGGGGCGTTGACACTGGTCAGCGCAATCCTTTGAGCAATCGAAGTCGGCTGCGGCCGTCTCCGCAGGTGAAGCGGCAGTGGCTTCGCTGATCGACGCCGTCAAGGAACCTGCCGGCACCAAATCGGGTGTCAGCACCCCGTCAAACACCGCTTCAGCGGGTCCAGTCATCAGCACGGAACCGGTGCGATCGCGCCACTCAATCATTAATGGACCACCGGGCAGAAGCACCTCGGCGCAGTCATCGGCGAGGTCCAACAACACCGCCGCCACCAAGGTGGCGCAGGCACCGGTGCCACAGGCCAGGGTCGGGCCTGCGCCCCGTTCCCAGACCCGGATCTCCAGCCGCTCACGGCTGTGCACCTGGAGGAAATGAACGTTGGTCTTGGCCGGGAAGGCCGGATGCACTTCCAGAGCAGCACCCCAGGCATCAAAGGGAATGCTGGCGAGGTCGTCGACGGGCACCACCACATGAGGATTGCCCATGCCAACGGCCGCCACCTTCAGCTGCTCGCCCTCCAGAAGCAACACCCCCTGCGGCAGACCCTCTTCGGGCATCAGGGTTGTGGGGATGCCCTCGGAGGTGAGGAAGGGCGGGCCCATGTCCACCCGCAACTGGCCATCGGCCATCAGTTCAGGCCGGATCATTCCCGCCAGGGTTTCGATGTCCCAACGGCGGCCGGGGCCATCACCGTCGGTGTCGGCGAGGTAGCGGGCCAGGCAGCGAATGCCGTTGCCACACATTTCGGCCTCACTGCCATCGGCATTGAGAATCCGCATCCGCAGTTCCCCCTCCGCCTGAGGGGGCAGCGCCAGGATCAGGCCATCGCCGCCCACGCCGAAGCGCCGATCACAGATGCGCCTCACCCAGGCGGGATCGGGATTACTGATGGCATCGGGCAGTTGTCCCTGCCGGCCTTCAACGATCAGGAAGTCGTTGCCAAGTCCCTGATATTTGCTGAACTGCAGCATGCGTGGCCGGTATCGCCCCCGAATCCTATGGAGACATCTCCACTCGATCCAAGCCTTCCGGGGGTTCGGTTGCTGCAGAGCTGGATCCGTGAACAGCTTCCCCTCAGCATTGCGGTGGTGGGAGAAGAGACCATCGAGGGCCGTCTGATCTGGCAGGACCCTGAATTTCTGGCCATCGAACGTGCGGGCAGCAGCCGGCCCGTGTTGATCAACCGTCGTCAGATCAGCGTGATCCGCTCCCTCGGCTGAACACCAGGCATGTGGCACGATCGCAACCTTGCCGAGCGCTGGTTCCGTGAACGCTGCCAACCCTGCCGTCGACGCCAGTGCCCAGAGCGGTCGTTATGACCCCGCTGCGCTCGAGCAGCGCTGGCAGGAGAGCTGGAAGGCGGATGGGGTGGACAGCACCGAAGAAAGCAGTGAGAAGCCTTGCTTCTTTGCTCTGTCGATGTTCCCGTACCCCTCGGGAAGCCTGCACATGGGCCATGTGCGCAACTACGTGATCACCGATGTGATCGCCCGGGTTCAACGAATGCGGGGCCATGCCGTTCTTCATCCGATGGGCTGGGATGCCTTCGGACTCCCCGCGGAAAACGCGGCGATCGAACGCAATGTTGATCCCGGCGAGTGGACCGACCGCAACATCGATCAGATGCGGGCGCAGCTGGATCGGCTTGGCTTGTCGATCGACTGGAGCCGCGAGCAGGCGACCTGCCACAGCGACTACTACAGCTGGACCCAGTGGCTTTTCCTGGAACTCCTTGAAGGGGGGCTGGCCTATCGCAAGAACGCCACCGTCAACTGGGATCCCATTGACCAGACCGTGCTGGCCAATGAACAGGTGGACGGTGACGGCCGCTCCTGGCGTTCCGGCGCCCTGGTGGAACAACGCCAGCTGAACCAATGGTTCCTGCGCATCACCGACTACGCCGAACCGTTGCTTAACGACCTGGATGCCCTCAAGGGCTGGCCGGAACGGGTGCGCACCATGCAGGCCAACTGGATCGGCCGCTCCGAAGGCGCGGAAATCAGCTTCACCGTTGATGGTGCAGAGGATCAGACGATCACCGTGTTCACCACCCGTCCCGACACGCTCGCTGGAGCGAGCTATGTGGTGCTGGCACCGGAAAACGAGCTGGTCGACAGCCTCACCAGCGCTGAACAAAAAGACACGGTGGAGGCCTTCCGCAAGGAGGTGGCTCGACTCAGCACGATCGAACGGACCAGTGATGACCGGCCCAAACGGGGGGTGCCCATCGGCAGTCACGTGATCAACCCCCTGACGGGAGCGGTGCTGCCGGTGTGGATCGCCGACTATGTGCTGGCCGAGTACGGCACCGGCGCCGTGATGGGCGTTCCGGCCCACGACCAGCGCGACATTGCTTTTGCCCAGTCGAATGGACTACCGATCCAGCAGGTGATTGACGCCGAGGGAGCTGCTGAAGCCATCGCTGCAGGCCAGGCCTGGACGGATGCCGGAACACTGATCAACTCAGGTGCTTTCGATGGCACCGCCTCCACCGAGGCCAAGGGCGCCATCACAGGCCATGGCGCCGAGCAGGGTTGGGCCCGCAGCAAGGTCACCTATCGCCTGCGCGATTGGCTGATCTCGCGCCAGCGCTACTGGGGCTGCCCGATTCCCATCATCCACTGCGATGACTGCGGTGCTGTACCTGTGCCGCGCGAAGACCTGCCGGTGGAACTGCCTCGGGGCATTGATCTCTCCGGCAAGGGCGGTTCGCCCCTGAGCCAACAGAGCGACTGGGTCAATGTGGCCTGCCCCTGCTGTGGCAAGCCGGCCAAGCGGGAAACCGACACCATGGACACCTTCATGTGTTCCTCCTGGTATTTCCTGCGGTTTGCAGATCCCCACAACACCGAGAAACCCTTCAGCAAGGAAGCGGTAAACCGCTGGTTGCCGGTGAAGCAATACGTGGGCGGCATTGAACACGCGATCCTGCATCTGCTCTATGCGCGCTTCTTCACCAAGGCACTGAAGGATCGCGGTCTGATCGACATCAACGAACCGTTTGAACGGCTCCTCACCCAGGGCATGGTGCAGGGCATCACCTACCGCAATGCGACCACCGGCAAGTACATCGCTCCAGCGGATGTGGCAGATCCGGAGGATCCTCGCGACCCCAACACCGGCGACAAGCTCGAAGTGTTGTTCGAGAAGATGTCGAAATCGAAGTACAACGGCGTCGACCCCGCGGCGGTGATTGATCGCTACGGCGCAGACACGGCCCGGATGTTCATCCTGTTCAAGGCACCGCCGGAGAAGGATCTGGAATGGGATGACGCCGACGTGGAAGGCCAGTTCCGCTTCCTGCAACGGCTCTGGCGCCTTGTTGAGGCGGGTGCTGGCCGCATCGACTCACTCGAGCCGCTGCAACGGCCAGCCGATTTGACCGATACCGATAGCGGCGTACGCCGGGCGCTACACCTGGCCATCGAAGCCGTCAGCGAGGATCTCAGTGACGAGATTCAGCTGAACACGGCGATCTCCGAGTTGATGAAACTCACCAATGCCATCAGCTCCACGGGCATCGATGCCCTGAGTGCTCCTGTACTCCAGGAGGCTCTCTCGGGACTGGTTCGCCTGCTAGCTCCCTTCGCGCCGCATCTGGCAGAGGAGTTCTGGAGCCGTCTGGGGGGAAGCGGCAGCGTGCACCGTGAAAGCTGGCCGGTGCTGGATCCAACGGCTTTGGTGCAAGACAGCGTTGAAGTGGTGATCCAGGTGAAGGGCAAGGTGCGGGGCAAACTGCAGGTTCCGGCCTCCGCCGGCAAGGAGGAGCTGGAACGGCTGGCCCTGGCCAGTGACGTGGCCGAAAAGTGGTTAGAGGGCGCCACCCCCCGGCGGGTGATTGTTGTCCCCGGAAAACTTGTAAACCTGGTGCCCTGATCCCAGACGGGATCAGCCTTTGCTGAAGCGCATCGAGGCGGGCTGGCTCCAGTCGCCCTGGGCACTGAAACCACGCTGGTTGCCGGTGAGGTGACGCAGGATCCAGAAAATGGATTCGTCGGTGCCATCCCCGAGGGCCAGGCGGATCTCATCGGCGGAACGGGCCACACCGTCGGCCAGGATCGCCTCCACACGGCCTTGCAGGCCAAGAATCGCCGCCGCCGCCTTCTTGCCGGCTTCAACGCCGGGCTGGTGGTAAGCGTTGATGTTCACAAGTTCGCCATAGAGACCGACGGCGCGCTCGAACAGAGCGATCAAGGCACCGAGACGGCGTGAATCAAAGCGGCGCATGCTGATCGTCATGCTCTGGCGCCCACCCTCGGTGAGGGCTGAGCGGGTGCCCTGCAGGAAACCATCGAGGAAGTCGCCAGGGCATTCCCCGTCAATCGTGGGGATATCGCTCGCGTCCTCGAGCACCTCGATGAACGTGGCGAAGAAGTTGTCGACACCATCGCGCAGTTGCTGCACATAGGCGTGCTGGTCGGTAGAGCCTTTGTTGCCGTAAACAGCGATGCCCTGGTGAACGACCTCACCGTTGCGATCCAGGCGCTTGCCCAGGGATTCCATGACCAGCTGCTGGAGGTAGCGGCTGAACACCTCCAGGCGATCGCGGTAAGGCAGAACAACCATGTCACGCTGACCTCGCCCCCCACCGGCCACATACCAGGACGCGGCCATCAGGGCCGCTGGATTGCGGCGTAGATCCGCTGCGCGGGTGGCGGCATCCATCTGAGATGCGCCGGTGAGGAAGTCGCGGATGTCGCTACCGATCAGGGCACCGGGCAGCAGACCAACGGCACTGGTAATGCTGGTGCGTCCCCCCACCCAATCGAACATGTCAAAGCGCTTGAGCCACCCCTCCGCCTGGGCCTGCTGATCCAGCTTGCTGTCGAGCATCGTCACGGCAACGGCCTGTGCGGCCCACTGGCCACCAGCGGCCTCGAGGCGATGGCGGGCCTGCTCCAATCCGAGGTGGGGTTCAGGGGTGCCCCCCGACTTGCTCACCGTCACCACCAGGGTGCGGTTAAGACGACCCTTCAATCCCGCCAGGACGTTGCTCATCCCGTCGGGGTCGACGTTGTCGAAGAAATGAAACGGAAGACCCTCGCCTGGGTTCTGCAGGGCCTTGATCATCAAGGCGGGGCCCAGACCACTGCCGCCGATGCCGATCCAGAGCACATCGGTGAAGGTTTCACCGTTGGGCGCCTTGATCGTTCCGTTGATCACATCGCGCCCGAAGGCCGCGATCAAATCGATTTCCCTGGAGATGTGGTGCTGCAGCTCTGAGGAGGGGGCGAGTTCGGGGGTGCGCAGCCAGTAGTGACCCACCTGGCGCTGCTCATCTGGGTTGGCGATTGCACCGGCTTCCAGCTCCTGCATTGCAGCGAAAGCCTTGTCCATCCGAGGCTGCAGAGCCTGCAGGTCTGCGGCGTTCACGTGCATCCGGCTGATGTCGAGCCAGACGCCCAGATCATCGTGATACCAGCCGAGGTCGCAGAAGCGTTGCCACTGAATATGAGCGTCGGAAGCGTTGAAATCCGGAAAGCTCATGCCTGGCGGACGATGCGGTCTTGCTGAACGTATCCAGAATCTGACGGGATGCCCACGCAAAAGGACACCCCGGCTAGTTTCATGTCACATTCCGCTGACCCCATTTCCAGCCCCCATGGCTGAGCTACTGCGATTGACCACTGGGCTACTGGCGATGGCAGCGAGCCTCTTCCTGGTCGGTCAGTGGTCACAGCCGGTGGCTGATGTTGAGGATCAGTTGCCTGTGGTGGTGGAAGACAGGCTCGAGCCGACCGACTTCACACCGGAAGAACTGAAGCTGCTCCAAAGGCGCTTCGGGGTGCACGGCCCCCAGACGCAGCTTGCCCAGCTGTTCACAAGCAGCGTCGATCAGCTCAAACCGCTGCGCTCATCAACCTTGAATCGCCTGCGGAAGCTGAAACCGGTGATCCTGCGCGAAGCAACGGCGCATCAGGTGAATCCGATGTTGATCACGGCCGTTCTCTTCGACGAGATCCAGCACTCCAAGCCAGGGGAGAGCCTCCCCTTCATCGCCCACTCCGGCCTGGTGAAGACCCATGGTCTCGCGCAGCTCGGCATTGCTGAGCTCATTCATCAGAAGCGACTTTCCGAGAAACCAACGCCGGAAGAAATCACCTGGGCCCGCAATCAATTGCTGGACCCCGAGATGAACATCACCTTGCTGGCGGCGAAGTTCCAACGGCTGAAGTTGGCCCTGGGCCTACCGGACAACTTGATGCTGCAAGCAAGTCGCTCGTATCTCGATGCCAAGGCGATCGCCACCCTCACCTACCTGCACAACGGAAAACTGGATTACCCGGCTCGGGTGCTGGGCTACATGCAGGACCCTGAACTGCACGGGTTGATTTACGGCGGTCATCAACCGAATCCAGACATCACTGTTTAAAAATCCACGGAGAGGAGTTGGCTTTTAGGGGAAGCCAATCCAATCGCTCATCTCCTCATCCCTCAGATGAGGGATAAAAGCCTCACCAAAGATCCCCCAATAGGGGGATGTTGATGTTCCATAGCTGTTTTTACATCGATCCAACTCAGAAGATCGATGAAACAACTCCTGATACCGCTTGCGTTTGGCCTGCTGTTCACAACCGCAGCATTGGCTCAGGTGGATGCCGAGGTGGCTGACCAGTGCAAAGACGCTAGGGATTTCTATGGCTGCGTCAGGGCCTTCACCGCTCCTCCCCAATCCAGAGCTGATCTCGGCCCTCTGGGTGGAGCCATGGGTCAGATGGCTGCAGGTCTGATCTCAGGACCAAGTTTCCGCAGCTCGCCTGCCAACGTCCCAACAGGCGTGATTCCGGTGGGTCTTGTGGAGGGAATCCTGCGCGGCGTCCTTCGCTGAATCGCCGCAGGATGCAATCACTTATGGCAGCTCGCCCGGAACCGATCGGAGCGGCTGGTGGCGGCATGCTTGGTTTTGCGGCCGCTCACCCGCTTGCGCCAGAGCTTGAACGACGACGCTTTCATCTGTTGCCTCATCACAGCAATCACCTGCGGCTCGGAGAGTCCGAATTGAAATTCGATCGCCTCAAATGGAGTGCGGTCTTCCCATGCCATTTCAATGATCCGATCGAGATCTTCGCTGGGGAGCGTTGTCAACGACGCACTGAACAGGATGCTGAACGCTAACGACGCCTCAGGTTACGCAGAGGTCCCCGAGGGCCGCGAGTCGCGTCTGCAGTTTCGACCAGTCAAAACTGCGCGGATCACCGCGTTCTCCGCCCAGATCCACATGGCGATGGGTGGTGATCGCCGCCGGTGGCAGATTGAAGGAGCGGATCCAACCGGACAACACCAAGGCCAACGCGTCGTATTGCTGGGTGGTGTAGCCCGAATGAGAGCCATAGGCATTCGCCCCTGACGGCGGGGTTTCCAGGCTCAGGTGCAAGGCAAAGTTGTTAACGGAGCCCTTGAGCTTCTTGTTGGTGATCGCCCACTCCCCCAGAAAGGCGGAGTAACCCGCGCCGTAGGCACGACTTAACGGGTCCACCAGATCAACAACGCGCCCGTCCTGGCCCACCAACGTGTGATAGCTCACCTGATCTTCATCCCGCGGGTGCGGCGTCATGAAGGTGTTCAAGGCGGAGCTAAGCGAATAGACGGTTTCGTGCAGCACCACCACCCGCGGCGTGGCATCAATCACACGGCCGTAGGCGTCCTTGTCATAGCGATCACCAAAATTGGTGGGATCGATCTTCACGAAGGCCCGCCAGGAACTCGAGCGGGCTTCGAGCTGGTTCAAACGCGACCGCAAAGTGGTGTCCACACCCGAGCACTGGCGGGCCAGTGGAGACCGCCAGGAGCGCGACTTCGGCGGCAACGGCAACGATGAGGAGGGATTGTCTTCCCGTTGGCGACCGCGTTCCATTACCACAGGGGACAGCTCCCCTGGATCCATCAACACCCAGCCGGTCAGTCCCAGAGCCAAAGCCCCCGCTGCAGCAACGCTGATCGCGAGCGACCGGTTCTTATCAACGCGGTTCCAGACACCGCTCCAGCAACGGTTTAAACGATCTCGAACCATCGATCCCGCAACTGCCGTTGTTCCGTTGTGCACCCAGGATCCCAATCCAACACCCAATGGTCCACACCGGTGCCAGGGGAAAGCTGGGTCTCCTTGAGCAGGCTGCGTCGTGAATAGGTGACGCGCACACTCTCCTGCTTCTCAAGCAGAACTGAAAGGTCACTGCTGCGACGCACCCGGTAGCCATTAATCGCCAACAGCTCATCACCCACCACAAGCCCAGCCCCTTGGCCGGGACTGTCCCGGCGCACCCTCTGAATCAAAGCGGCACCCTCAGCATCCTTGAGGGTGAGTCCGTGGTCGGGATGCTTGAGCGGCACAGGGTCCATGCGCAGCCCCAGGGCCTCCACGCAATCAAGGAGGGGAAGGGCCTCGGGCTGGTCCAGCCATTGATCCAGATCCGCCGCAAGATCGGCATCCCATCGAGCCAGGGCGGCCTTGATGTCATCACGGCTGTAGCCACGGGCCTGACGGCCGGGTCCATGCCACAACTCCCGAAGGATCGCGGCCATGGAGTGGCCGCGCTGCCGCAGGCGGACATCCAGGCAGAAGGCCACTGCAGCACCAAGGCGGTAGTAGCTGATCTGGCTGTCCCGCGAAGCTGGCGTCGCCTTGTAAAGCTTGATCCACGCCTCACGGGCACTGGCCGCCAGCGACTGGATCGAACAGCCGGGTGACATCAGCACGCTGGACAGCTCCTCCCCCAAATCCTTGAGCAGGGTCGGCCGATCCGAACACCCCGCTAGCAAGGGCAGGCTGAGGTCGAAGTAGCTGGTGATTCCCTCGGCAAACCAGAGGCCTTCGGTGATCACCGCCTGCCCGTAGTCGTAGGGCCGCAGCTCAACAGGACGCAGCCGCCGCACATTCCACTGATGCAGGTATTCATGGCCGATCAGCTGCAACAGCTGCCGGTAGCCCTTGGGCTTGGCAAGGGCCGCCCAACTGAACTGGAGCACAGCACTGTGATCGTGTTCCAGGCCGCCATAGCCCTGATCGAGCAGTTGCAGAACCAGCTGGTAGCGATCCCCCGCCGGAGGTGGCGTTCCCAGCAAGCGACAGGTTGCACTGCAAACCTTCTCGATGTCGCTGATGAAGCTCGGCGGCCAACCCATCGGCGGCGTGCCGATGAGCAGCAGCTCATGGTTCTTGCCCTCCACTGTGAAGGGTTCCGCCTGAAAGGGCCCCGCATGCAGCGGGCTGTCCACGAGAGCATCGAAATCGGCAGCCACCCAGCCCTGAGCACTGGCCTCCAGCGGCAGATGCACACTCCAGTGCTGCGGAGCCGTGACGGCAACATGGTGCGGCGACCAGCGGCAGCCGTCGATCTCCATCGCCAAAGCGGCAAGGCAGAGCGAGGCGAAATCGGGATCCAGCAACCCGGTGCGGACGGTCAGATCTCGGGCCTCAAGCTGATAGTTGAGCGTGAGCGGGCTGAGATCCGGCAGATCGCAGAGCCATTGGTGCGGCGCCATCCGACGTAGCGGGAGCTCCTCACCGTTGGCATGCAACTGCAGGCTATGGAGGTGCTGGGCATGATCACGCACCGTGTACGACCCCGGCGTCCACACCGGCAGTTGGAAGATCTGGCGTTGGGTCTGCGGTGTCCACTGGATGGACACAGCGATGGTCTGGGTTTGGGGATGGCTCAGATCGAGCCGGATCTGAACCGGTTCGAACACGTCAGTGGGTCTGCAGAATCAGGTCGGCCGAACCCATGTCACCGAGGTGCACTTGGTCGATGGCATGGAGCAGGGCGTAGCGGCGGGTCACCCGCTGCAAGCGCTGTTCAAGTCCCGGCTGGCGGCTGATTCGCTGGATATCGCCATGCATCACGATCGTTCCGTTCTCTCGCTGGGTCCAGCCCAGGGGCATGGCAGAGCCCTGAAACGCCAGCACATCAACGGCGTGGGAGTCGTCCGCGAATCCCTGCAATTCGGTCGTTCGCTCCACCGTGAAGCCCTCATCACAAAGGGCCTGAACCAGACGCTCGAGGTCGGTGAAGACAGTCGGCAGGATGGAGAGATGGGACATAGACCGAACCCCGCTTTGACTGACCCTAGCCACGACAATCGAGCTGACCAGGCCCCGCTGCAGCTGGGGGTGATGGCATCCGGAAACGGCAGCAACTTCGAGGCCCTGGCCCAGGCGATTCAGGCGGGGAACCTCAACGCGCGGATCCAGCGGCTGGTGGTGAACAATCCGGGCTGTGGTGCCCAGCAGCGTGCGGAGCGTCTCGGCATTCCCGTATCGGTGCTCGACCATCGCCTGATCAAGGACCGGCGCGAGCTGGACGGCGAATTGGTGCGCCTGTTTCGTGCCGACCAGGTGGAGCTGGTGGTGATGGCGGGGTGGATGCGGATCGTCACCGATGTGTTGGTTAGCGGCTATTCCGAACGTTTGATCAACATCCACCCCTCATTGCTGCCCAGCTTCCGTGGCCTGGACGCCATCGGGCAGGCCCTGAAGGCCGGGGTGAAGATCACCGGCTGCACGGTGCACATCGTCACCGAGGAGCTGGATGCCGGACCGATCTTGGCCCAGGCCGCCGTTCCCGTCCTCGAAGAAGATGACCACGCCAGGCTCGCCAAACGCATTCAGGAGCAGGAACATCTGCTCCTGCCTAGGGCCCTGGCTGGCCTGAAGCCAACCTGGCGTCAGGGATAGAACGGCTGCAAAGGCAGCCCCGTCTGCGGGGCGAGACCCGCCATCAGGTTGAGGCACTGCACGCCCTGCCCGGCCTGGCCCTTGATCAGGTTGTCGATGGCACTCATCAACACCAGCTGGCCCGTGCGGTTGTCCACCTGAACCGACAGAAGGGCACGGTTCGTGTGGCGCGCCCACTTGGTGGCGGGGTAGGTGCCCACCGGCAGCACTTCAACACAGGGGTGGTGGCGGTAGATCGCATCCAGAACCGTGGTGCAATCCTCGGCGGTGAGTCCGGGGTCGCGCAGGCGGGCATAAACCGTGGAGAGCAGACCACGCACCATCGGCACCAGGTGTGGCGTGAACTGAAGCCGCACCTCCTGGCCAGCCACCTCCATCGCCATCTGCTCGATCTCAGAGGTGTGGCGATGGCCGATAACGCCGTAGGGCGCGATGGATTCCGAGGCCTCCGCCAGCAGCATCGCCTCCTTCGGCACCCGACCCCCGCCGGACGTGCCTGTCTTGGCATCAATGATGATGCCGCTCGCCTCGATCAGACCCTGCTTAAGGAACGGCAGCAGAGGCAGCAGGCTGGCGGTGGGGAAGCAACCGGGAGCTGCAACAAGCTTCGCGTCAGCGATGGCGGGGCCGTTCCATTCCGGCAGGCCGTAGACGGCACTGCTGCAGAGCTCAGCGTCCTGACGGTTGAGGGAGCCAGCCTCCTTGGCGTAAACCTTCAGCCACTGCTCCAGAGAGCGGTAGCGGAAGTCGGCGGAGAGATCCACCACCCGCACACCCCGCTCGAGCAGTTGTGGTGCCAACTGACAAGCCAGGCCGTTGGGGAGGCTCAGTACTGCGAAATCGGAGCAGGCCGCAATTCGATCCGGATCCGCCGATTCCACCGTTGGGTCGTCCGGCAGGGGCAGGAAGGAACAGACAGAGCTCCAGCGTTGACCAGCACTGCGTTCACCACCCAGAAAGCTGACGGAAAGTCCAGGGTGGCCCTGAAGCAGACGGATGGTCTGCAGGCCGCCGTAGCCGGAGGCGCCGATCACAGCAACCCGTCCGCCCTTCACCGTTGCCATCGCTTCAACCGCCGACTTTGTCTTGCCTGCCATTGAACCAATCAGCCAACGATCGATCGTACAGAGATCAATAATGAAGTCATCTCCCGGCGACCAGGCTCCTGAATCCCAGTTCCCTCGACCCAGCAAACGAACCCATCGCGTTCGATGCCATCAGCGACGCCCTTGCGGCGATCCGTAATGGGGAGTGCGTTGTCGTGGTGGACGACGAACAACGGGAGAACGAGGGGGATCTGATCTGCGCGGCCCAGTTCGCCACCCCGGAAGCGATCAACTTCATGGCCACCGAGGCACGGGGCCTGATCTGTCTCGCCATGGAGGGGCAGCGGCTGGACGAACTGGATCTGCCGCTGATGGTGGACCGCAACACCGATGCCAACGAAACGGCCTTCACCGTGAGCATCGATGCCGGCATCGAGCATGGGGTGACCACAGGCATCTCCGCCGAAGACCGCGCTGCCACGATTCAGGTGGCCCTTAATCCAGCCACACGGCCAGCGGAACTGCGCCGCCCCGGGCACATCTTTCCCCTGCGCGCCCGACCGGGCGGCGTGCTCAAACGGGCCGGTCACACCGAAGCCGCCGTGGATCTGGCTCAGCTGGCGGGCCTCAGCCCCTCCGGAGTGATCTGTGAAATCCAGAACAGCAATGGCTCCATGGCTCGCTTGCCGGAGCTGCGCAGCTACGCCGATCGCTGGGGGTTGAAGCTAATCAGCATTGCTGACCTGATCCGCTACCGGCTGGAGAACGAGCGCTTCGTCCGCCGCATGGCTCAGGCCCAGTTGCCCAGCCGCTTCGGCAGCTTTCAGGCGGTGGGATACCGCAACGAACTGGATGGCTCCGAACACGTTGCCCTGATCAAGGGCGAGCCCAATGCCCTGCGGGAACCCGTGCTGGTGCGCATGCATTCCGAATGCCTCACTGGGGATGCCTTCGGCTCACTGCGCTGCGACTGCCGGCCCCAGCTGGAGGCGGCCCTGCGCCAGATCGAGGCGGCAGGCGAGGGTGTGGTCGTCTACCTGCGCCAGGAAGGTCGGGGCATCGGCCTGATCAACAAACTGAAGGCCTACAGCCTCCAGGAAGCGGGGCTCGACACCGTTGAAGCCAATGAGCGGCTCGGCTTCCCGGCTGATCTGCGCAACTACGGCGTTGGCGCGCAGATCCTCTCCGACCTCGGCATCCACCGGCTGCGGCTGCTCACCAACAACCCTCGCAAGATCGCCGGCCTCGGCGGCTATGGCCTGCAGGTGGAGGAGCGGGTGCCGCTGGTGATGGACCCCGGCGCCCACAACGCCGACTATCTAGCAGCCAAGCGAGAGAAGCTCGGGCATCTGTTCGAATCTGAGAGTCCCTGCGTGGTGCTGGCCCTCGCGGTGAATGTGGGCCCGGAAAGCTGGCCCACCATTCGCCAGGAAGTGGAAGCCATCGCCCAACGCCAGGGCTTCAGCCTCGAGGCCCTGCATGAACCACGCCTATTAGCGCTTTGGGATCGACCGCAATTTGTCTGGAAGTTGATTCCCGACGGTGCTGATGCAGCCCCCCTTCTCAAAAACCTGGCGGCCCTAGCAGCGACCGAACGTGTGGGTCTGATGCGCGTTCCTACAGAACGGATGGCCCTGCACCCGCCCCAGACCCTCGAACGGGTGGAGTATCAACTCAATGAGTTGATCAACTTGGGCAGTGACGGACTGCTGGAAAACGGCCCGTCACTGCTGCACTGGACCCGGAGCTGATCAGCCTTCCTGGATCGTCACTTTGTTGATCTTGGAACCGTTGGCGAGCTTCAGCACCACATCCATGTTGCCGGTGTGACCGAACACGGTGTGCACACCATCGAGGTGGGGCTGGCCCTCATGGCAGATGTAGAACTGCGAGCCACCGGTGTTGCGACCGGCGTGGGCCATGGCCAGGGTGCCGGCCTGGTGCTTCTGCTGGTTGATCTCGCAATCGATCTGATAGCCGGGGCCTCCGGTACCAGCCATGCCGCGGGCGCCTTCACGGCTATTAGGGCATCCCCCCTGGGCCATGAAGCCGGGGATGACGCGGTGAAAGGAAAGACCGTCATAGAAGCCTTCCTTGGCCAGCTTCACGAAGTTGGCGACGGTGTTCGGGGCATCGGCTTCGAACAGCTCGAGCTCGATCAGGCCTACTTCAGTGTCCATCAAGGCCTTGGTCATGGTGGCGCGAGCAAAATTGGAGTGTAAAGAGACGCCGACCATGCCCGACCTCTCCCAAGCCCGCGTTGGTGTGATCGGCGGCAGTGGCCTCTATTCGATCCCCGGCTTGCGCCAAGTGGAGGAATGCACGGTCGATACCCCTTTCGGGGCAACGTCCGATCAACTGCGACTGGGTGAGCTCGAGGGGGTCGAAACCGTCTTCCTGGCCCGCCACGGCCGCCATCACCATCTGCTTCCCAGTGAAGTGCCCTACCGAGCCAACATCTGGGCCATGCGTTCACTGGGGGTGCGCTGGCTGATATCCCTCTCGGCGGTGGGATCGCTGCAGGGGGATCTACAACCGCGCGACATGGTCGTGCCCGATCAGTTCATTGACCGCACCCGTGATCGACCCGCCAGTTTCTTCGGCAATGGCTGCGTGGCCCACGTCAGTCTTGCGGACCCCTTCTGCCCCCAGTTGAGTGCCCTGCTGGCCGATGCCGCCGAGCAGGGGTTGCCGGAGGGTCGACGGCTGCACCGCGGTGGCACCTATCTCTGCATGGAGGGACCCGCCTTCTCCACCCGGGCCGAAAGCAAGCTCTACCGCTCCTGGGGCTGTTCGGTGATCGGGATGACCAATCACACCGAAGCCCGCCTGGCCCGAGAGGCAGAACTGGCCTATGCCTCTTTGAGCATGGTCACCGACTTCGATTGCTGGCACGAGGACCACGACGCCGTCTCGGTGGAGATGGTGATCGGCAATCTCCAGGCCAATGCCTCGGCCACCGAACCGATCCTGAGTGGATTGATGCAGCGGCTCAAGCACGAGCCCCCCGCCTCGCCAGCCCACACAGCCCTCGCCGATGCCCTGATCACGCCCAAGGATCAGGTGCCAGCGCAGACCCGCTCCAACCTCGATCTGTTCACCACCCCCTACTGGGGACCGTTCAATCAGGCTTCCGCCAGCTGAGCGGCGCAGGCGTCCAGGGCTGGACGCAGCTGTTGGTCGTGCTGCTGCAGCAGAGCTTCAGCCTGATCCACCGACAACGCCGCAGCGGCCATCAGCAAGGCGAGTTTCACCGATCCGCCGGCGTCCTCCAGAAGTGTCAGCCCCCGCTCCCGCTCCACGCCAGCCAGATCACGCAGAATCCGCAATGAGCGGTCCACCAGCTTGCTGTTGCTGGCGGCCACATCCACCATCCGATTGCCATAGACCTTGCCCAGCTTCACCATCACGGCGGTGGAGAGGGTGTTCAACGCCAGTTTTGTGGCGGTTCCAGCCTTCATCCTTGTGGATCCCGTCAGCAACTCAGGGCCTGTGAGCAGGCGGATGTCGATGTCGCAGGGCAGAGGGGCCTGCTCCGTCGGAACGCAGGCCATAGCGATGGCAAGGGCGCCGATGTTTGTCGCGAACGCCAGTCCACCGCGCACATAGGGGGTGGTGCCACCGGCAGCGATGCCCACCAGGCAGTCCTTGGAGCAGAAGCCTCGCTCCTCGAGATCAGCGCGACCGGCGGCCTCAATGTCCTCAAGCCCCTCAGAACTGCGCAGCAGCGCTGCGGAGCCACCTGCGAGAACGCCTTGCACCTGCTGGGGATCACTGCAGAAGGTGGGGGGGCATTCCGCGGCGTCCAACACTCCAAGCCGTCCGGAGGTGCCAGCACCGAGATAAAAGAGGCGGCCACCGGCACGGAGGCGCTCGGCAACAGCATCAACCGCCTGGGCCAGGGCTGGGGCCACCGCGGCGACTGCTTCCTGAGGGCGACGATCCTCGTCGGCAAACAACTCAACCAGCGCCAGTGTGTCGAGTTGATCCAGGCGTGAACTGCGCTGGTTGCTCTGCTCGGTGAGCAGATGGCCGCGGTCGCTGGAGGGCTGCAGATCGGGGTCAAACACGGCCATGACTCAGAGCAGCCCTTCCAGGCGCCGACGCAGCTCATCCAGTTCAGGATTCGACTCCGGTTCGGTCTCAAGCCCCTGGCGCGCCGGCTCCACGGCCTGCTGCCCAGCCATCGCGTCGTCAGAACCAGCGTCGTCTTGCCAATTGCTCACATCGCGGTTGCTCTGGGGCGGCGCCATGAACAGACGCTCCTCGTCATTGCTGGGCACAAAGCCCGACTCGATCAGCCGGGCCTCGTAGCCGGCCTCACGGCAGAACAGATCAACGTCTTCTCGATCGAGGGCCTCCACCGTGGGAACCGGAAAGTCCTGGGCCTCCAGAAGACCGGCATAACGCTCGGCATCGTCGGGGTTCTCAAACAGAAGAACCACGGTTCGTCCGGCGATTTCAAGCGAGTGGATGCCTTCGCTATCCGTACCGGCATCAAAGAGCAGGACGTGGACGCGCATCGGGAACAACTGTCAGATCAACCGGACCGGAGTCTCACCCATCGTCAACCACCCTGCTCGGATTCGCTCGCCAGTTCCTGCAGACGTCGATAGAGGGCCCGTTCCGCATCACCCAGATCAGAGGGGATCACCACAACGATCTCCACCAGCTGGTCCCCCCGCTCATCGTCCAACTGCAGCCCACGCCCCCGCAGCCGCAGCAAACGTCCACTGGATGAGCCTGGAGGAACCTGCAGCGTCACAGGGCCATCCAGGGTCGGCACATCCACAGCGCAGCCAAGGGCCGCATCCGGCGGGAACAGCATCAGCTTGTAGAGCACCCGCAGACCATCAATCCGCAGCCCGTCGTCGGTCACAACGCGAAGCTGCAGGAAATGATCACGGCCACCGGGGGCAACGCCTTCAAGCCGCAAACGCCAGCCATCTCCTGCCAAGGGAGGTGTATTCAGCTCGATCATCGTGCCGTCATCGAGCGTCAGTTCCACCATGGTTCCCTGGAGCGCCTGATCCGGGGTGAGATGAACCACTGACTCGAGATCTTCCACAGCACGCACCGGCGGCGGTGGCGGCGGTGCCGACACTGGACTTCGGAAGGGTGGATCGGGCTCTTCCTCAACCTGAGCGGCCGATCGACCTGATCCGCCGCCGAAGATCACATCGAGATAGTCCTCAAAATCAGGGAAGCCCTGGGCAAAAGGATCGGCGACATCCGCCCTGGATCCACCCCCCTGCTGCCAGGCCTGGCGCCGGCGGGGATCGCTGAGCACCGCATAGGCCTCATTGACCAACTTGAAGCGCTCCTCAGCAACGGGATCATTGCTGTTGAGATCGGGATGCCAGCGGCGTGCTTCCCGGCGAAAGGCCCGTTTGAGTTGCTGATCCGTGCAGTCGGAATCGACCCCCAGCAGAGACCAGTAATCAGGCTCAGCGGTAGATGTCATCGTCCCAAGGTGCAGGGTCACGACGGCTCAGACCACGGCCACGTTCACCCGGACGGCTGGGAGGACCCCAGGGGTCGTCGTCCCAGTCATCAGCAAACAGCTCATCTTTGAGCGAGCCCAGGGTGTTGCGAATGCCCTGAAGCGGACTGCCATCGGCCTGACGTTCCGCCGACAGACGACGGTTCAACCCGAACAACGCCTCCTCCAGACCACTCACGCAGAGATCAAGCTCCTGAAGGTCATCGTTGGCGAGGCAATCCTGCACGTCACGCATGGCCATTTCAACGGCCCGTTGCTGACGTTCAGCTCCATAGGGCCCCAGCTCGAGTGAGGCATCCCGCAGCCGCCGTTCCGCCTGGGCAAGCAAGGTCTGAGCCCTGTTGCGGCGCTCGATCTGGTTGCGTTTGCGCCTGTCCTCATCAGCCCTGGCTTCGGCTTCCGCCAACAGAGCGGTCACATCCTCCTCATTGAGGTTCGAGCCGCCCTGGATCGACACAGACTGCTTGCGGCCCGTGGTGCGGTCGGTGGCACTGACCTGCAGCAGGCCATTGGCATCGATATCAAAGGCCACCTGCACCTGGGGCACCCCCCGCGGGGCCGGTGGTATGCCGGAGAGACGGAAACGACCGAGGGATTTGTTGTCCGTCGCCATCTGGCGCTCCCCTTGCCAGACATGAATTTCCACGGACGACTGATTGGCTTCCGAAGTGCTGAACACATCGGACTGGCGAACCGGAATCGGGGTGTTGCGAGGGATCAGCACCTTCATCAGTCCACCGATCGTCTCCAGTCCGAGCGACAGCGGGGTGACGTCGTTCAGCAACAGATCCCTGAGTTCGCCCGTGAGGATCCCCGCCTGAACGGCAGCACCGATCGCCACCACCTCATCGGGATTCACCGATTGGCAGGGATCGATCGGCACCAGGGTGCGCACCAATTGCTGCACCATCGGCATCCGCGTGGCGCCACCCACCAGCACGACGTCATCGATGTCGTCGGCCGCCCAGCCGGAGTCGCGCAGGGCCGCTTGAACCGGACTCAGCAGACGATCCAGCAGATCGGGGCAGAGCCCTTCGAAGGTGGCGCGATCCAAGCGGGTTTCGATGTGCAGCGGACCCTCGCTGCCGGTGGCAATAAACGGCAGCGAAATTGGGGTGCTGAGCACGCCGGAGAGTTCCTGCTTCGCTTTTTCAGCGGCTTCCGTCAACCGCTGCAACGCCTGACGATCGCGCCGCAGATCAACCTTGTGCTCTGCTTCAAAAGCATCGGCGAGCCAGTTGACGATGCGCTGATCGAAGTCGTTACCGCCGAGTTGGGTGTCGCCGTTGGTCGCCTTGACGTCAAAAACCCCGTTGGCAATGCGCAGCAATGACACATCAAAAGTGCCTCCACCCAGGTCGAAGACGAGCACCCGCTTGACGGCGCTGCGATCAAATCCATAGGCCAGGGCAGCCGCCGTGGGCTCATTGAGGATGCGCTCCACCGAAATCCCGGCCAAGCGTCCGGCGTCGCGAGTGGCTTGTCGCTGCGCATCATTGAAATAGGCGGGGACGGTGACCACCGCGGCTTCCACCGGTTCACCCAGGTAGGTGGACGCATCATCGACAAGCTTGCGAATGATGCTGGCCACCAGTTCTTCAGGGGCGTACTCCCGCTCGGTCACCGGGCAGGGCACCCGGACCTGTCCCTGGTCATTGGCACTCACTGTGTAAGGCACAGACAAGCTGCTGTCCTCCAGTTCGTCCCAGTCACGACCAACGAACCGCTTCAGGTTGGAAAAGGTGTTGCGGGGGCTGAGCACCAGCTGGCGCCGGGCCAGTTGCCCCACCAGCAGTTCCTGATCTTTGGTGTATCCGACAACGGAAGGGGTGGTTCGTCCGCCCTCGGCATTGGCGATCACGTGGGGACGACCTGCCTCCAGCACAGCGACAACCGAATTGGTGGTCCCCAGATCGATTCCGACGATCCGCCCCATATCCCTGAAAACTTGATCCCCACGCTAACGGCAGGTCCAAACCGGCTCCAGTCCCCCGCTTAAGCCGTTCTTAATGACCTCCAGCGGTTCGGGTCATACGTTGTATGGGCGCGCCCTTGGCTGCATGTCCGACCCGGACAGTCGTTACTTGCTCCGAAGCCGTCCACCTGCGGAAAAGTTGGTGGACAACAGTTTCAAAAACCTCGCCATCGCCATGGCTTCCGTCGTGGCGATCGTTCTCTTCTCCATCTTTGTTGTGGTTTTCCAGGGGAGCCTGGATTCCATGGCTCGCTATGGCTGGCAATTTCTGGTCACCTCGGACTGGAATCCGGTGGACGATCAGTACGGGGCCGGGGCTGCGATCTACGGCACCTTGATCACATCACTGCTGGCGTTGTTAATCGCGGTCCCCCTCGGGGTTGGCACAGCCATTTTCATCACCGAAAACATCATCCCCAAGCAGATCAGGGACGTGATCGGCCTGATGGTGGAACTGCTCGCGGCGATTCCATCGGTGGTGCTTGGCCTCTGGGCCATTTTTGTGATGGAACCGTTCATCAGGCCTGGGCTTGAACTTCTCTATCAGCTGTTCAATTGGTTCCCCCTGTTCAGCACTCCGCCGATGGGTCCTGGCACCATTCCTGCGGTGTTGATCCTGGTGGTGATGATCCTGCCGATCATCACGGCGATTTCCCGTGATTGCCTGAATCAGGTTCCACCGCAACTCCGCCAGGCGGCCTATGGGGTGGGCACAACCCGCTGGGGAGCCATCATCAATGTGATTCTCCCGGCAGCGATTTCCGGAATCATTGGTGGTGTGATGTTGGCCTTGGGCCGCGCCATGGGCGAGACCATGGCCGTGACGATGATCATCGGCAATTCCAACAACTTCAGCGTGTCGCTGCTGGCCCCCGGCAACACCATCGCGGCGATGTTGGCCAATCAATTTGGTGAGGCGGATGGCTCACAGGTGTCATCACTGATGTACGCAGCGTTCGTGCTGATTGTTCTCACCCTGTGCGTGAATATTTTTGCCCAGTGGATCGTGAAGCGTTTGAGCCTGAAGTACTGACATGACACAGACACTCACCCACAACCAAGCCGAGTCAGCATCTGACCTCAGCTACAAACCCCTTCAACGCAGAAACATCAGCAGCAGGGCACTCTCGTTTCTGGCAGCCCTGTTTGCCACGATTGCTGTCCTACCCCTGATCCTGGTGCTGGGTTACGTGCTCGTGCAGGGGGGGGGCAAGATCAGCCTGGCCCTGCTGACGCAACTCCCTCCTCCACCAGGCCTCGAAGACGGTGGCATCGCCAATGCAATCGTTGGAACGCTGGTGGTGACGGCCATCGCTGCACTGATTGCCGTTCCGGTGGGCGTCGGTGGCGGCGTTTTTCTGGCGGAATACTCCCATTCGGGATGGTTCGCTCAGTTCATCCGTTTCGGCACCAATGTGCTGGCCGGGGTGCCATCGATCATTGCTGGCGTTTTCATTTACGGCACGATCGTCACCAGTCGAATTCTGTTTGGGAACGCTTACAGCGCCGCGGCCGGAGGCATGGCACTGGCGGTGCTGATGCTTCCCACAGTGATCAAAACCACTGATGAAGGCCTGAAGCTGGTGCCCGACGATCTCCGGCGTGGTGCCCTCGGCGTGGGGGCATCCCGGTTTGTCACCGTTGTTCGAATCACCCTCCCTGCAGCAATAACCCCGATTGCCACAGGGGTTGTGCTTGGCATCGCCCGAGCAGCAGGGGAAACAGCTCCTTTGATCTTCACCGCTCTGTTCTCACCGTTCTGGTCGGATCTGCTCACGCCGGAAGGGATCTTCGCTCCAATCGCGACCCTCTCGGTGATGATCTACAACTTCGCGATCATGCCCTACGAATTTCACAACGAGCTGGCTTGGGCCGCATCGTTTGTGCTCGTGGTGATGATCCTGGCCCTGAACCTCTTCTCTCGCTGGCTGGCGCGATTTGCTGCCAAATAAACCGCTTCTTACTTAAAACAATGACGACTCTTCAACAGCCCCAAGCCACCGAGTCCTACAACACAGACATCGCCCTTGCCCTGCAGAACGTCACGATCAGCTACGGCAATTTCGAAGCTGTCAAAAACGTCTATTGCGAGATTCCCCGAGGCAAGGTGACAGCCTTCATCGGACCATCCGGCTGTGGAAAGTCAACGGTGCTTCGTTCATTGAATCGGATGAATGATCTGATCGAAGGCTGCTCACTGAAGGGAAGCATTCTGTTTGGGGGCGTTGACCTTTATGGGCCCAGGATTGATCCCGTGGAAGTGCGCCGCCGAATTGGGATGGTGTTCCAACAACCCAACCCATTCCCGAAGAGCATCTACGAGAACATCGCCTTCGGTGCTCGCATCAACGGCTACACGGGAGACATGGATGAACTTGTTGAGCGTTCCCTCCGCCAGGCGGCGGTTTGGGATGAGTGCAAAGACAAGCTGAATGAGAGCGGGTATTCGCTGTCCGGCGGACAGCAGCAGCGCCTCTGCATCGCCCGCACGATTGCGATTCAGCCGGAGGTCATCCTCATGGATGAGCCCTGTTCAGCCCTCGATCCCATCTCAACGTTGAAGATCGAGGAGACGATGCATGAGCTCAAGAAGAGCTTCACCATCGTGATCGTGACCCACAACATGCAGCAGGCCGTTCGCGTCAGCGACATGACCGCCTTCTACAACGCCGAGGCGGTTGAAGGCGGAACCGGAAAGGTGGGTTACCTCGTGGAATTCAACGACACAGACAAGATTTTCAACGCCCCCCAACAGCAGGCCACCCAGGACTACGTCGCTGGTCGTTTCGGCTGATCGTCTGTCATTCACCCCGGCCAAGACTGTGGTTGACATACAGACCTCAAATGGGCAAAAAAAATCCGGTCCTGAAGGACCGGAGAAGCGGAGAGCGAGGGATTCGAACCCTCGATAGAGTTGCCCCTATACAGCATTTCCAGTGCTGCGCCTTCGACCACTCGGCCAGCTCTCCACCGGCTAAATGGGGCAGGTGAGAATGTAGCAGGGCACTGCCAGCTGACCTTCATGCGTCCCAGCCACAGGATCACGATTCATTGGCGCCAGGAGGGTCGCACCATCACCCACGACGTCCCTGAAGGGGACTACATCCTGCGCAGCTTCGAAGAGCAGGGCGACCCGCTTCCCTTCTCGTGTAGGAACGGATGCTGCACTGAGTGCGCCGTTCGCGTGCAGAGCGGCAGCCTCGACCAGCGCGAAGCCATGGGTCTGTCACAGGAGCTGAGGGCTCAGGGCTACGGCCTTCTCTGCGTGGCCCGCGCCGTCGCCCCCCTGGAAGCTGAAACCCAGGATGAGGATGAGGTGTACGAGCTCCAGTTCGGACGCCACTTCGGCAAAGGGCGCGTCACCGCTCGCATTCCCCTCGAGGAGGAATGAGCATGCAGGAATCGATCTGCAGCCAGGCCGCCCGCGATGGCGGTCTCACCCCAGGCGAACTAGAGCGACTTGTCGCCGTGGCCCGCTCAGCGGCCGATGCCGGCGGCCAAGAACTGATGCGCCATTACGGACGCCTGTCGTCCATCGAAAGCAAAGGCCGCATCGGCGACCTGGTCACCAATGCCGACGTTGCGGCCGAGGGCATCGTCTTGAAGCTGCTGGCGGAGCAGACCCCTGAGATTGCTGTGCTGGCAGAGGAAAGCGGGGCAGCCGGACAGCAGGACGGCCTGAGGTGGTGTGTTGACCCCCTCGATGGGACAACGAACTTCGCCCACGGCTATCCCTTCTTTGCCACCTCGATCGGGCTCACCCTGGGCCAGAGACCGATTCTCGGGGCCATCGCTGTGCCCTTTCTCAAAGAGTTGTACTGGGGGGCACCGGGGATCGGAGCGTTCTGCAACGACAGCCGCCTACAGGTGAGCAGCTGCGCTCGGCTCGAGGACTCCCTGCTCGTGACCGGTTTCGCTTACGACCGGCACACCCGACTCGATAACAACTACGCCGAGTTCTGCTGGTTCACCCATCGCACCCACGGCGTGCGCCGTGGCGGGGCTGCAGCGGTGGATCTGGCCTTTGTGGCTGCTGGCCGCCAGGACGGCTACTGGGAACGGGGCCTATCGCCCTGGGATCTGGCAGCTGGAGTGGCGTTGGTGGATCTGGCCGGTGGAACCGTCACCGGATATGGCCATCGACCCTTCGACCTCTCCAGTGGTCGGGTCGTTGCCGCTGGCGCCAGCCTGCATGCGGCGATCATCGATGGTTTGTCTCAAGTGAAACCACTGCCTGGAGCCGCTTTCGGTGCGCCCGAGGTCACGGCCATGGGATCCTGAGGCGTGGCCGTGAGGATGTGAGATGGCGCTGCAACCTGCAGCTGGCGCAAAGGATCTGAATCCACGTCAGGTGGAGACCAACCGACAGCTGACGGAACGTCTGGCGTCGGTTTACCGCCTCTGGGGCTACAACGAGGTTTCGCCACCCCGGGTGGAACGCCTGGCCACCCTGATGGCCGGCGGTGCCATCGACAGTTCAGACATTGTTCGTCTGGTGGCGGATGACCCCCTCGGGCTGCGACCTGAGATGACTGCATCCATCGCCAGAGCCGCCTGCACCCGATTTGCAGATCGCCAGAGACCGCTGCGGCTCTGGGCCTCCGGGACGGTGTTTCGCACCCGTTCCGCCGATGAGGGGGGACAGTGCATCGAAGAAAACCTGCAGAGCGGCGTTGAACTGTTCGGCGTCAGTGGCAGTGAAGCGGAGATGGAACTGCTCAGCCTGTTGATGGCCTCCGTTCAGACCTTGGGGCTGCAGGCCAGTCAGAAGCCGAGGCTGCTGCTGGGCCACACCGCCCTGATGGATCTGGTGCTCCGTCCGTTCAGCGGCGCGCTGCGCGATCAGATCCGCACGGCACTGATCGATTTCGACCGATTGGCCATCGAGAGCTTCGATCTCGCCGACGCTGAGAAGAGCAGGCTGCTCTCCCTGATGGAATGCCGCGGCACCCCCGACCAGGTGCTGGCGCAGCTCACCAGTATCTGCGGGGAACAACCGGTTTTCGACGAGTTGCGTCGCCTCTGTGTCCATCTCGCCTCGGCTGCTCAAGCGCAGGCCGTGACCATCCAGCTCGACCCAACCTTCCAACCCCATTTCGAGCTGTACACCGGCCTGGTGTTCCAACTGGTCTGTGATGGCCGCAGTTCACCAGTGGTGATTGCCCGCGGCGGCCGCTACGACGATCTGGTGCGCCGTTGCGGCGCAACGGGTGACCGGGCCTTTGGCGCTGGATTCAGTCTGGCGATCGATCCGATCCGCGAACTGATTTCGGACTTGGATGCTGCCGAACAACAGCAGTCCGATGTTCTCGTTGCTTTTTCAACGGCCTCGAATCTGGAATCCGCCATGGAGCGCCAGCGCAGCTGGCATGAGCAGGGACGACCAGCAGTGATGGCCCTTGAAGCATTGGCGTCCAAGCAGGAGGCTGAACAGCAGGCGAAGGCCCAGGGTGATCTGGAGCTGGATTGGCTCGATCCTTAGGATCCCGTTGTTCAGCAGGACCTCCATGGCTCATTCCATCGTCACTGACGTTTGCGAGGGCATCGCTGACTGCGTTGATGCCTGCCCAGTGGCCTGTATTGACCAAGGCAAAGGAAAGAACAAAAAGGGAACCGACTTCTACTGGATCAATTTCGACACCTGCATCGATTGCGGCATTTGCCTGCAGGTGTGTCCCGTTGAAGGTGCCATCGTTGCCGAAGAGCGTCCTGACCTCCAGAAGTCGCCCTGAGCCAGAACAAGGTACGGAGACCCCTCTGAAACAGCCGTTGAGCCAGGGTGAAGCCTGTCTCTAGTGTCTGGTTTTTCGCAGCAAAGGAATGACGGTCCTGGAGGAACAGGGTCAGATTCAGATCCACACCGAAAATATTTTCCCGATCATCAAGAAGGCCGTCTACTCCGGCCATGAGGTGTTTCTGCGGGAACTGGTCAGCAATGGCGTGGACGCCATCAGCAAGCGGCGGATGGCCGCCATGGCTGGCGATTGCAACGAAGGGGACGACGGCGCCATCCGGATCACGGTGGATCGGGAAGCCAAGACCATCACCATCAGCGACAACGGCATCGGCATGACCGCCGATGAGGTGAAGCGCTACATCAATCAGGTGGCCTTCTCCAGTGCCGAGGATTTCCTGGAGAAGTACAAGCAGGAAAACGACGCCATCATTGGCCACTTCGGCCTGGGCTTCTATTCCAGCTTCATGGTGGCCGAGCGGGTGGAGCTGCTGACCCGTTCAGCCCGGCCCGACTCTGAAGCCGTGCGCTGGAGCTGTGATGGTTCCCCGAACTTCAGCCTCACTGCCGCCAAGAAAGAGCAGCCCGGCACAGACGTGATCCTTCATCTGATGGAGGACGAGCTCGAATATCTCGAACCGGCTCGGATCCGCACCCTGATCAACACCTACTGCGACTTCATGGCAGTACCGGTGCAGCTGGAAGGGGAAACCATCAACAAGATGGATGCCCCCTGGCGCAAAAGCGCCAGATATCTGAGTGATCAGGACTACATCGATCTGTACCACTACCTGTATCCCTTCCAGGGCGACCCCCTGCTTTGGGTTCACCTCAACACCGACTATCCCTACAACCTTCAGGGCATTCTTTTCTTCCCCAAGCAAACCGGTCGTGCCGACTGGGAGAAGGGGGAAATCAAGCTGTACTGCAACCAGGTGTTCGTCAGCGATTCGATCAAGGAAGTCGTTCCCCGCTACCTGTTGCCCCTGAGGGGGGTGATCGATTCACCCGACATCCCCTTGAACGTGAGCCGCAGTGCTCTCCAGACCGACCGTCGCGTTCGCTCCATTGGCAACTTCGTCGCCAAGAAAGTTTCCGACCGGCTGCGGAACCTGAAAAAGGAGGATCCCAAGGGCTACGCCGAGGCTTGGGATGCCCTTGCACCCTTCGTGAAGATCGGCGCCATGGAAGACGAGAAGTTCGCCGAGCAAGTGTCGGAATTGATCCTGTTCGCCACCACCGCTGCTGCAGGGGAAGGGAACGACGCTGACCCGATCGCCTGCGATGGCCGTGCCTTCACCACCCTGGAGGGATACCGCAGCCGACTGGCCGCTGATCAGAACAAGCGCGTGCTCTACAGCACCGATGACGTTGCCCAGGCTGGAGCACTCAACCTCTGGACCTCCCAAGGCGCGGAGGTGCTGAAGCTGGAGACGGTGATCGACACCCAATTCATCCCGTGGCTGGAGCATCGCCATGAGGAACTCACCTTCCAACGTGTCGATTCTGAACTGGACGAGAGCCTGAAGGACAACGACGCCGAACTCGCCGATCAAGACGGCACCACGGAGTCCGACCGACTGCGAGACCTGATCAAGGCAGCTCTGGCCAACGACAAGGTGACCGTTCAGGTGCAGGCACTGAAAGCCGAAGGGGCACCGCCGGCGATGATCCTTTTGCCGGAACAAATGCGCCGGCTGAACGACATGGGCGCCTTGATGGACCAACGCCTGCCAGGTCTTCCGGAGCATCACGTTCTGCTGGTGAACCGTCGTCACCCCCTTGTGGAGGGGATGCTCAAGTTGCGTGCCGGGGGCGTGCTGGTGGGAGCGGCGGAAACGTCTCCAACCGCAAGCCTGGCCGAGGATGTGGCGTGCCATCTCTATGACATGGCACGGCTGGGCGTGGGGGGGCTGGAGCCCAATGAGCTGGCCGGATTCCAGACCCGCAGCGCTGAATTGATGGGTGCCCTGATGCAGAGAGGACTTTGAGCTGAAGACCTTTTGCTAAGTTGATTGTTTGGAACTGGTTTCCCAGCTCCAAACAACCTCTCAGTAGAAGGACATCGTCATGTCACGGGTGTGTCAGCTCACCGGTACTCGCGCCAACAACGGCATGGCCGTGAGCCATTCCCACATCCGCACCAAGAAGCTGCAGCAGGCCAACCTGCAGCAGCGTCGGCTCTGGTGGGCAGAAGGCAATCGCTGGGTGAAGCTGCGTGTCACCACGCGCGCTCTGAAAACCATCCAGAAGAAAGGCCTGGGCCCCTACGCCAAGTCTCTGGGCATTAACCTGGCCAAGATCTGAGATCTTGAGCGGGTGAATCGGCGGGAATTACTAGTCAAGTCCGGCCTTTTCCTTACAGCTCTGACCCTTTCACCCTCGCGGGCTTCGGCCCTCGGGGGTGTTGTTTTGGAAACGGGAACGACCGTTCCCGATTTTGATCTGCCCGGATCCAGCCAGTCCGAACCCGATCGGAAGCAATGGAGCAGCCGTGATCTCCGCGGCCGTTGGCTGGCGGTTTATTTCTATCCAAGGGATTTCACAGGGGGATGCACAATCGAAGCCAGGGGCTTCGAAAGCCTCCACGCCGACTTCCTTCAGGCCGGGGGCGAGGTCATCGGCATCAGCGCTGACAGCGTTGACGACCATGAATCCTTCTGTGAAAGCGAGGGGTTGAGCTTCCCCCTGCTGTCCGATCCCGACGGAACCGTGAGCAAGGCCTACGGGTCCTGGATGGCGCCGTACTCGCTACGCCACACCTTCCTGATCGATCCCGAAGGGGTCTTGCGTGAGCGGTGGGTGGCGGTTCGTCCCAACGGTCACGCCCGGGAGGTGCTGGATTCGTTGACGTCTTTTCAGAACAAAGCCACCGTTTGACAAAAAAGGCCTTTTGCTGAATGGTGGAACGAACGAAGTGTTGTTCAAATAAATGGTTGTGGGTCAGAGTTCGTTTGTAATCCTCTACCACCGCACGCCGTTCGACGAATCAAAAGACAAGAACGGGAAAAGAATATGGGTCGATCAGAAAAGCCCTAACGGAATTATTCCGACACTCCGCAATCTTTTTCGCAGCTGCGAAAAAGGAACCTGGATTGCCTGGAGACGCGTCGACGATCAGTCGAATGAGGGCACAGAACGGTTTGAGATGGACAACCCTTCGCCGTTTACTCTGTGCAGAATCCCCCTGGAAGATGAACAGATTTCCAGTTTTTATCACATCACATCTAAGGAATGCTTCTGGCCGATTCTTCATACATTCCCAACTTACTTCAATGTCAACAATGCTAACTGGAAAATCTTTGAAGAAGTCAACAAGTGCTTTGCCATGGCGGCTTGTGCGGAAGCCGCTGAAGGCGCAACAGTTTGGGTGCATGACTACAACCTTTGGTTGGCTCCGGGATACATCCGAGCAGAACGTCCCGACCTAAAAATTGCCTTTTTCCATCACACTCCGTTTCCAGGAAATGATGTTTTCGCCATCCTTCCCTGGCGAGAACAGATTCTGGAAAGCCTGCTCTGTTGTGATGTCGTCGGCTTCCACATTCCCCGCTACACAGAAAATTTTGCCCGTGCCGCCATCACCCTGGTTGGCGCCAAACGTGGGCCCAAAGTCCCGGTGGATAAGAAATTCATTGAGGTCGGCACCGCCCTTTCGGAAGGCACGGTGACCAGTCACCTTGAGCACAACGGTCGCACCGTTCAGCTACTCAGCTCTCCGGTGGGCACCTCACCAGATCTGATCCAGGAGTTGTGCTGGAGCCCGTCTGTAGAAAGCCATGGTGAATTGATCGTTCAAGACACCAAAAAAGGCCGAAAGCTGATCCTCTCCGCCAGTCGGGTGGATTACACCAAGGGGAACGAAGAGTTGCTGCTTGCCTTTGAACGTCTCTTGGAACGACGCAAGGATCTGCATGGGCAGGTGGTGCTGATGCTGGCCTGTGTGGCCGCTGCCAGCGGGATGAAGATCTACGAAGACACCCAACGCTCGATCGAAGAAATGGCCGGCCGAATCAATGGCCGGTTCAGCCAGATTGATTGGGTCCCCATCCGCTTTTCCACCCGCCGGATCCCCTACGACGAAATGATCGCCTGGTTCTGCCATGCCGATGTCTGCTGGATCACACCGCTGCGGGATGGCCTGAATCTTGTAGCCAAGGAATATGCCGCTGCTCGACGCAACCGTGGCGGCGTTCTTGTCCTCTCGGAATTCACCGGAGCCTCGGTTGTGCTCGATGGCGCTGTGCTCACCAACCCGTATTCGAATCGCCGCATGGATGAGGCCATCGAATCGGCACTGGAAATGGATGAAGACGAACAACGCGACCGAATGAGCCGCATGACCGATGCCGTGGAGAGCTACACGGTTCGCGACTGGGCGGATGAACAGATCTCTGGTCTGTCCTCCTCGACCCCGCAATGAACATGCGCCGCTGGCTCGCAGGCGGCGCCTTGGCTCTGGTGATGGCCCTGGGAGCTCTGGTTGGATCAGCCTCTTTGCGAGCGGAGGAGGTGAGCATCCTCATGCCCTCGTCCTTCACAGACGCCAGTGCTGATCTCGTGAAGGCCTTCAACCGCGAGCATCGCGGCCGGATTCATCTCAAATTGATTCGAGGTCCGTTGAACACGGAATCGATTTCAGATCTTGCAATCAGCAGTCTTCTTCTTGGAGATGCGCCGTTCGACGCGCTGCTGATGGATGTCACCTGGCTGCCGAAATATGCCGCCGCCGGTTGGCTGGAACCGCTGGATCCCTGGTTTGATCCGGGCGATCAAGAACAGCTTGTGCAAGGGGCACGGCTCGGCAATGACTACGACGGACATCTCTACCGCTGGCCCCTGGTGGCCGATGTGGGGCTGCTCTACTGGCGCACGGATCTGATGGATCAGCCACCGACAACGCCCGACGCGCTGGTGGACATTGCTGGACAGCTGGTGCAGAGCCAAGCCGTTGCCAACGGTTTTGTCTGGCAGGGGCGTCAGTACGAAGGTCTGAGCTGCGACTTTCTTGAAGTGCTGCAGGGCTTCGGCGGTGACTGGATGGACACCACCAACAACACCATGGAGCTCGATACGCCTGCGGCGACGGCCGCGGCGGCATGGTTGAACGATCTGATTCGCAAAGGCGTCAGCCCTTACGCCGTGACCAATTACGCCGAAGCAGAGTCGCTTCAGGCCTTCAAAGCCGGGGATGCCGCTCTGATGCGCAACTGGCCTTACGCCTGGGCTGAACTGCAGAAGGACGACAGCAAGGTGAAAGGCAACGTCGGCATCAGCCTGATGGTGGCCCAACCGGGTGAACGTCCCGGAGCCACCCTTGGCAGCTGGGGGCTGAGCCTGATGCGGCAATCGCAGCACCAGGAGGCAGCGGTGGAAGCGATTCGCTATCTCACCAGCGAAGCCGCCCAGCGGGCGCGCTTTCTCAACAACGGCTACACCCCCATCCAGGCGGATCTGTTCAACGACTCGGAGATGCTGAAGGCCTCCCCCGTGCTGCCGGATCTGCTGATGGCCTTGAACCATGCGGTGGTTCGTCCGCCAACCCCGCTTTACGCCCAGCTGAGTGATGTGGTGCAGCGGGAACTCAATGGCTTATTCACCGATGCCGGGTCCGCCGATGAGGCCATGACCACCAGTCAGCAACGGAGTCAGACCCTGCTGCGTGCTGCGGGAGCAACGCCATGACCATACTCCTGGCTGCTCCGGCGCTGCTGTTGATTGCGGTGGTCTTCGGCTGGCCGATGCTTCGCTACGCCTGGCTGAGCTTCCACGCTGATTCCGTTCTCACGGGCCTTGAACCGGTGGCCAATGGCGGGGCCAACTGGTTGCGACTGGCGGCTGATCAGCGCTTCTGGCTGGATGCCGGACAGACCGCGCGATTCGCCCTGATCTCCGTGGGTTTGGAGTTGCTGTTGGCCCTGGCCATTGCGCTGCTGCTCCATCAGCGCTGGCGTGGCAGAGGCGCCGTTCGTGCCCTGACCCTGCTGCCCTGGGCACTGCCCACAACGATGATGGCCCTGGGCTGGCGCTGGATCTTCAACACCCCCTATGGCCCGATCGAGGTGCTGGCACGAAGCTTTGGCCTCAACTCCCTGGATCTGTTGTCCACCCCATCGATCACCTGGCTGGTGACCGTGTTTGCGGATGTCTGGAAAACAACGCCCTTCATCACGCTGATTCTTCTGGCGGGGCTCCAGAGCATTCCCGAGGACCTCTACAGCGCCTTTCGTCTGGAAGGGGGAACGCCCCTTCAGGCCCTTCGCCGGGTCACCTTGCCGCTGTTGCTCCCCTACATCCTGCTGAGCCTTCTGTTCCGCTTGGCCCAGGCCTTCGGGGTGTTCGATCTGGTGCAGGTGCTTACCGGTGGTGGTCCCGCAGGCAGCACCGAAAGCATCGCCCTTTATGCCTACCTCAACGGCATGCGCTTCCTTGATTTCGGCTACAGCGCGACGGTGATGCTCGCAGGATTTCTGCTGCTCACCGCGCTGATCCTGGCTGGCACATTGCTGCTGAGGAGCTCCGGTCTGCTGAGGCCCCTGGACCGATGACGGATGAATCGATGACACGTGGATCAATGACACGACGCTCCCTCTGGATTGCACTGCTGCTGGTTTGGTCCCTGGGTCCGATGCTGTGGCAGCTGGTGAGTTCCTTCACCACAGCAGATGCCCTGGTCAATGACCAACTGAGCTTCTGGAGCCGTTGGACGCTCAACAACTACCGGGATCTGCTCAGCACCGATCCACCGTTCTGGCGTTACCTGTTCAACAGCAGCTTTGTGGCCTCCCTCACCACACTGCTCACCTTGATGCTCGCCATCCCAGCCGCCTACGGCATGGCCAAACTCCCGGATCGGTGGAAGGGAAGCCTCCGGGCCGCCGTGGTGGCAGCCGCGCTTTTTCCATATGTACTTCTGTTCCTAGCGCTGCTCGAACTGGCCCGCACCTTTGCGCTGGGCAACAACCTGATCGCCATCGCCATTCCCTACAGCGCTCTGTCGATGCCCCTGGCCCTGCTGCTGCTCACGGCAGCGTTTGAAGCCCTGCCCAACGATCTCGAAGACGCAGCAAAACTGGAGGGTCTGTCGTTGTGGCAACGGCTGCGTTGGGTGCTTCTCCCTTTGATTGCACCGGCCTCCGCCAGCACGGCAATCCTGGTTTTCCTGTTTGCCTGGAACGAATATCCCGTGGCCCTCACCTGGCTGAGCCGCAGCGATCTGCTCACATTGCCGGTGGCGATGGCACGAATTGCGGGATCATCGACCTATTCGGTCCCCTACGGCACCTACGCGGCAGCCACCGTGCTTGGTGCCATTCCTCTTTTGGTCCTGGTGTTGGTGTTCCAGCGCCAGATCGTCAGTGGACTCACCAACGGAGCCATCAAGGGATGACACTGCAACTTCGGGCCATCAACAAGCGTTTCGGCGAGCGTCAGGTTCTCAACGAGCTTTGTCTCGATGTGGCGAATGGCGAATGCGTCGCTCTGCTTGGGGCCAGCGGCTGTGGGAAAAGCACGGCCTTACGTCTGATTGCCGGACTCGATCACCCCGATCAAGGGTCGATTCGCATCAATGGTGCGGAGATGGTTGACGTGCCCGCTGAACGTCGCCGGGTGGGGATGGTGTTTCAAAGCTATGCCCTGTTCCCGCATCTGAATGTGTGGGAGAACCTCGAACTTGGGCTGCGAATGCGGGGCGGCACCGCCGGTGCCCGCGATGAACGGATCCGCAGCGTCCTGGAGGTGTTGCAGCTCAGCGGGCAGGCCCAGCAACGGCCCTCACAACTATCGGGCGGACAGCGCCAGCGCGTCGCCCTGGCCCGCGCCCTGTTGCGAGATCCCCTCGTTTACCTGCTCGATGAGCCGATGAGCAATCTGGATGCCCAGTTGCGCGAGGACCTACGACCTCAATTGCGCCGTCTGATGATTGGCGGTGAACAGCCGGTGGTCTATGTCACCCATGACCAACAGGAGGCGATGGCGCTGGCAGATCGCATCGCTGTGATGCGCGAGGGATGCATCGAACAGATCGGAACGCCCCGTGAGCTGTACCTGCAACCGGCCAGCACCTTTGTCGCCCAGTTCATCGGCCGCCCGCAGATGAACCTGCTGCCAGCCAAGGACGGGGTGATCACGGGCATCCGACCGGACGACCTGCGGCTCGATCCCGATGGCTCGCCCTGCACGATCCTCAGCCGTGAATGGTTTGGAGCCAACCAGATGTTGCTGGTGCGCTGCGATCGCGGCGACCTGCGGCTGGTCTGCCCCGGAGAAACAGAAATTGAGGCTGAACCACGCGTCAGTTGGCCCAGCGCTTGCGAGCACCACTTTGATGCCGTCAGCGGCCTTCGGCTGCCATCCGATTGAGAAGCTCGCTGTGCGCAGACGCCTGGCGACGCAAGATTTCGGTCTGATCAGGATCCGCTGGACGATCCACTTCTGCCCGCCAAAGGCTCAGCAGATCATCGACAGAGGGAAGGGACCGCAATGGCGTGCAAGGCACGTTGGCCATAGCCGCTGCTGCCTCCACCTTTGGGTCGTAGCTGAGGGCAGCCATGGGGCTGTTGGCCAGTCGGGCCAGGATCAGGGCATGCAAGCGCATCGGCAGCACAAGGCGCGCCCGCTGCACCAAGTCGGACACAGCCTCCAAGGACTGGGGCACCAGGGTTGAGCTGCGCGCTTTCAATCGCGCCGGCAGCAGACCTTGATCACTCAGGTGCTGAAGCAGCGGTGCGTCCTGGGTGTGATGGAACGCCAGCCAGATCACCGGCGCCGCCAAGTCGGCACTAAGCAGATCCAGAGCTTCCGTCAAGCGACGCCAGCCCAAGTGATCCAGCAAAGGTGTTGGACGCCAGCTGATCACGATGGCGTCTCCACCGAGCCAAGGGCGCGCCGGCATCTGCCAGACCGGATCGGCGGCCAGGACCATCGGCAGCTTTGGGGCCCAGCACTGGGCCCAATCAAAGGAGCGCTGATCCCTCCAACTCGCTGCTTTGCAGAAGGGCAAAACCATGCGAACCAACAGCCGACTGATCCGACGTTGCAAGGGTCCAAGGCCCTGCCCCCAAAGAACCACCTCAGCGCCACCGAGGCGGGCAACCACCATCAGCAGGAAGTAATAAACAAGGCTGCTGAAGCTGGTGCTGTCCTGCAGCAGGCTCCCGCCACCAAGTACGAGCACATCCGCCCTCAGGGCCGCACGAAGACAAAGCAGCAAGGAACGACGATTCACCGTCTGCGCCGACGGAGCCAAAGCCAGAACGGGTGCCGGATCGCGGGCGGTAATCAGCAGCTGCTGCGGCTGGGGAAGTGACGACACCAGCACCTGAAGCAGTGCGTCGTCGCCAAGGTTGTGCTCTCCGTAGTAGCCGCAAAGCAGCAATACAGGCGCAGTGGGGCGGACCACGGACAGCAGCCTGTTCACTCCGGGCATTATCAACCGATTCCTAGGATTCAGGGCATGCACGCGTTGTCACTCGGAACCTGGTGGATCCACGTCGCCTCCGTGGTCGAGTGGTGCGTCGCGATCGTCTTGATTCATCGGCGCGGGCTGCCGGGCATGGCCTGGGCCATGCTTCCGGCCCTCGTCAGTGCAATGGCCGCCTGCACCTGGCATCTGTTTGACAACAGCGAAGCGTTGAGGGGCCTGGTCACCCTTCAGGCCCTGTTCACCGTGATCGGCAACTGCACCCTGGCCTTTGCGGCTTGGCAGCTCCAACGACGCCGAGTGGTGGACGGAGTCAGCGCTCCATGAACTTCGATCCCGCACCGCTGTTCGCGGCCTCGCTGATCCCCTATCTGCTGTTTCTGTACTGGCTCCGGAAAAGTGAGGCGCTTCCGCTGATGGCGGAACGGGGCTTCCAGCTCACCCTGCTGTTTGTGGCCGTCACGATTGGTGCCGCCATTGCCGCCCTGCGCTGCTGCTCCGCCGAACTGGTGGAGATCGACTGGTTGCATGGTGGGGCAGAAGCCTTTCTCACCCTCAGCAATACGGTTTTGGTGATCGGACTGTTGTTACCAACCACCAAAAAAGGGTGAACAACTCTTAAGAGAGTCAGGCAAGGCGTCTCCATCACCGGAAGATGAGGTGTCGCTCATTGGCTCGAATGCTGACCCACCTTTTCGCGATCGCTCCCGCCACCGTGTCCTGGTCTCCCAAGGTCGCCTTGGTGATGATCCTCTGCAATGTGGTTGCCATCATGGTCGGCAAGGCCACGATCAAGCACCCCAACGTTGGTGCTGGACTCCCCAACGCTTCCTTCTTCGGCGGAATGGGCCACGCAGCCCTGCTCGGCACCACCAGCCTGGGCCACATCATCGGCATCGGCGCCATCCAGGGTCTGGCCGCCCGCGGCGTGCTCTGAAGCACATGACTTGAGGGAGGAGCCAGTCTCCTCCCTGAAACAACTCTTGGCTCAGAGCAGATACGGCAGCAGACGAAGGCCGTAACGCTCGAAGTTGTAGTCGAACAACAACTCAGACAGAGCTGGGGCTTCTGTTGAAACAGAAAGCCCATGGATCAGACGTTGAAGACGCCGATCCGCCCTTGGATTGTCGAGTCCCCACCAGGTGCGCCGCGCCAGCCGGCCCGACACCAACCAGCGCCAACTCCGCTGGTCCTTGAGCTGCTGTTGGTAGCGACGGGCCATCGTCGTGGAATCTCCCCGAATCCCTTCAGCGATCAACAGATCGGCCAATTGATCAGCGCTGTCCATGGCATGGCGGATCCCTTCTCCCCCAAGCAGGTTGGCGGAACTGGCCGCATCCCCCACCGCCAGCAGCGCCCCGGCCGCTAACGGTTCGGTGCGGGAGATGCTGCTGGACACGGAGCCGCCATGGCGATCCAGCACCGGGCAGGCGCTCAAGCCACAGCGTTGAATCAAGCGCTGAAGGGGGCTAGCCAGGCTGCCGGGAGTCGATCGATCCGCCGGTGGAAGGTGACAGACGCCCACCTTCAGCCGTTGCCCTTGCATCGGGAAGATCCAGCCGTATCCGTGGGGGATCCAGGCGGTGCCCAGGAAGAAACTGATCCGATCCCGCCAGGCAGCGGACTGACGGTCGTCGGCTTGGAGCAACCACTCAACGCCGATGCCCTGCAGCAATGGATCCTCCGGATTGGGGCTGAGGCCGGCCTGCTGCAGAAGATCTCGGCGTGCACCCGTGGCATCAATCAGCCAACGAGCTGAGCGTAATGACGTCCATCCATCGCGGGTCTGCAACCGGACACTGGCCCCTTCGGCCGAAAGCGAGCTCAGCGCAGCCCGGCAGTCCTGAATCAACTCCACCCCATGGCGACGCGCCTGCTCCCAGAGCCAGGACCGAAGCCGACCAAAGTCGAGCACCACCCCCAGATCGCCGGCAGACCACCACTGATGAACGAGACCCGAGGGATCGTGCAGCTGCCAGCCCTGCCAGGTGGCGGCAATGGCTTCATCCGGCAGACCAAGCCGACGAACAGCGTCCAATGGCAAAGCACCACTGGAATAGGCATGGCGATGGGGATCGGCCAAGCGATCCACCAAGGTGACCTCAACACCCGCCCGCGCCAGTTGAATCGCCAAACGGGCACCGGACGGCCCCGCGCCAACGATCAGAACCGACACCGATTCCTCAGCCTTAGGCCTGGAGGGCCTTGATCGAAGCGGTGGATGGCAGATCACCAGAGGTGTTGCTGAAGCGCTCAAGGATGCGTTCCGCCATCTGCGCAGGAGTGAGGCCGAGGGCCTCCTTGCTCTGCTGCGGCGTGGCGTGATCGACCAGCTGATCGGGGATACCGATGCGCAGCATCGACACGTTGATGTCCTGATCAATCAACGACTCAAGAACCGCTGCGCCAAAGCCACCGGGGAGCGCCCCCTCTTCCATGGTGACCACGCGGGGGATGCGTCGCGCCAGGGGATGAATCAGCGCCTGATCCAGGGGCCGCAGGAAGCGAGCATTGATCACAGTGGTGGAGAGCCCCGCTTCTTCCAAGAGCGTTGCTGTGGCTAGGGCAGGAGCCACCATCGAGCCGTAGGCCACGATCATCAGATCGTTGCCTTCCCGCAGCAGTTCACCGCGGCCGATCGGCAGCGATTCCCAACCTTCTTCCATCAACGGAACGCCTTCACCGGAGCCCCGGGGAATCCGCAGCGCCGTGGGCCCGTCGTGATGCAGGCAGGTCACCAACATCTGCTGCAGCTCAGCCTCATCCTTCGGCGCCATCACCGTGAAGTTGGGAATGGCCCGCATGTAGCTGATGTCGTATTGACCCTGGTGAGTCGGGCCGTCAGCACCGACGATGCCGGCACGATCCAGCACGAAGGTGACGGGCAGCTTCTGAATGCCAACGTCGTGGATCAACTGGTCGTAGGCGCGCTGCAAAAAGGTGCTGTAGATGGCGACGACAGGGCGCAAACCCTCGCAGGCCATGCCAGCCGCCAAGGTGACGGCATGTTGCTCAGCAATACCAACGTCCACGTACTGGTCCGGAACAGCCTTCTGAAGCAGATCAAGACCGGTACCGGTGGCCATGGCCGCGGTGATGCCGATCACCCGACTGTTCTGCTCACAGAGCTTGACCAGGGTCTGGCCAAACACCTTGCTGTAGCTGGGGGGCTTGGGTTTCGAGGACGGAATCGCCTTGCCGGTGCCGAGATCAAACGCCGATTGGGCGTGATAGCCAACCTGATCGGCCTCGGCGTAGGGGTAGCCCTTGCCCTTTTTGGTGACCACATGCACCAACACAGGGCCGCCCTCACGGTGGGCCGCCTGGAAGGTGCGCACCATTTCACCGATGTCATGGCCGTCGATCGGCCCCATGTAGGTGAAACCCAGTTCCTCGAAGACAGCACCCACCTTCGGAACCGCGAGGCGACGCATGCTCCCCTTGAGGCGGTTGAGTTCCGCAGGGATCTCACCACCCATGAAGGGCAGGTGCCGAACGCTTTCTTCGACACTCCCTGAGAGGAACTGCATCGGTGGGCTGAGCCGCGCACGGTTCAACACATTCGACAGCGCACCCACCGGCGGGGAAATCGACATGTCGTTGTCGTTCAGCACCACCAGAAACGGCGTGTTGGGAAGGTGTCCGGCGTGGTTGATCGCCTCCAGAGCCATGCCGCCTGTCAGGGCTCCATCACCGATAACGGCAACGCATTTGAACGACTCACCCCGGTTGTCCCGCGCCATGGCCATGCCCAGCGCCGCGGAGATGGACGTGCTGGCGTGGCCAGCTCCGAAGTGATCGAAGTCGCTCTCCGAGCGCTTGAGATAACCCGCGACCCCGTGCTGCTGGCGCAGGGAATCGAATTCGTTGAACCGGCCGGTGATCAATTTGTGGGGGTAGGCCTGATGGCCGACATCCCAGATCACACGGTCATGGTCGAGGTCGAGCGTCTGGTATAGCGCCAGGGTCAGCTCCACAACTCCCAAACCAGGACCCAGATGACCACCACTGGTGGACACCACCTGCAGATGCCGCTCACGAATCTGCCGAGCCACATCCTCGAGCTGAGCCGGGCTGAGTCCGTGCAGTTCATTCGGATGCTTCAGATCTCCGAGATGCATGCACCGACAACTCCAATACGTGCAATCTACGGGAACCGACCCGGCCCCTGTCTGGATCGAACCCTTGGAAGAATGGTGGGATGACCGATTACCTGCAGCGGATCCTGCGCGCCCGCGTCTACGACGTGGCGAGGGAAACCCCCTTGGATCACGCCCCCAATCTGAGCCGCCGGCTGAACAACGCGGTCTGGCTGAAGCGTGAGGATCTCCAGCCGGTGTTCTCGTTCAAGCTGCGCGGCGCTTACAACCGCATGGCCCAGCTCAGTGCCGACGAGCTGAAGCGCGGTGTGATTGCCTCCAGCGCCGGCAACCATGCCCAGGGCGTCGCCTTAAGTGCCAAGCGGCTCGGCTGTCGGGCCGTGATCGTGATGCCGAGCACCACCCCAGAGGTGAAAGTTCGCGCCGTGCGGGCCCTTGGCGGTGACGTGGTCCTCCATGGCGAGACCTACGACGAGTGCTCCGCGGAAGCGCAGCGACGCTGCAAGGCCGAGGGGCTCACCTTCATCCACCCCTTTGACGATCCGGAGGTGATCGCAGGTCAGGGGACCATCGGAATGGAGATCATGCGCCAGGCCGAGCAGCCACCCAACGCCATCTATGTAGCTGTGGGCGGTGGTGGCCTGATCGCAGGAATCGCCGCCTACGTCAAACGGCTCTGGCCGGAAACGGAGGTGATCGGCGTTGAGCCTGTCGATGCCGATGCCCTGAGCCGCTCCCTCGAGCAAGGCAAGCGGGTGGAACTGGAACAGGTCGGTCTTTTTGCCGATGGCGTCGCGGTCAGGAAGGTGGGCCAACACACCTTTGAGCTGGCTCAGCAGTTCGTCGATCGGATGGTTCGGGTCGACACCGATGCCATCTGTGCCGCGATCAAGGACGTCTTTGAAGACACCCGTTCAATCCTTGAGCCGGCCGGTGCTCTGGCGGTTGCCGGGCTCAAGCAGGACGTGGCCGATCGGCACCTAGCGGGGAGCAATCTTGTGGCGGTGGCCTGCGGGGCCAACATGAATTTCGACCGACTGCGCTTCATCGCCGAACGGGCTGAGCTCGGTGAAGAGCGAGAAGCAATGTTGGCCGTGGAAATTCCCGAATCACCCGGCAGCCTGAGGCGGCTTTGCGAACTGCTACGGGAGCGCAGCCTTACGGAATTCAGCTACCGCATGACCGATGGCGCCACGGCGCAGATCTTCATCGGTGTGCAGGTGAAAGATGAAAGCGACCGTGCCTCACTGCTGAACCAACTGGAACGTGGGGGTTTCCCCTGCCTCGATCTGAGTGAGAACGAATTTGCCAAGGTCCACCTGCGCCACATGGTGGGGGGCCGTCTGCCGTCCTCAGCGCGCACGGCCTGTGCCGGGGAATGCAAGGAGCTGCTGTATCGCTTCGAATTCCCCGAACGCCCGGGTGCCTTGATGAGCTTCGTGGATGCTCTGCACCCCGGCTGGAGCATCAGCATCTTCCACTACAGAAACCACGGCGCCGACGTAGGGCGCATTGTTGTGGGGGTGCTGGTGCCGGAACAGGAGAACGAGGGCTGGACCGACTTCCTCGATGCCCTGGGATATCGCCACTGGGATGAAACGAACAACCCGGCCTATGGCCTGTTCCTCTGAGTTTTCAGGCGGTAACTTGAGTGCTCTCGAGGGCTTGTGATGACGTCTGCATCCCTGCCCACCAGACTCGAGGCGATTCTTTATCTCAAGGGCCGGCCCGTCAGCGTCGGCGAACTGACCGAGCTTGCCGATTCAGACCGCCGGTCCGTGGAAGAAGCCCTCGTGGCCCTGACGGCCTCTTACGCCCAGAGGGACAGTGCCCTTGAGATCGTTGAACAGAGCGGTCGCTACGGGCTGCAGCTCAGGCCGGGCATGGGCGATCTGGTCAAAGACCTGCTGCCGGTGAATCTCTCCACGGCAACCTTGCGAACCCTTGCCACCATTGCCCTGAAGAAGCGAATTCTTCAATCGGATCTTGTGGATCTGCGGGGCTCGGGGGCCTACGACCACATCAAGGAACTGCTGGCGCAGGAATTCATCGAACGGCGTCGACAGAGCGAGGGGCGGTCCTACTGGCTCACTCTCACCGAAAAATTCCATCGCACCTTCTCCGTGCTTCCTGATCTCGGGGCAACCGATCTGACGGAAGCTGCATAAAGTCGAAGCAGATCAGCCCCCGTCATGGAATCTCTACCCGTCACCCTGCTGCAGGTGCTGTCCCAGACCCTGCAGATCTACTCATTGGTGCTGATCGTTCGAGTTCTGCTGAGCTGGTTCCCGAACCTGGACTGGGGCAATCCGGTGCTGAGCAGCGTGAGTGCGATCACCGACCCCTACCTCAACGCATTCAGGGGTTTGATCCCACCACTTGGGGGCATTGACCTCTCCGCCATCCTGGCCTTCCTGGCCCTGAATCTGTTGCAGAGCCTGGTGGGGCAGTCGATCAGCGCCTTCTACATGTCGGGCTCCACCTGGTGATCACTGCTGATTGATGCCGCGTTCCAACGGCAGCAAATCATCCTCATCAGCATCAACGCGGGTTCGTACAGGGGCATTGAACCCACGGGCACGGGGATTTTTGATCACAAACGGTCCAGGTGTTCCCGCAGGCACTGAGATTCGCAGAGCGAATGGGGAGTGACCGGGGTTCACATCCCCGATCGATCCCACCCGGGTTCTGTTTGGAAGAACGGGTTCACCACTGGCATCAAGAATTCGTGCGTACACATCGGTATCGATGACGCTGTTTTTGCCGCGGTTCTCAACGTCTCCCGTCAGCACATAACAGCTGGCACCCATCGGCCGGCTCAGTTCGGGTTGATTACCAGCGTCCAGCTCTCCGCAGGGATCCAGGCGAACCTCAGTGAGTTGAAGTTCAGCGGCATCGCAAGGGAGTGCCAGTCCAAGCAGCAGAGGCAGGCTGCACAACAAGGCAAGGAGTCGTCGGAGCATCAGGAGATCAACGTTGGTCACCACTGCCGCCGATGCGCCCACGGGCAGCCCGGCTCGACAGTTTCTGCAGGTTGGCTTCAGCCACCTCATCCAGGTCATAACCCAGTTCGCTGGCCAGCTGAGCCACGTACCAGAGCACATCTCCCAGCTCCAACTTGATTGCTTCGCGGGTGTCGGCATCAAAAACACCCTCACGATCCCGAATCACCTTTTTCACCTTGTCAGCCACCTCGCCGGCTTCACCGGTCAAACCAAGGGTCGGATAGATGGGATTACGGCCCACATCCGGGTAGGCAGCCGTCTTTCGGGCGGCGTCCTGATAGGAATTCATCTCCATGGGACCGGTAGGGAAACGCCCGGATGGTAGTTTCCGCAAGGATTTTCAGCCGCGATATGGGCCAGTTCGACCTGAACCGACGGACCAAGATCGTGGCCACCATCGGCCCTGCCACGGAAAGTCCGCAGCGGATCAAGGAGCTGGTGAAGGCTGGTGCCACCACGTTCCGGCTGAACTTTTCCCACGGGGACCACAGCGAACACGCCGCACGCATCGCCACGATTCGTCAGGTGTCTGAGGAATTGGGTCAGACCATCGGCATCCTCCAAGACCTTCAGGGCCCGAAGATCCGACTCGGGAGGTTTGCGGAAGGCCCGATCACCCTGGCCAATGGCGATCCCTTCACGCTCACCTCACGGCCGGTGAGCTGCGACAAGACGATCGCAACCGTGACCTACGACAAGCTGGCCGACGAAGTCACCGCCGGAAGCCGGATCCTGCTCGACGACGGCCGCGTTGAGATGAGGGTCGATACCGTCGACAAGGCGCAGCAGACCCTGCATTGCACCGTGACCGTGGGCGGTGTTCTTTCCAACAACAAGGGCGTCAACTTCCCGGACGTGCAGCTTTCCGTTCGTGCCCTAACGGACAAGGACAAGACCGACTTGGCCTTTGGCCTCAGCCAGGGGGTGGATTGGGTGGCACTCAGCTTCGTGCGCAATCCCTCCGACATGGAAGAGATTCGCGGACTGATCCGTGAGCAGGGCCATGAGACCCCTGTGGTGGCGAAGATCGAAAAATTTGAGGCCATCGATCAGATCGATTCGATCCTTCCGCTCTGCGACGGTGTGATGGTGGCCCGCGGTGACCTCGGAGTGGAGATGCCGGCTGAGGAAGTTCCGCTTCTGCAGAAGGAACTGATCAGCAAGGCCAACAGCCTGGGCATCCCCATCATCACGGCCACCCAGATGCTGGATTCCATGGCCTCCAGCCCCCGGCCGACCCGAGCCGAAGTCAGCGACGTGGCCAACGCCATCCTTGATGGCACCGACGCCGTGATGCTTTCCAATGAGACCGCGGTGGGGGATTTCCCCGTGGAAGCCGTTCAGACCATGGCCACCATTGCTCGAAGGATTGAAAAGGACTATCCCCAACGCTCGATCGACAGCCACCTGCCCAGCACCGTTCCCAATGCCTTGAGCGGTGCGGTCAGCACCATCGCCAGCCAGCTCAACGCCTCCGCGATCCTTCCCCTCACAAAAAGTGGGGCCACGGCTCGAAACGTCAGCAAGTTTCGGCCTGCGGCACCGATTCTTGCTGTCACCCCCGATCGCACCGTTGCCTGCCGTCTTCAGCTGGTGTGGGGTGTGACCCCTCTGGTGATTCCCCAGGGCGAACGCACCACGCAAACCTTCCACGCCGCCATGGTCAAGGCCAGAGAACTGGATCTGCTGAAGGAGGGAGATCTTGTGGTTCAGTCCGCAGGCACCCATTCGGGCGTTTCCGGATCCACGGATCTTGTCAAGGTGAGCATCGTTAGCAACGAAGCTGAAGCGACACTGATCTGAACGACGCCAAACCATGAACCGGCGGATGCCCGCAACGGAAACGGTGCGGATGGCCCTGTCCACCCTGCGGAGCAACCGTCTGCGCAGCCTGCTCACCATGGTGGGCATCGTGATCGGCAATGCCTCTGTGATCACCCTGGTGGGGGTTGGTCGTGGCGCCCAGGGGCTGGCTGAAGGGCAGTTGAACAACCTCGGTGCCAATGTGCTGTTTGTGGTCCCTGGCAACACAAACACCAGACGCCAAGGTGTCACCCGACCCAAAACGCTTGTCCTGGAGGATGCCGAAGCAATCGCCGCTCAAGTTCCCAGCGTCAAACGCGTCGCGCCTCTGGTCAACACCAATCAGGTGGTGCAGGCGGGAGCCCGCAGTGCCACTGGTGCTGTCTTCGGCGTGACACCGGAGTTCCTTCCGGTGCGCAGCTTTGAAGTGGCCAAGGGCCGTTTCATCAGCGCCAAGGCAGTAGCCGGTGCACGGGCTGTTGCTGTGCTCGGCTCTGATCTACGCAAAAAGATGTTCCCCACTGGCTCAGCGATTGGCCAGCAGGTGCGCATCGGCAATCAAAGCTTTGAGGTGATCGGTGTGATGGCCCCCAAAGGGGCCGTGTTCGGCAGCAACCAGGATGAAAACATTTACATCCCAATCACAACGATGGTGAACCGGATCACCGGTCGGGATCCGATTTACGGCGTCAGCCTCAACTCCATCAGTGTTGAAGCCAGAGATGAACAGAGCATCAACGCAGCAAGCTTTCAGATCAACAACCTGCTGAGACAGAGGCACCGAATTCTCCGGGATGACGATTTCGTGGTTCGGTCCCAGAAGGATGCCCTCACCATCGTGAGCACCATCACCGGAGGACTCACCTTGATGCTCGGGGCCATCGGAGGGATCTCCCTGCTGGTGGGCGGCATCGGGATCATGAACATCATGCTGGTGTCCGTCAGCGAACGAACCGAAGAGATCGGTCTGCGCAAGGCCCTGGGGGCTCGCAGCACTGATGTGCTGCAGCAGTTTCTGGTGGAATCCCTGGTGCTTGCCAGCCTGGGCGGCGCCATCGGCACGCTGGTGGGGCTTGGAACCGTGAGCCTCGTGGCGGCGGTCACGCCACTCCCGGCAGCGATCGGCGCCACGACAGTGATGTTCACCGTTGGGCTCTCAGGATCGATCGGACTGTTCTTCGGTGTCGTACCTGCCCGACGAGCCGCCAAGCTCGATCCAATTGTTGCCCTGAGAAGCCTTTGATTCGGGTCTCAGAAATCAGTCCAACTCCTTTACACTAGTTAACGAATTTTTTCGGCTCATGAATCAGCGCTGGCGCCTTCTTGCCCTCTGGCTGTTGCCAATCGGCGTCGTGTTGCTGATTGGCTGGCAGGTGGTGAGTAACGGAGGCATCAATGGCCTCAGCCAAGACAGCAATGGCACCACCGTCGCTCCCCGCAATGCTGCCGTGGCGCGTATGAGCTACGGCCGCTTCCTCGACTACGTCGAAGCCGGCCGCGTCACAGCCGTTGATATCTACGACGGTGGCCGCAACGCCGTGATCGAAGCCGTTGATCCCGATCTCGACAACCGCGTCCAGCGCCTGCGCGTCGATTTGCCCGGTCTTGCCCCTGAGCTGATCAACACCCTGAAGACTGAAGGCATCAGCTTCGATATTCATCCCCCCCGCACAGCGCCTCCGGCCCTGGGGGTTCTGGGCAATCTGGCCTTCCCGCTGCTGCTGATCGGTGCCCTGATCTTCTTAGCCCGCCGCAACAGCAACATGCCTGGCGGCCCTGGCCAAGCCATGCAGTTCGGCAAAAGCAAGGCCCGCTTCATGATGGAAGCAGAAACAGGCGTCATGTTTGATGACGTGGCTGGTGTCACCGAAGCCAAGCAGGAACTTCAGGAAGTGGTCACCTTCCTCAAGCAGCCCGAGCGTTTTACCTCCGTGGGTGCTCAGATTCCCCGCGGCCTTCTGTTGGTTGGCCCTCCCGGCACCGGTAAAACCCTTCTTGCCAAGGCCATTGCAGGCGAAGCGGGAGTTCCCTTCTTCTCGCTCTCTGGTTCTGAGTTCGTCGAAATGTTCGTTGGCGTGGGTGCCAGCCGCGTTCGCGACCTGTTCAAGAAGGCCAAAGAGAACAGCCCTTGTCTGATCTTCATCGACGAAATTGATGCCGTTGGTCGCCAGCGCGGTGCTGGCATCGGCGGCGGTAACGACGAACGCGAACAGACGCTGAACCAGCTCCTGACGGAGATGGATGGCTTCGAGGGCAACAGCGGCATCATCATCATTGCCGCCACCAACCGTCCCGACGTTCTGGACTCAGCCCTGATGCGTCCCGGTCGTTTCGACCGTCAGGTCACTGTGGACGCCCCTGATATCAAGGGCCGCCTCGCCATCCTCGACGTGCACTGCCGCAACAAGAAGCTCGAAGATGAGCTGTCCCTCGAAAGCATCGCCCGCCGCACCCCTGGCTTCACCGGGGCTGACCTGGCCAACTTGATGAACGAGGCAGCCATCCTCACCGCCCGTCGCCGCAAGGACGCCATCGGTCTGAGCGAGATCGACGACGCTGTCGATCGCATCATCGCCGGCATGGAAGGCCGTCCGCTCACCGACGGTCGCAGCAAGCGTCTGATCGCATACCACGAAGTGGGTCATGCCCTGATCGGAACCCTGGTCAAGGACCACGATCCTGTTCAGAAGGTCACCTTGGTTCCCCGTGGTCAGGCCCAAGGCCTCACCTGGTTCTCCCCTGACGAAGAGCAAACTCTGGTCACCCGTGCCCAGCTCAAAGCGCGCATCATGGGAGCACTGGGTGGACGTGCCGCAGAGGATGTGGTGTTCGGTCATCAGGAAGTCACCACCGGAGCCGGTGGCGACATCCAGCAAGTTGCTTCGATGGCTCGAAACATGGTGACCCGGCTCGGCATGAGTGATCTCGGCCCTGTTGCCCTCGAAGGCGGAAGCCAGGAAGTGTTCCTGGGCCGCGACTTGATGTCTCGCAGTGAGGTGTCGGAATCGATCTCCCAACAGATCGATATTCAAGTGCGCAACATGGTGAAGCGTTGTTATGACGAAACTGTGGAGATCGTGGCCGCCAACCGCGAAGCCATGGACCGCCTGGTGGAATTGCTGATCGAGAAAGAAACCATGAATGGTGATGAGTTCAAGGCCGTTGTGGCTGAATTCACCGCTGTTCCTGAGAAAGACCGCACAGTCGTCACCTTGGACTGATCCTCGGCCCAGCAACCAAAAAAGCCCCCGTCTTAATCAGACGGGGGCTTTGTTATGAATTGGATTTGTTCTTGCGTCGACGGCAACGTTCGGAGCAATACACAACCTCCTCCCAGCAATTTCTCCAGGCTTTACGCCACTCAAACGGGCGATCGCAGACTGGACAGATCTTGCTGGGACGGATGTTTTTAGCCCCCCCCTTCTTCAAGCGACAGCCTGAACGGGACGCTTGTCGATCACCGAATCAATCAACCCATAGTTCACTGCTTCGGTGGGTGACATGAAGAAGTCACGGTCAGTGTCCTGTTGGATGCGATCCAGAGGTTGCCCGGTGCGATCAGCCAGCTCCTTGTTGAGGCGATCCTTCAAGAAGAGAATTTCGTCCGCCTGAATGCGGATGTCACTGGCTTGGCCCTGGGCACCGCCCAAAGGCTGGTGAATCATGATCCGGGAGTGCTGCAGGCTGCTGCGCTTGCCCTTGGTGCCGGCACAAAGAAGGAAGGCACCCATGCTCGCAGCCAGGCCAACACACACCGTGTGCACATCCGGTTTGATGTGCTGCATCGTGTCGAAGATGCCGAGGCCGTCGTAGACCGAACCGCCGGGCGAGTTGATGTACAGGTAGATATCTTTCTCGGGATCCTCAGCTTCGAGGAACAACATCTGGGCCACGATCCGGTTGGCGGAGTCACTGGTGACAGCCTCACCAAGGAAGATGATGCGCTCGCGCAGAAGCCGGGAATAAATGTCAAAGGCCCTTTCTCCCCGGCCGGACTCCTCAATCACAATGGGGATCATCTGAGCATCAGCGGGGTCGAGCAATCCTAACGGCGATGTCTGCGGCGCTAGGGTTCCAGCCATTCATTCTGGGACTGCACGTTGGCCGCAAGTCAGACCATCGCCGACAGCAAACGAGCGTTTCATCAGGCCTTCCCCCACGTCATTGCGCCGCTGTACCGCCGCCTTGCTGACGAGCTGCTGGTGGAGCTGCATTTGCTGAGCCATCAAAGTCGATTTGAAGCCAACGAACTCTTCAGCGTCGGGCTGTGCAGCGTGTTTAACACCTTCACCAAGGGCTATCGGCCAGAAGCGCAGACAGACGCACTGTTCAATGCCCTCTGCAGCAGCAATGGCTTCGACGCAGCAAAGCTGCGTAAGACCAACGCTTCGCTGGTTGAACAAGCCAAAGGCAAGGATCTCGAGAGCCTGAAGAGTTGGCTGTCATCCCACAGCCTCAAAGATGGCAGCCACTACTCACGTTTGATGGCCGTCGGACTGATGAGCCTTCTCAAGGCGACTGCCGCGGATGCCACCGGCTTGGAAACTGAGGCCATTCTCAATCAAAGCAAGGAACTCGCCGAAAGCCTCGGTTTGCCCTGCGATCGCGTCGAGAAGGATCTAACGCTATTTAGCTCCAACAGCGAACGGATGGATCAGGCCGTTGAACTGTTGAACGAAACGATCGCTGCTGAAAAGCGCAAGAAGGAGCGCCGTTTGGCAGAGCAGGCTCAAGGCACCTCCAGCTGAAAGCGAAGCCATCCGGGCTGTTGATTCTTCGGCAGTGCTGTCATCTCAAGCTCCAGTTGAGATGCGTTACCAATGACCCGAGGCCAGCCCGGTCCCAGCCAACCCAGCCGAACCAATTGATCCGGTTTCCCTTGAAGGCGAAGTTGCTGTTGACCCATCCTTTTCAACGGTGAGGGGCCGATGGTCGGGACGTCCCCTAAGCCAAGCAGCAGCTCCACCTGATCCTGCGTTCCAGAGCTCAACGACCATCCACCTTGAGGGTGCCCCTGGGGATCGAGCCAAACATTGGCGACACGGTTTGATGGTCGACCATTCGAAGACAAAAGGGGGCGTTGCTCCATTTGAAACCCGCGCTTCAACAAGGCGGTTGCAACGGCATCAAGACTTCGCTTGATCCAGTCGGTTTGATCAGCAGCCAGCATCAACCTGGCTTGAACAGAGGCCTGGAAGCGGCCAGCCTCGAGCACGTCCACCCGCAAAACGACAGGCGCAGCGAGCAGAACATCACGCAACTCCTGCGGAAGTCCATAACGGCTGTCGAGTTGTTCTGCGATCAGTGGATTGTTGAAAACGGATCCCAGCAAAGGCTGCAGAGCAACGCTATTGAGCTCTAGATAGGCCGACGACGGATCAAAGCGAACGGAATTGGTTTGGCCTTTCGCCTGGTCAGCCTGCAGAGACGCGAAGGGTCTTGAAGCCACAGGTCCTTCAGCCATCAGCCGATCGCCCTGCAGCGCAACACGCAAACAGCCATGGGACACGCTTGCCAAGGCGGGGAAAAGAGAACCGCTGATCGAGGCCAGGCCTGACGGTTGCCACAACACGGCCGTTCCGCTGGTCAACCGCTGCAAGCAGCTCTGCTCCAAGCCCGAAGGCTCCCTTGGCTGAAGCGATTGGAGTTGATCAAAACTGCTGCGGTGTAGTGCATCAGCGAACAGCAGATCCAGGGAAGACGAGTTCGATGCTGACGGAAGAGCCAGAAGGGGTTCCCCGTCGTCCAGCCAGATCAGCCACCAGAGCCCGCGGCCATGACGGGCCCAGCGATCAGGGGCTGCCGAAGGACCAAGCCGCTTCTGCCAGACCTTCGGGACCGATCTAGAGGGATCAGCCTCAAAACTCTGCACCAAGCGAGCCCGCCGACTGAGCTCAAACAGCTCTGCTGTTCCATGGCGATTCAGAGAAGGCGTCAGCAGGCTGGACGTGCCGAGCAGCAGGGCGGGCAAAAAAAAGCACAACCCCAGAAGAAGGGCTGTGCAGGGATGCTCTTCAAGTTCGCGTCGGATGGACGCAATCAGGAGGAGGATTTGGTTGAACCCTGACGGCGTCGACGGTCCCTCCATTCGATCGTTGAGAGATAAATCACGGCAACGCTGACGAAGACAAGAAGCACTGCTGCCGTGACCGCCAGGGTCTGGCTGAGAAGTGGTGCGTCTTGAAGCACAGATTCGATCAGAAGTTCAGGGTGCCGTCACCATTGCGTCCCCAGACCACCATGGCGATGGAGAAACTGAACATGGCGGCCAAGGACGCCCAACCCAGAGTGAACAACATGCGCTTGACCGCTTGACTGATGGGATCCTACCTAGGGTTCGGCATCTTTTCGTCCGTCCGGAGGCAACTGTCATGACCAGCTCCAGCCCCGGTTCATCAGCAGTACTGGAGCGTCAGGAAACAACCCAGCGTTACCCCCAGGCTCGCGTGATCGTTCTTGACGATGATGTGAACACGTTCCAGCACGTGGTGGATTGCCTTCGCAAAATCATTCCTGGCATGAGCGAAGACAATGCCTGGAACCTCGCCAACAGAATTGATGGGCAGGGTTCCGCTGAAGTCTGGTGCGGCCCCCTGGAGCAGGCCGAGCTGTACCACCAGCAGCTTCAGGCCGAAGGATTAACAATGGCCCCTCTGGAACGCTGTTGAGTCAGGCCGCAGGCTTACGGCTTGCTTTGGTGAGTCGCAGCAGATCAGCCACCTGCAGACGCTGCAGCTGCTCGTCCATCACGAAACGCACCACACGTCCAGGGCACAAGGCCAGGCCCCGAACCTCCGTTCCGTGCACCTCAGCGGTGAGCATGCGGGCCTGGGGGCCGCATGCATCCTCCAGCGGTCCGCTGATCGCGTGGCGGAGAGTGTCAACTGATTTCAGCATCACAGCCCCGGAGCGCTCTCTCTGGCATAGCCAAAGTGGCTAACTTTCACCAGTTCTCGGGTTTTCGTTCAGCTTTGGGCCGGGTCGTCATCACCCACAGCACCTATGTGGACGGCTTAATCCCGTGGCTGAAGGCCCTGTCCCATGAGACGGATATCCAGACGATCACCCCTGCCGTGATCACCCGGGTGCGTGGCCGCAGTCCCGAACTACAGCTGCGGGTGTCCACACCGATCCAAGGGGGTTTCAAGCTGGTGGCTCGCAAAGGCACTTCAGCTCAAGAGGTCTTTGTTGTGACATCGATGAGTCGGCCTGACCTGGAACAGGCGGTTCTGCATCACCGCCCCTGAGGGGGTTGGCGTTGCTGGAATCCTGCATCACGACAGGCCTCAGGATGACCAACAGCAACGCTGGGTTCACGGGCACAGAGATCAGCCCAATCGGATCGGCGGAAACATTGGGGAAGGATGGCCCGGCATGCGACTTCAGCGTCATCCGGCAGAAAGGAGACAGCGTCAACAGCGGGGCTGCCAAAACAATCAACAAGCAGTGCGCCTGCCACTACCCAAAAAAAGGGGAGATGAATGAAGTTAACATTGAACGATGAAAATTAAAGCGATGCAAAAAGATCCCGAACTATGACTTCACTTAAACTCAATTCGCATTGATCAATGCACAACGACATCAATAATTGGAATCAGATGGAGGAATCTTGAATTCCATAAAAAGCGCCTCTGCGTCAGCATAATCTTTCTTTTCACGCAAATAAAAAACTTGGGCTTTCCACCAATCCCAGGTTTCCATTTGGATTAGCTCATCCAGGCGGGGATCACGCATCGCGATACAGCAACCGATCCAAAGCTAAGGACAACCAAAGCACTGACAAGCTTTGTTCACACAGTAGTAAGCATCATCGACTACACAACGGCTGAGGGGTAGCCTTTGATCGCTCAAGCGAATGAACGATGCCCCTGGAAATTACCGTCAAACAAGGGCAACAAACAATAGAGAGCATGGGAAGCTTCGATGATCTCGAAGATGCTCTGACCGAATTCAACGAATTGATCAATCGCCGAAACTGGCATCCAAGCGTGACCACCATTGCGCTGAGCGACACTGATAAAGACAAATGCCTCGCCCAATACGCGCTCCAGGAGTTCAACCACTCCGAGAACTAGCCCCACAAAGCCGATCCACCCCAATTAGGGCAAAACGAATCTACAGTTCGGCAAGGCGAAAATTTTCAGGATGAACGGCAAGATTCTGGTGATCGGCATCAGTTCATTCTTTCTCATATTTTTTGTGATTGAGTCTTGGTTGATGAGGGGCTTAGCCCACTAACCGAGGTTGAATTTTTTCTGGACAACTAGCTAAAACAATTTTTTTGAAAAAAGAACCTGAGGAGTTCGAGTTCAAACTTTGGACTGATCCAGAGGAACATTCAATCGAATTGGCTTGCTGATGGCTTGGGTCAGATTCAGGCATCGACCAAGCCATGAATTGAAGAGGGTGAACCACCGTGCCGTGCGAGCCCCAGTGGTCGACCTGGAAGAACCAGAAGGGGCGACAAAGTGGGGCTTCGTTTCCGGCTGCATGGCCGGTCTACGTCACCGTCACGACAGTCTCCCCAAGTCGAAAGAGAGTCAGATCAGAGCACTAGAAAAGGCCGTCACCAACACAGCAGTTCGCTCGTAAGCCTAGTCCTGACTCTCGCTTTCGAGCGGCCAGATCCGGCGAATGGCGACAAGCGCTGACTCGGCCTCATCGCGCCGCTTCAAGACCGTGTCGCCTTCGAGCAGAAGCGTCACATGCCCCAACTTGCGCCCCGGTGTTTCCGGTGACTTGCCATACCAGTGCAGGTGAAGTCCCGGCATGGCCTCCAGAGCCTGAAGCCGCTGATCCAAAGGAGCATGGCGCTCCGGATCCAGACCGAGCAGGTTGACCATCAAGGCACCGCGGCTGTTGAGCTCGGGATCAGGCACAGGCAGCCCGGCTGCGATGCAGAGCTGCTGATCAAACTGACTGCTGGTGCAGGCCTCGATCGAGAAATGACCGGAGTTGTGAGTGCGTGGGGCAACCTCATTCACCTGCAGGCCGGCTGGCCCGTAGAAAAACTCCAGAGCCAACACCCCCACATAGCCAAGCTTCGTCATCAGCGATGCCGCAACGTTGTAGGCCAAGGCCGCCACCGAGGGATCCACCGGTGCCGGTGCCAGAACCCAGTCACAAACCTGCTGGTGCTGGTGGGTCTGCACCAAGGGGAAATGACGGATCCGGCCGCGCTGATCACGGCTGACCACCAGAGCCAACTCCAGCTCGTAGTCCACCCAGGATTCCAGCAACCAATCGTCGGCTGGGACGGCGCGCAACAACTGCGCCAGGGCATCGATGTCGCGCAACACCAGCGTGCCCTTGCCGTCATATCCCCCGCGGGAGGCTTTGGCCATCACGGGGAAGGTCCAGCCCTGAGGAAGCGCCGGTTGAGCGGGCGAAATCAGGCTCAGCGGACACCAAGGCGGACTGGGGATCGCCAGGTCATCCAACAGCTGACGTTGAGAAAGTTTGTCGACCAGGGGCGAGAGCGCAGCCAAAGACGGCCGGAAACGAACCCCCTGCTGCTCCAGCGGCAGAAGGGCATCGATGTTCACCCACTCGTTCTCGAAGGTGATGCCGTCACAGCCCACCACCAGCTCCCGGGTCCCAGCCACATCCGTCGGATCCGCTGCGACGAGACGCGAGGCCAAGCCAGCGGCGGGATCCGCTGGCTTGGAGGTTTGAACGGCGATCGGAACCTGGCGTTCCGCGGCGGCCTGCACAAGCATCCGTGCCAGCTGACCACCTCCCACAACGCCGATCATCGTGTCCGAGCTGACTTCCGCAGCTTGCCACTTTGCAGGGTCGATGACAGCGTCAGATCAGCGGCCGATCGCCGGCAAAGGCCAACCGGATCATGGTGAACAGCAACACGAGCAGGAACAGGGCTAGGCCCAAGGTGCAGGCGTAACTGATCTCCAACTCAGCAAAGGCCTGGTCGTACACGTAATAAACGATGGTTCGCGTGGCATCAGCAGGACCTCCCTGGGTCATCAGGAACACCTCCTCGAACACCTTGGTTGCCGCGATCGACGAAACCACAGCAACCAAGGTCACGTAGGGCCCCATCAAGGGCAGGGTTATGTCGAGATGCTTTCTCCAGCCCTCGCTGCCATCCAGCTCCGCTGCTTCGTAGAGCTCCTTGGGAATGCCCTGCAGACCCGCCAGGAAAATCACCATGTAATACCCCAGTCCTTTCCAGAGGGTCACCAACATCACGGCGGGAAGGGCCAGCTGCGGCGTGGTGAGAAAACCAATCGGGCTGAAGGCATCGCCGAGCAGGGCGCTCAACCATCCATTGATCAGTCCGTTCTCGGCGTACAGCCAACGAAAGGCGATCGCTGCAACAACGATCGACACCAAGACGGGGGTGTAAAAGGCGCCCCGCAGCAGGGAACGACCGGGCAAACCCTGGTTCACCAACACCGCCAGTGCCAGCGCCCCGAAAACGATGGGCGGCACCACACCGATCAGATAAAAGAAGGTGGTGACCAACACCTGCCGCGCCATCGGATCGGACAGCAAGCGCTCCAGGTTGGCCAAACCCACAAAACGCAAGGGCTCACTGACATCAAGCCCGGTGGCGGTGAAGCTCATCACCAGGGCCATCAAGGCCGGCACCAGCACCGACAAACTGATCAACACCACCGCCGGCAGCAGAAACGCCCAGGCCGAAAGGGAGTTGCGCACTGATCTCTTGCGCACAGGACCAGCGACACTGTTGCGAGAGTAGGTGGGTTCCAACGGTTTCATGACCACAATCACCCCGTTGCATCACATCCGCGTTGCGCTGGAGCGCAATCCCTACGAGGTGGTGATTGGAGCCGGCGGCCTGGCCAGGCTTGGTCAGCAGATGCTGGACGCCGGAGTGCAGCCTGGTCGGCGTGTGCTGGTGGTCAGCAATCCGGATGTCGCCAGCCCCTATGGCGACGCCTGTCTGAACAGCCTCAAGGCCGCAGGTTTCAGCGTTGACCTGTTGGTGATTGACGCCGGAGAACACCAAAAGACGCCCGCTACGGTGGCTGAGATCCACGATGCGGCCTACAACGCCAAGCTCGAACGCAGCTCGTTGATGGTGGCCCTCGGCGGCGGCGTAGTGGGGGACATGACCGGTTTTGCGGCAGCCACCTGGCTGCGCGGCATCCAGGTGGTTCAGGTTCCAACAACCCTTCTGGCCATGGTGGATGCGTCCATCGGTGGCAAGACCGGGGTCAACCATCCCCGCGGTAAAAACCTGATCGGCGCCTTTCACCAGCCGCGCCTGGTGCTGATCGATCCTTCCACCCTCAACACACTGCCCGAACGCGAGTTCCGAGCCGGCATGGCGGAAGTGATCAAATACGGAATCCTCGGCGACACCTCGCTGTTCGAAGAACTGGAGGCCTGTGACGACCCAAGCACCCCCGCTGGACTTGGAGCGGAACGCCTGAGCTCGATCCTGCAGCGATCCGCCGCGGCCAAGGCCCGGGTGGTGGCCGCCGATGAAAAGGAAGGTGGCTTAAGGGCGATCCTCAACTACGGCCATACCTTCGGCCATGTGGTGGAGACCCTCTGCGGTTATGGCACCTGGCTGCATGGTGAGGCAGTCGCCATTGGCATGGTGGCGGTGGGCGAACTCGCCGTGCTGCGGGGAAGCTGGAGTCGCGACGATGCCGAGCGACAACGCCGGCTGATCGAAAGCGCCCGACTCCCCACCGCCTGGCCCGATCTCTCCGCCGATGCGGTTCTCGACAGCTTGCAGGGGGATAAAAAGGTGCGCGACGGTCGCCTGCGCTTCGTGATGCCCACTGGCATCGGATCCGTTGAGATTCGCGATGACGTCAGTCGCGACGAGATTCTGAGCTGCCTGGAGCGCCTGAAAGGCTGAAGCCGCCTTCAGGCAATCCGCGCCGATAGGTGAGCCAGCGGAACGCACCCAAACCCGCAGGATCCACCAGCCGAAGCAGAGCTTCGCGGCGTTGCAGGGCCTCCGCCAGGTGTTGGCCCGGGAGTTGCTGCAGCCCATGAAGACGCTGCGCAAGGCCCAAGGCGAGAAGTGCTTCGCCCTGCTTGGCCTGATCACCCACCAGCCAGCCGTTGCGCTGGGCCGCCTCATCCACAACTTCGATGCAGAGGTGTGCCGTGAGGTCCTGCTCGCCTGGCTGATCGAAGGGCGACAGACCCGCCTGCTGAGCACAAACAGCCATCAAGGTGCCGTCGGAGCGCCGGGCCGTGTAATAACGCTGGGCCTCGAGGGCGTAATCAATCACCAGCAGCACGCCCGCATCCACGGCAGCCGCCGCAGCAGCAAACCAGTCGGGCAGTGCACTGTTCCACTCCGTGGTCCACCCCTCTTCGGCATCGGGGGGCGGCAACTGAATGCCGCCTTGGCTGCACACACGCTTGATCTCCTGGTGCAACCGATCCGGAAAAGGCCGATGCGTCGAGCGCAGGCCACCATTTGGATCAAGCGCCACCCACTGCTGCTGGAGGGATCCCTCCCGCCAGATCAATCGCTCCACCGGTAGGGCATCCAGCAACTCATGGGCGATCACCACCCCATGAACCGGATCGCGGCGCAACTCGTCCAGAGAGCACCAACGCAGCGGCAGATCATCCACCTCTTGCAGCAGGGCCTGTTGCCGCCGCCGCATGCCGGGATTGGCTTCCACCAACACCATCTCGATCTGGCCCAACAGCTCTGGAGCCGCATCACGCAACACAGCAGAGAGATCCCGGGCCAGATGACCTTCGCCAGGGCCGATTTCCACAATCGACAGGCGTTGATCAGGATCCGTCTGGGGAATCGCAGCCAGCCAGGCCAGAAGTTGGGGCGCCAGCAGGGCTGCAAAGTCGCTGCCCAGGGAGGGAGATGTGACGAAATCACCCTGGGCGCCGATGCGTGCGCGGCCTGAGCCGTAGTAACCGTGCTCCGGCTCATTCAGAGCCAGATCCATGAACCGGGAAAACGGAATGGCACCCCCTGCCTGATGCAGATGCGTTGCCAACCAGTCAGGACAGGACGCAGCCATCGGTTTCATTGGAGAGAATGCCGGTCGCTGCAGCAGTTCCATGGGAACACATCACATCCGACATCTGTGGAGCCTCGTCGTCGTGGCTCTGATCAGCCTGGGTGTTCTGGTGAGCCCGGCTACGGCCTACGACAACCCGGAGCTGCTGCCGGATCACCCCACCCCGGTGATCGACCTCGCCAAGGTGTTCAGCGACACCCAGAGGGCCCAGCTGGAGGCATCCCTGGCAGATGTGGAGGAACGCACCGGCTGGAAAATGCGGGTGTTAACCCAGTACGAGCGCACACCAGGCCTGGCCATACGCGAGTTCTGGGGGCTGGATGAAAGCAGCCTGCTACTGGTGGCCGACCCCCGCGGCGGGAACCTGCTGAACTTCAACGTTGGTGATGCCTACTTCGCGATGATGCCGCGCACTTACTGGGTGGAGCTGCAGACCCGCTACGGCAACCAGTACTACGTGAAGGACCACGGCGAAGACGGAGCCGTGCTGGATGCCCTCAATGCCGTGGAGATCTGTCTGGACCGGGGTGGCTGTCAGGTGGTGCCTGGTCTTCCCCAGGAACAGTGGCTGTGGACCCTGACCACCTCGATCTTTGGCGGCTTGATTGCTGGCTTTGCGGCCTACCCCCGGAAGGAGGGCGAGACCATCGCCTGGGCCTGGTTGCTGCTGCTTTCACCGCTGTGGGTGATGCTGTTCGGCGTCTTTGGAGTCGCCCCCGTGGTGACACGTACCTCAGAGGTGATGCCCCTTCTACGCAATGGGGTTGGCTTCCTGGCCGGTGGAATCGCCGCTTATCTGATTGCCCAGGCCACCGTCGGGCAAAAGCTTCAGAACGACGCCGAAGGCTGAGGGACTTAGAAGTTCTCGACGCTTTTCAGAGCCGGGTGGCGCATTCGATGCGTGACCCGGTGCACAGCGCCGGCGGAGGCGCCACCAAGGCCTGTCGCTTCACGTCACGCAGTCGACGCAACTCAGCAAGATTCACGTCATAAAACGAGCGAAGTCGCGCGTATTTCTTGACGGGCTGGCCGTAGTAGCTGCGACCGGCAAGGGTGGGAAATGATGCCCACTCGGGAGCCAGCATGGCTGCGAGAACGGGGCTGAGGACACCGGTGTCGGTCAGAGACAGGGCTTTGCGCCGCTGAATCAGGAACAAAGCACCCTGGTCCTGAGCCTCAGGCCCGAACCCGCTCACGCCGATGCTGCGCTGAACCAGGTTCCAGGTGAAGGGCATGAACTGGTAGGCCCCGGCAGCTGCACTGGCATAGCGGGAGCTGTAGATCACCCGGTTGGGATGACGGGCAAGGGAGGGCATCAAGCCACCTCCGAACATCACCCGATAGCCCACATCCAGGCCACCTTTCCAGGTGCCTTCAGCGAAGCGGATCGTGTTCAGCATCGCCCGACGTTCGGGCGTGATCACATAGGGAATTGCCCGACTGGGCTGGATATCAGAGGTATGAATCAACTGCGCCCGCGAGGCAGGGGGCAACAAGCTCGCCTGGGCGGGCAGTGGGGAACTGAGAACAGGCAGCACTCCGACGATCACGGCCGCTGAGAGCGTCTGACGACCGATGAATGCAGAGATAGCCATAAATAGCGTTCAAAGAACATGCCCTCGAGAGGGCTAGGAGCAGATCAGAAGCGGATGAAATGCTCAAGCGGAAAAAAATCCGCCCGACGTACCTTCTCGAACAGAAGGTTCAAAGCAATAGGTATATATGCCAGTCAAATAATCGGCTAAGACGTCAACGTGGAAACAAATCAGTTCAAAAAGGTGTTGTTAAATACCAGAAATTAAAAGTGATCTGCCAACCAATTCACCAGTGCTTGAGCGGCTTCTGAGGCCCCTGATGCAGAAAGAGCGGCGTCGCTTGGCCCCAGCAACGGCTGGTCCAGCTGCCATGCCCCGGTGTCCAGGTCCTGACGGCTGAGGCATCGGTGCTGGCCATGGCGACGCAGACCACCCATCAACGCCGAAGCTTCAGCAAATCCGCTGCGCTCCACTACATGCATCCCAACCCCTTGGGCCATTGCCTCGCAGAAGCTGCTGAAACCGGGCTTGCCCAGAAAACGGGAGCAACGGCCGAGCACATCGACGGGACGCAGCCCATCCGGCAGAAGCGTGAGGTTGGCGAGCGACGCCAACTCAGGCGCATGCGAAGCAACGGATGAGGCCGGAAGCAGGAAATGGTGGTTGGGCCAAAGCTGAAACAGATTCCTAGAGATGGACAGGCCAAGGCCTCCAAAACCCACCATCACCAGGGGGGCGTCCTGGGAATCCAGGGAAGCCTCAAGATCCGCTGGGATGGACCGCGGGCTGGCGCAGACCAACCCGAGCCTCCGTTCAGGCAAACCCCAGTTCATGGCCAGATCAAATGGACAGCGCAGCAGCAGATCACCGCTGCGATAGGCCTCAGCGGCAGCATCAGCCCAGCGCTGGAAGGCAGCCCCCAACGGGCCATAGATGTCATCCCATCCGAAATTGCTCATCCAAACCAGAGGTGCATCGAGGCGCTGGGCCAAGGCGGCCGCGGCCGGGGGAATGTCCCCGACGATCAAGACCGGCTGCCCCTGCGACGCCAGCCAGTTGGCCTCAGCCTCGATCAGATGCGGCAGCCGTTGCTCCAGCTGATCCAAGGCGCTGAGGGTGGCGGCACAATCCACACCGAGCGCATCGGCCTGCACCATGCCCACATCCCATTGACAGGAACGTTGCTGAATTGCTGCATCCCCCAACAGCAGCTTCAGCACAGGGGAGGACAGACCCGAGCTCATCACCAAGGTCCAGTCGGGACGAAGGCGGCGCAGCCGCTGCAGCACCGCCGCATCTCGGGCGGCATGGCCGTAGCCATGGCTGCTGCTGCAGAAATAGATCAGCACGGCAGCGGAGCATCCATCTGCAACTGCTCCTGATGGATCAACTCAGCATCGGGGGTGTACCAGCGATGGGCGAGCAGAGCGAGACGGGAGCCCTGGAATTCAGCCCAGGAAAGGTGCAGCAGCGTCCGCCCGTGCCCATCAACCCCTGCACGCGGCACACAGGCGGCGTTGATCAGCGCGGTTCCATGGCGATGACGCAGCAGGTTCTGGCGGAAACCGGAGCCGCGCTTGAGGGCATGGTGCATGTGGCCAAAGATCACCAGATCAGCAGGTCGGTTCTTGGCCATGCGATCCAAGGCGAGGGCCAGATCCTGATCTCCCCAGTCGAGCGCCGGTGTCTTCCAATCGCGCCCGCAGGGACTGGCGGCATCGGATCCCAACCCCGAGGGTCCGCAGTGGGCCATCACGATCAAGGGCTGATCAGCGGGCACATCAGAGGCGGCCTGCACAATCCGCTCGGCTGAGGCTTCAAGCGACACCGGGCCGTACACCGCCTCAACCGCTTCTGAAAGGTGAAAACCTCCACCTGCACTGCAGGGACGCGCACCTACAACCGTCAATGGGAGCTCGGGCCATTGGATCGAGCGCCAGGCGCAGTGCAGATCGCCGAGCACAGCCAGTTGCTGCTCAAGGATGCCGCCACTGCGATCCCGTCCGCGGTCGTGGTTCCCCAGGATCACGGCTACGGGAAAGGGAAGCCGCGTGATCCGTCGCGTCAGCCGCAGATCCCCATCAGCGAGATCACCTACAAAAAGAACAGCATCGGGCTTGAGATGCTGCAGCAGCTGTTCATCAGCGTCGCCCCAGGCGCCGTGCAGATCACCGGCAATGGCAAGTCGCAGGTGCTTCAGAGCGAATGCCTAGGCTGTGGTCATCCTGCCTCGAACCGGTCCTGATGAGCGCTGACACCGCCCTTGTTGCGGCGATCAACCGGCTTCGCAAGGACCGCAATGCCGTGATCCTGGCGCACTACTACCAGGAACCGGAGATTCAGGACATCGCCGATTTTGTAGGTGACTCCCTCGAGCTGTCGCGCCAGGCCGCCAGCACCGATGCAGACGTGATCGTGTTCTGCGGCGTGCACTTCATGGCAGAGACCGCCAAGATTCTTAGCCCGGGAAAGACAGTGGTGCTGCCGGATTTAGAGGCCGGGTGCTCCCTGGCGGACGACTGTCCCGCCGATGAGTTCGCCCGCTTTCGTGCAGAACACCCCGACCACTTCGTGGTGAGTTACATCAACTGCACAGCAGCGGTGAAGGCGCAAAGCGATCTGATCTGCACCAGCAGCAATGCCGTTGATCTGGTGAACCAGCTGCCTGCCGATCAGCCCGTTCTGTTCGCCCCCGATCAAAACCTGGGGCGCTGGGTTCAACAACAGAGCGGTCGCGAGCTGACCCTCTGGCCGGGACGCTGCATCGTTCATGAGACCTTCAGCGAAGAAGCGGTGCTAGCTCTCAAGCACGAACATCCTTCGGCTGAAGTCATCGCGCACCCCGAATGCCAGCAGAACCTGCTGGACCTGGCGGATTTCATTGGATCCACCAGCAAGCTGTTGAATTACGCCGAACAGAGCTCCTGCAACAGCTTCATCGTTCTGACGGAACCAGGGATCCTGCACCAGATGCAGCAACGGGTCCCTGAGAAAACTTTGTTCGACGTGCCAGGAATCGATGGATGCAGCTGCAATGCATGCCCCTACATGCGGCTCAACACCCTGGAGAAACTGAAGGCATGCCTGGAGACCCTCACGCCTGCGATCGAGATGGATGAATCGATGCGCCTGAAGGCCATGAAACCCATGCAGCGCATGCTCGAAATGAGCCGGTGACGGGCCAACGGCTCAGAGGAAGCGATCTGATGCGAATAACTTTTCGACAATTCACCCCACGCAATGCATGGCACCTGTGACCCAGCCCAAGGGCATCAGGATTCTGATCTTGATGGCAGCGATGACGGGGACAACGTGCACCACAGCAGCTGCGCAACCCTGGAACCAACCCATCCCTGAACCTGCAACGGAATCCACAGCACAAACGATCAAGTTGGCCGACCAACTCAATACGCTGGATGCCAGGTTTTTTGGGGCCCATTGGTGCCCCGCCTGCAAAGAGCAGATGAAACTCTTCGGCAAACAGGCCGGACGCAAACTGAACTACGTGGAATGCGGTCTGCCCGACAAATATCCCGACCAGCTCAGCCAATGCAGGGGTGAAAACATTCGCTCCATCCCCACATGGACACGACCCGGTTCAACGCGGCTGGAGGGTGTTCAATCGATCAACACCCTCGAGCGCTGGAGTGGCCTGAGGCCAAAACAGAAGAACTGATTACTTCTTGCGGCAGTAGCCAGCGCCAACATTCATCCAGCCGGAGGGGCAGGCTTCACCGTTGGTGGGCCTCATCTCGTAATAGATGGGAGACGTGCAGGTGGTGCCAAGCGTGTTGACATAACCCAGGGGGCATTGGTTATGGCCTTGTGCCTTGGGAATCTTTTTCTGAGCCAAAGCGGAACTGGGCACAGCCAGAGCTGAAACAAACAGAGCAGCAGCGAGAAGCTTCATCGCAAGCGGGGCAAACGCGTTCAAGTTACGGGGCTTTCAGACTGTCTGCAGCGATCAGCAGCGGAGCTTGATCGAACACACGCCCGAAGGGTTGTATTGCCGAGCCGCAAAGGCCTGGGTCGACCCTTGGCGTCCAGTTCCCCGGGCTCTGATCACCCACGCCCATGCCGACCACGCCCGACCCGGATGCGGGGAGTACTGGGCTGTGGCCTCCAGTGAAGGGGTACTGCGCCAGAGACTCGGTGAGGACATCACGCTTCACCCGGTGGCCTACGGAGAAGAACACTGGCTAGGGCAATGCAAGGTGTCGTTTCACAGCGCCGGGCACGTGCTTGGTTCAGCGCAGATCCGCCTGGAATCGCAGGGTGAGGTGTGGGTGGTCAGCGGTGATTACAAACGGGATGACGACCCCAGCTGCGAACCCTTTGAACCGGTGCGCTGCGATGTGCTGATCACCGAAGCCACCTTCGGGATGCCGATCTATCGCTGGCAGAGCGGGGCGCAGGTAGCCCAGGACATCCATGCCTGGTGGAGCCGTGATCGCAGCAGGCCGTCACTGCTGTTCTGCTACGCCTTCGGCAAAGCCCAACGGTTGCTGGCCGAATTAAAGGCCATTGGCGTGGAGGAAGAAGTGCTGTTGCACGGCGCCGTGGAAACCGTGACCCGTCACTACCGGGATGCGGGGATTCCCATGCCCCTTAGCCGCCCCGTCAGTGAACTTCCTCGCAAGGATCCGCTCAACGGCCGGTTGATTTTGGCGCCACCATCAGCCCATCGCTCCAGCTGGATGCGCCGCTTCAAATCACCACAAACCGCCTTTGCCTCCGGCTGGATGGCCGTCCGCGGAGCACGGCGACGGCGGGGCTATGAGCGGGGGTTCGTGCTCAGTGATCATGCCGACTGGCCTGGACTGATCCAGACCGTTCGGGACAGCGGCGCCCGCAAGGTGTACGTCACCCATGGCCAAAGCGACGTTCTGGCCCGTTACCTGCGGGAGGTGGAGGGTGTAGATGCGGAGCCGCTGGAGACCCTGTTCGGAGGGGAAGCGGACTAAAACTTGGCGATGCCGTCCGGCAGCTCCGGGAGGTTGAGATTCGCCTCGCGACCTTCGATCGCGGCCGTGAGCGACTCGATCATCATGGCGTTGCCGCTGTCTTTAACGGCCTCAAGCGCCTTCTGAAGACGACGACGGCGATCGGATGGATCATCCGACGTTCCAGAGCCAGCCACGGGGGTCATGACGGCCGTGGCTGAGCCAGCAGCGCGCACGCTGCTGAGTTGTTGCGCCAGGTTGTCCCAGAGGAGTGCCATCCGGCTGATTCAGGAAGCTGTCGCTCACATCAACACAGGTCTCAGCCTGATTTCCAGCACCTCTCACAAAATGTCTTGTCAGGATGGCGTGGCATTTCAACCATCCCGTTCAAACGCGCATGCGGGCCTTTCAGGACCTGTTCAATCAGCTGGATCAGGTCACAGGCACCAAGGCCAAGGTGCAGGCGCTGGTGGATCACTTTCAGGGGGTCGATCCAGGGGAAGCGGCTTGGGCGTTGACGCTGCTGTTGGGCAAACGACGACGCCGCTTGATCACCGGTCGCCGACTGCGCGACATCCTGCGGGACCGCGGTGGTCTTCCGGATTGGCTGATCGACGACTGCTACGGCCAGGTGGGCGACTCAGCCGAAACCATCAGCCTGCTCTGGCCCGCCGTGCAAGACCGCATTGAAGCAAGCGATCCGGATCTGCCCAGCGGTGAAGGAGACATGCCCCTGCGCTGGTGGATGGACACCCTGCTGCCGGCCATCAGCACCAGAAGCGACGAGGATCAGGCCAATGCCGTGATCTGGCTCTGGCACCGAACCCCGCTCGACCAGCACTTCATCGTCAACAAGTTGCTTACGGGGGGATTCCGCGTCGGCGTGTCGACGGGCCTGATCAGCCGGGCCATCGCCGAAGCGTTTGATCTCGAGGAAAGCCTCGTGGTGCAACGGCTGATGGGCGGCTTTGAGCCCTCCGCCGAGCGCTTCAGGCAACTCACCGCCTGCGCGACGGCGGATGAACACCGTTCCAGCGGCACCCCCTACCCCTTCTATCTCGCCAGTCCCCTGGAACCCGAACGACTGCTGGAGACATCGGCGAGCGATTGGCAACTGGAATGGAAATGGGATGGAATCCGCGGTCAGCTGATTCACCGCGGGGCCGGCGTCTACCTCTGGAGCCGTGGTGAAGAGCTGGTCAACGAGAGCTTCCCTGAGCTTGTGGAGGTGGCCAAGGCCTTGCCATCCGGCAGCGTTCTTGATGGCGAGCTGATCTGCTGGCAACAGGACGCGGCCGCACCGCTTGGCTTTGACCAGCTGCAACGACGGCTGGGCCGAAAAACCGTTGGAGCAACGTTGAAACGCGACTGCCCAATGCGGTTCATCGCCTACGACCTGCTGGAACATCAGGGCGTCGACATCCGCCAGCAGGGATTGCGGCAGCGCCAGCAGCAGCTGGCTGCTCTGCTGGGCAGCATCGAGCATCCCGAGGCATGGCGCTTGAAGCAGAGCCCGTTCTGGTCGATCGACTCCTGGAAGGAGCTGGAAACACAGCGCAACCAGGCCCGTGAACACAACGCCGAAGGGCTGATGCTCAAACAGGGGGATTCGCCCTACCTGAGCGGCCGAAAACGCGGCAACTGGTGGAAACACAAGCTGGAGCCGATGACCCTGGATGCGGTGCTCCTCTATGCCCAGGCCGGCAGTGGGCGTCGCGCCAACCTGTTCACCGATTACACCTTCGGCCTCTGGACCAACGCTGAAGAGCCGCAGTTGGTGACCTTTGCCAAGGCCTATTCCGGCCTCAACGATGCCGAAATCCTCGAGCTTGACCGCTGGATCCGGCGCAACACCCTGCAGCGCTTCGGGCCGGCACGGTCCCTGAAATCCGAGCTGGTGTTTGAAATCGGCTTTGAGGGCATCCACCCCTCAAAACGCCATAAATCCGGCATCGCCGTGCGTTTCCCGCGCATCCTGCGCTGGCGACGCGACAAACCCGCCAATGAAGCTGATTCACTCCAGACCGCGATGGCATTGATCGAGAACCGCTGATGGCAGCTTCAATAAAGACGTCAAAAGCGAAGGCCAAGGCCAAACCACCAACCGACGACCCTCGCTTGAACCCGATTCATGCCTGGTTCGCGCAGAGAAACTGGACTCCGCTGCCGTTTCAGCAGGAGACCTGGAACGCCTATCTGGCGGGACGGAATGGATTGATCCAAGTGCCCACCGGGTCTGGCAAAACCTTCGCCGCCGTGATGGGACCGATCGCGCGGATGTTGGCGGAGGAGCAGCCGTTGAAGGGAATACGTCTGCTCTACATCACACCCTTGCGGGCCCTCAGCCGCGACTTGTCGCTGGCGATCCGCGAACCGATCGAGGCGATGGGCTGGCCGATTCGGGTGGGCATCCGCAATGGCGACAGCAGCAGCAGCGAACGCACCAAACAGCTCAAGGCACCACCACAGGTTCTGGTGACGACTCCGGAGTCCCTCGCCCTGCTGCTCAGCAACGCCAAGGCCGAAGAGCTGTTTGGCCAACTCGAAACGGTGATCCTCGATGAATGGCACGAGTTGATGGGCAGCAAACGGGGCAGCCAGACGGAGCTGTGCCTGAGCTGGTTGCGCCAGCTGCGCCCCCAGCTCCAGACCTGGGCCATCAGTGCCACCATCGGCAACCTCGAGCAGGCAGCGCGCCATGCCCTGGGAACGGCAGGGGAACCACAGTTGATCGGAGGCGCTCCTGCCCGGAGCACGGAGATTCAGAGCATTCTTCCGGAGACAATCGATGGCTTCCCCTGGGCCGGACACCTCGGGTTGCGGATGTACGAGGAGCTGGTGGCCCGCCTCAATCCCGGGATCAGCACCTTGCTGTTCACCAACACCCGCAATCAGTCGGAGCGTTGGCACCAGTGTCTGCGCTTCGCCTGCCCGGAAATGGAGGAGGGATTGGCCCTGCACCACAGCGCCATAGATCGCAGCGAGCGGGAAGCCATCGAAGCCTCCGTGAAGGCCGGCGGCATTCGTTGGGTGGTGTGCACCAGCTCCCTGGACCTCGGGGTGGACTTCCAACCCGTGGAACAGGTGGTGCAGATCGGAAGCCCGAAGAATCTGGCCCGGCTGCTGCAGCGGGCGGGGCGGTCAGCGCACTTGCCCGGCGGCACATCCCAGGTGCTGTTCATGCCCACCAATGCGCTCGAACTGCTCGAGCTCAGTGCTGTGCGTCGGGGACTGGCGGAGGGTCTGGTGGAACAACGCAAGCCGCCGAAAGCCCCTCTGGATGTGCTGCTGCAGCACCTCACGGGGTTGGCCTGCGGCCCCGGCTTCCATCCGGAGCAGACCTTGCAGGCCGTGCGCAGCTGTGCGGCCTACGCCGAGCTGAGCCAGGAGGATTGGGACTGGTGCATGCTGTTTCTGGAGCAGGGCGGAGAGTGCCTCGGGGCCTATCCCCGCTACCGCAAGCTCGAATGGGAGGAGACAAGCCAGCGCTACCGGGTTCGTGAAAAAGCCATCGCCCGGCTGCACCGTCTCAACGTTGGAACGATCACAGCCGCACCAGCGATCACCGTGCGCTTTGTGCGTGGTGCTGTGCTCGGCCATGTGGAGGAGACCTTCATCAGCCAGCTGAAGCCGAAGGATGTGTTCTTCTTCTCAGGCCGCCAGCTGGAATTCGTGCGGCTGCGCGACATGACCGCCTACGTGAAGGTGAGCACCAAGAAAACGCGCACGGTGCCTGCCTGGGCTGGGGGACAGATGGCCCTCTCCGATCTGCTGACCCATCACCTGCGTCTTGAGGTGGACCGCGCCAGCCGTGGTGATCTCGACAACGCTGAACTGCAGGCTCTGAAGCCCCTGTTTGATCGGCAACAGGACATCTCGGTGTTGCCGACGGTGGGACAGCTGCTGATTGAGACCTGTCGCACCCGGGAAGGCACACATCTGTATGCCTACCCCTTTGAAGGACGGTTCGTGCATGAGGGCATCGGCTTCCTCTGGGCGTCGCGGCTCACCCGTCTGGAGCGGGGCACGATCACGGTGTCGGTTAACGACTACGGCTTTGAGCTGTTGGCGCCGAAGAGCTACCCCATTGCGGAGTTGCTGGAGGACCACATCGACCTGCTGCTCGATCGCCAAAAGCTGGAGCGGGATCTCAAGAACGCACTGAATCTTTCCGAGCTGCAACGGCGACGCTTCCGCGCCATCGCCCAGATCGCTGGTCTGATGAATCGGGGATTCCCTGGATCGAGCAAAAGCACCGGTCAGCTTCAGATCAGTGCATCGCTGCTGTTCGATGTGTTCAGCCGCCATGAGTCGAACAACCGCTTGCTGCTGCAAGCGCAGCAGGAGGTGCTCGATGACCAGTTGGAGATCTCACGCCTGGAGGCGGCCTTGGAGCGCGCTGCAAGCCAGGAATGGCTGCACGTTGAAACCCCGCGGCCCAGCCCGCTGGCCTTTCCACTGCTGGTGGAGCGGCTCAACAACAGGATGAGCAATGAATCCGTTTTGGAGCGGGTTCAGCGGATGAAGGAGGAAGCCATCCGCAAAGAGGGTTGAGATCGCTTTCCACTGCAGTGCCCTTAAGGTTCAACAGCGGAAGGGATTAGCAACGTTGGCCAAGCTCGGGGAGATCAAGCTCAAACAGATTCCACAGCTCAATACGGCAAACAGCTCGCCTTTGATTCGGAAACACAAGGAGGTTCTGAATCTGATGATGAGAACGCTTTCGCTCGATACCTACGGCCTCACCTGGGCCCAGTTCATCAAGGGGTTTGGTTGTGGTGCCTTGGCCGTTTGGCTGCTGATGCGCTGAGATCAACCGTGACGTACCGGCCTTCCGCCCTGTCTCAGCGACTCCAACATGCCCCTTTCCAAGGCCGTCAGTTTTGGTGCCGGCTCATTCAGTGCAGCTTCCGCCCGTGACTTGGCTGCGGCAATGAATCGGTCTGTCTTATCTCCAGAATCAAACGCCAAGGTGCCTTAGCAAGTACGACTAAAGGTATGAATCGTTGGCCGTTGAGGCTCAGGACTTAAGGAAAAACCCTGAACCCAACAGATGAGGGTTAGAGCCCTCGGCAACCATTCCCTCGATCACTTGTTCGTTGCTATCGGTTGGAGGTTGCAGCACCTCGATGAGCCGTTACCCCATCTTTTATTGCTCTCCAGCGTCCGTTGACGCCGGCTTCATGCCTGTTGAGGCAGCGGACGCCTATGAGGCTGAGCAAATCGTGCAGCGCGAGCACCCCGGTGCCGTGACGGCATCCCTGAGCGAGCGGGTCACGAACGCAGAGGAAATCCGCCGGTTATTCCTGGCCTGGCTCGAAAAAGTCTGAACACCTGGAGCCACCGAGGGGTGCATGGGACGCAATCCGTTGTCGGTGAGCCCCCCCAGCTGGCTGGACATCGATGCCGAGAGCTACAAACGGCTGCTGAACCGCACTGCGGTAACGATCACCAAGCGCGCCAGAAAACGAGGAGCCACGTACCAGGTGAGGGAGGCCATCGATGCCATTCACTCAGCCTTTCAGCGTTGCGACGGCACGGATCCCTTCGACGGACTGCCGTTGGACAACCGCCTCCATGATGGAAGCCGCAGTCCGACCGTCTCCCCGGTGAGCAGCAGCAGCACCGCGACCTTTGAGATTCTCAGCCTGCAGACCAAAGAAGCCAAAGGAGAGAGGGACGCCGAGGAGTTCATCGCCCACTGCCGTGCCGTCGTCGCCCATACCGACGACCCATCAACGGCCCAGCGATGAGCAGCGCAAAGAAGCTGTTCCTGGTGGTGCTGGGCGGGCGTTGCAAGGGCTGCCATGTCGAGCAGCACGATGTGCGCTGGGTGGTGGGGGAGACCATTGAGACCACGCTGCCGGCCCTGCGGCAGGAATGGATCGGGCTTCGCCGTGGCTTGCACATCGACAGCTATCGCTGCATCGACCATGTCGATGGCCATCGCGTTGAGGTTGTTGAGCAAGCGCAGGATCGAGCCAGTGCTGATGGTCAGCAGCTGTGGTTCGTCAACCTTGGCGCCTATGACCCCACGTCAATGGCGGAACAGCACGCCTTTGGGGTGATCGTGGCCCGATCTTCAGCCGCTGCAAAAGCACTTGCACGCCAGCGTTGGCTGCAAGGACAGGAGCAAGTCCACAAGGATGACCTTCACCCTGTCGAAATGGACAGCGCGCTCGATGATCTGCTGCCGATTCACGGCAACGGCCAATGGCATTTGAGACTGATCGCGGATCCCCAAGTCGACGACGCCCCAGCCCATCCCGATTGGTACGGCTACTGGACGATCTGACCACAGAACAAACACAGGTCAGCTACAACAAACACCCACGTTGAGGATGTGTCGTGCTGATCCTGATCCTCCTCGTTCTGACGGGCTCCTATGCCGGACTGTGGGCGTTGCGATTCGTACTGGAACAACGCACAGACACCGAATAGGCAATCACGGCCCAAAGCAGCATCCAGTCACACTTGGCCGGAAAGCTGAAATGGTTTGCAGGTCGAGCCGCAATACGTTTTTTTCAGTCCGTCGCTCAACCATGACGCTTGTTCAACGTCTCGGCACCGCCATGCTTCTCGTGGGGGTCACCGGAATCAGCCTGAGTCCTGCAGCTGAAGCCCATCGCGATCACCACCACCACAATCGCCACTCCCATAAGAAGCAAAAGGCCTACGACAAGGGCTACAGGAGGGGCTACAGAAATGCGATCGAGAACACCCGTCGCCGCCACGTTCGTCCGATCTACCGCAGTTATTCCCCGGTGTACGGCCCCATGGGTTTACCGACCCCATGGATGGTTCCGGTTCACCCGTATCACCACGGCAACCGGGTCAGTGGCGGTTTCGGGTTCAATCTGTAGACAACAGATCAATCCACCATGTCTGATCGAGTCAGCAAAGACGCAGCCGAAGCCTGGCGCGACCATGTGCTGAAGCAGGTGGTGGATTATCTGGAGACCCATCGCGATGCAATCCTCGATCGCTTTGAAGCTGACAACGCTTACAACTTGAAGCGTGAGGACATCGAACAGTCAGATCTGCTCGATTTCGATGTTTCAGTCACGCTGCATCGCGATCAATCCTCATCCTTTGGCCTTGGATTCGGTTTTTTCAAGGCCAACATAATTCGCTGAATCAAGCTGCAGGCTTCCAGAGCTCGTCGGGATCCTGGCGTTGCAGTGTTTGTTCAGCCAGCTTGAGGTAATAGAAATAGCTTTGCCTGTCTTCAGATTCAGCAGCTTTGTTCATCAAGTGCAGATAGCTGAGACGCTGATCGCTGTTCATGCGTGGACTGGAAGAGATCCAGACAATCACCTCAGGAAGCCTTGGGTTTCGGTATAGGAGCGAACAATCGAAACAATTTTAGGTATCAATATGGCACTTCTTTATTTTTTCTTTTGAAGACTTTGCCTAAAAACCTTTACCGACAATGCAATCAACAGGGCTGGAAGTTCTTCGTGACAGGCGGGCCGCCTCCAGGAGGAACGAAACAGCCAGGATCGGATGAACCTGTGTTCTGCTGAGGCAACGCAGGACCTTGAGGTACAGGCCCTTCTGGTGATGCCGGACCCAGGCCCGGCCGGATCAGTTGAGACGTGACGTTGAACGCCAAGCCGCCAAGCAAACCAAGCCCCATCGAGGCCGAGAAAGCGATAAGGAGTTGACGCTGACGGTTGTTCATCCCACTGCTCGATCCCGGTGAAGGTTGATTGGCCGCGAGCTCTGGCCTCAATCTCAGTCAATAACGGAGATTTGACAGATCAAAACAGACCGCCGGATGATCCGCCTGCTGCAACCAGAACGATCGAAACACAGTCTCTGCTGACGCTGCTCACGCCCTTCCTTGTGTTCGGAGCGTTGTTTGTGGTGCTCCTGCTGGTCTGGGACCGATGACAGCCCCCGTTGCGGGACTGTTCTGGACGCCATACGCCGATTGGATTTACACCGTGGTCAGCCTCAGTGGTCTGATGCTGATCACGTGGTTGGTGCTGGGTCGCAGCAGCGGTAGCTGACGCGCTTCAAAGGGCGTCAGGCAGCAAGCATCTCCATCTCAGGCTCCAGCAGCACATCGCGGGCTGTGTTGAACCGCGTCATCGCTTCAGGGTCGCCCCCTTTGTCCGGATGATGTTGAACAGCCAGAAGTTTGTGGACCCGCTTCACCTGGGCAACGGTCAGCCGACCGGTCAGCGGCAAGCCAAGGCATTGCCTGGCCTGAATCGCCTCCAGGCCAGGATCACGCCCCATCGGACATTGATCGCGGCGATGGTTTGACGTGCCTGGCTTGCGCTTCTTGCTGGTTTTGCGTTTGGCCGAGCTGGCCTTACCCCCAAACCCTTTCGATTCCTGCACAAGCTGATCGCCGAAGCAGGCCACAATGACTGATCGCCTGGTTCAGTCACCCAAAAGCGACCACCAGCGCTCGATGCGATCGGTGGAGCCGTACCAGCTTTGACCGAACAATCCCCCGTGGGCCGTATCGGCAAGCTCAATCCAACGGGCATCCCGCAACAGGGCTGATGAAATTGGCACCAGGCCATCACCCTCCAGATCCGGGTCGCCCATGATCTGGCGATAGCTGCGGGCAGAGCTGCGCCTCGAGAAGCTTGATGCATTCGCTCCCTGAGGATCAAGCCGACCCGCAACCGCGACGTAATCCACCCGATCGACTTCAGGGCAACCCGGAAACTCACGATCCACGCGAGCCCGCAGCGGTGTGGCACGCAGAGCCTGATGGGGACTGCCGAGAGTGATCAGGCGATTGCATCGGGCTGCGCCGTTGAAACGGCGTCCCAGAAAGGCCTGATCGGCCAGATAAGGCCGCAACATCACCCCACCGGAACTGTGACCAATCAAGGTGACTCGCCCGGTGGGCGACTGGCTTTGAAGCTCGCGCACAGCGGTATCGACGCGATCAAGCAGGCGGACCCAACCGAAGCCCCAGCTGGTGGCCAGCCAATCCAATTTGGACGCAGGCACGATGCGAACTGCAGCACCGGTGGCTTGATGAATCCAATCAGCGAGGGGGCGATAGGCCTCTTCCGTGATCAGAAAGCCACCGAAGATGACGACGGGCTGGGCGAGGCGAGCTGTGCCGATCACCGAATCAGCGCACATTGCGGGGCCTTGATCAGGTCGTAGCCACGCCGAATGCGACTGCCGCCAGGCTCAAGAACCATGCTCAGGTGTTGATCTTCAGAGGAAGCCTCGAGAACAACCTGCTGACCGATCAACACGATCCTGAAGCGCCAGGGGAGAAGACCCGGAAGGGTAAAGCTCATGGAGATCCTGGTTCTCGCCTCACGCTGCCGCAAGTGAGGCCAACGTCCATCCCTTGAATTCAAAGGAAAGACGAGGAATCACTGGAGAGGTTTCTCCGCCACAACGGCAAAGAAAGGATCTCCCTTGCCACCGAACAAGCCCATCACACCCTCGGCGCGGGTGTCTTCGGCAACAATCTCCGGCTGGGGCCAGCCCTGGGCCATCAACACCTCAGCGACATAACGCAGGTGATCCCCGTCATCACCATCGGTCCAGATCTGCGGAGCCTTGGTGAAGAACATTCGATTGGAAAACGCCACGATCACCTGGCCCCGGGGCCGGGTGATCCGCAACAACTCAGCGGCGATCAGCTCGGGCTGTTGCAGGTACTGCCAACCGGCCACGATGAGGGTGACATCGATCGAAGCGTCCTCAACCGGGAGGGCTTGGTCGCGGTTGAGGTTCTGAACCCAGTGCCGATCCAATCGGGGATTGGCGCTCAGCTCATCTGCATTGAGGCCATGGCCGATCACCTTGTCGTAACTGACGTCTTCCGGCAGATGGCTGACCCAACTGCTCATCAGATCCAGCACCTGGGCACAGGGCGGAATGCGCTCGCGGTAGAGGGCGGTCAGCCGAGCCCGAAAACCCGCATCCAGGTGGTGAACGAAACGAGGCTCGCTGTAGAAGATCGCGTCATCCGTGGCATCCAACTTGAAGCGTTGGGAGTCCTTCAGAACAGGAACAACCGTCATCGATCAACCCAGCTGCAGGTACCAGCGCAGGGCTGCAGCAAGCTGACCCGCAATTCCCAAGCCTGTGGTCTTTTCAAGCACCACGGCAGCCGCGAAACCGAGCATGGCTACACGGCCATTGAGACGCTCCACTTCGGTCAGAGCAGACCGGTTCCAGGGACGTGCTGTGGTGAGCGACTCGCCGAAGCGTTCCGGTTCTTCGTAGCGAAAAGCAGGCCGACTCATCGCAATGCGCAAATCCAGCGGACCTTAACCACGGTTCCATCGCGTCCGGGGTAGACGGTCCAGGAACCATCGGCCCGGCGTTGCTCAAGCTGCCCCTTGGAGCAGTTGGCACGCATCGGCAGAACCCGTTGGCGCCACTGATCCTGGCCAGCGCGCTGGATTAACAGGCCTGCCTCCACCTCAACGGCACCGTCAACAGCTTTTGGGGCCCGGATGTATTCAGCCGCCTTGAGCGCGGGGGTGTCGAGGGCCTCCATGAAGATCCAGCCGTCGCCGGGCAGCAGCTCGCCGCGACGCGATTGCCAAACCGCCGGCTCCTGCATCGGCTGCCATTCCGCCTGAACAGGCAGAGAGCTCAGGGACAACAATGAGGCCAGAGCAACTTTGAAGGCCAGAGAACAGGAGGCCAAGGGCATCACGATGCGGGCAGAGGGGTCAAGGGGACTGTCGGCTGCTTCAAACAGCTTTACGAAGCGTTGAAACGCAAACATGAACGAATGGTTATGGAATTCCACCTAGCAGGAGTGCCAGCTTGAAACGACTGCTTCAACGGTCCATGGCCAGCATTGCTCAAGGACGAACTCCCTACACGGTTCGCCACAAGACCTCCAACGGAGAAAAGCTGGAATCCTGCTTCTACGCCACCGATGCCTTTGAAGCGCGTCTGCTGGCCATGGAGTTCAACGCCTATATCCGTCAGCATCCAAACTGCATCGATTCGATCCTCAGGACGGAGGCTTGAGCGGCGCTCGCCGACGCTCCACCTGAACGAAGACAAGCCAGGCCAGGCTGGCGAGGCCTCCTCCGATCCAATCGCTGCGCAGCAGTTCAACCAGGGCGATGGTGCTGGCCCCAATGCGCAGTCCCCGTAGAAGCAGGTCCGTTAGGGGAGGTGTCCGGCGCTTGTCGCGCTCCATGGGCCGACTCCGAAAAGATAGGGAGGTTGCAGAGCCCCATGATCTCAGCCGCATCTGGTCCGCCTGCCGCTGCCCTTCTGGCGCGTGAACGTCAGAGCCGCCGAGAGGGAAGCGGCATTCAGATCGAGCATTTGCCGGGCTGCTGGATGTTGCAGCAAACCTGGAATCGCAACGGTGATGCGCCGGCGCCCGGAACGGCAACACTGCTGCGTTGGCTGCAGGCCAGCCTGATTTTGAGCCCCTGTGACCAGGGCCTGGACATCACCAATCAGGTGACCCTGGCCGGGTTCCGATTGAGGTTCAGTGGTCATGCCCAACTCAAGGGTTCAAGACCGCTGCTGATGTTCAGCTTCACGTCGATGGAGCTGTCCTGGTCGAGTCAGCTGCTGCTTCAGCGAAGCCTGCCTTCACCACAGCCCCAACGGCTTCCTTTCTTTGCCCTGATCGAGCTGAACGAGCAGCAGGGAACGCTTACGGCGCGTGGCAGGGGCGGTGGACTGGCTCAGTGGTCGCGGCTCAAACCGGAGGCGCCATGAAGCCCGCCGTTGCCCTGGCCATGCTCCAGCGGGAGGGGCGATGGCTGCTCCAGCTGCGAGACGATGTCGAGACGATCATTTATCCGGGCCATTGGGGGCTGTTTGGCGGCCATCTCGACCCGGGAGAAACAGCCAGCGAAGCCGTGCACCGCGAACTGCAGGAGGAGATCGATTGGTCACCCAGCGTGCCGCTCGAGCCTTGGTTCAGCGACGACAGCGGCAACCGGGTGGCCCATGTGTTCCGTGGAGCCCTCAGCGTTCCCTTGCGCAAGCTGCAGTTGAAGGAGGGCCAGGAGATGAAGTTGGTCTCGCTCAGCGACCTTGTGCGTGAGTCGATTTGGAGCGAGCGGCAGCAGGAGCTGCGGCCCGTCGCGCCCCGCCTGTCGATCGTGATCGAACGGCTGCTGCAGGAGGGCCATGACGGCTGAAACCTGGCTCGATCTCCGCAATGTGGAGGCATGGTTGGGCGAGCGCCCAGTGCTGCACAAGCTCAACCTGCAATTGAAACTGCGGCAGTCCACAACGGTGTTGGGGCCCAACGGAGCAGGCAAAAGCAGCCTGGTGAAACTGATCGACCGCAGCCTGTATCCCATTGTTCGGGACGACGCGCACCTGCGGCTGTTTGGCAGCGAGACGGTGAACCTCTGGGCGCTGCGCAGCCGCCTGGGGGTGGTGTCCAGCGAGTTGGAACAGCGGCTTCATCCCAAAACAGCAGTTGATGAGGTGGTGGTGAGCAGTTTTTTTGGTGCCACCCGGCTGGGCCGGGATCAGAACCCAAGCGGTGAGCAATGGGAGCAAGCGCAGGATCTGCTTGATCAACTGCAACTCCACAGCATTCGTGGGCGCTGCTATGGAGAGCTGTCGGACGGACAGCGGCGCCGCCTGTTGATCGCTCGCGCCCTGGTGCACGAACCTGAGGTACTGGTGCTTGATGAGCCGAGCCGAGCCCTTGATCTCCAGGCCTGCCATCAGTTGCTAAACATCCTCCGGGGCCTGATCCGAGCGGGGACAACCGTGGTGCAGGTCACCCACCGCGTGGACACTATCCTGCCGGAAATGGAACGGGTGCTGTTTCTGGCGCAGGGACGCCTTGTTGGGGATGGGAGTCCGCGGGAGATGCTGCGGCCCGCCGAGCTCAGTGAGTTATTCAAGACTCCGCTCAGCGTGGTCGAGGCCCATGGCTTTCGCCAGGTTCTCCCGGGATAAATCCAGACGCAGCACCCTGCTCTGCTAGGGATGAGGGCCAGACTTTGCAATCGCCATGGCAACGGCAGAACAGAAAAAGACCATCACCAAAAAGCGCCTGCAGGAGCTGCGCAACCAGTGCCGTGACCACTACAACGTGGTGGCCGATGGTGTTCTGCCCGACGGTGCGGATGTGCGCGTCACGATGGGCAGGCTCCAGGAGCTGATCGAACTGCTGGATGGCAAAGCCAAGTGGGATGACAGCGAAGCCTCCTGAGCCACTCCAAGACATGCGGGACGATCTTGATTACCGCGAACCGTGGGACCAGGCAGGTTCCAAGCAAGCGGAATCCGATCAGGGCCGTTCCGCCAAGGACTTTCACTTCCGAGAAGCAGGCGTTCAACGCTTCAACGACACCTATGACTGGGACGACGACGCACGCTGATCCATCGATCAGAGACGCCGCAGTACACCCTGACCAGGGGCAAAAAGGAAGGCGAGCACGAATTGCGCGGTTTGCGCCAGCACGATGCAACCAGCGGTGGAGCTGTCAGTCCAGTAGCTGATGAACACACCCAGAACACTGGAGAGCACGCTGCTTGTGACGGCCAGCAGCGTCATCCGATCGAACCGATCGGTGAGCAGATAGGCCGTGGCACCGGGGGTGACAAGCATGGACACCACCAGGATGATTCCTACGGTCTGCAGACCGGCAACGGCGGCCAGGGAGAGGAGCCCCAACAGCATGTAGTGCAGCAGTCCGGTGTTGATCCCGATCGATCGGGCGTGGGTGGGGTCAAAGCAAAAAAGCATCAGGTCCCGCCGAAACAGCAGCAGCACCACCAGCACCAGCACAGAAATCACCATGGTCTGTTGCACGTCCCCGGCTGAGATCCCCAGAACATTGCCGAACAAGATGTGGGTGAGATCAATGTTGCTGCGCGTCTTCGAGATGAGCACCAGACCCAGGGCGAAGAAGCCGGTGAAGACAAGCCCAATGACGGTGTCTTCCTTCACCCTCGACTTCTGCTTCACAAAGCCGATGGCGGCAACGGAGCCGACACCGAAGACGAACGCCCCCAAGGAGAAGGGCAGGCCCAGCGCATAAGCGACAACTACGCCAGGTAGAACGGCATGGGAGACGGCGTCACCCATCAACGCCCATCCCTTCAGCGTCATGAAGCAGGACAACAGCCCGCAAACACCGCCGACGAGGGCGCTGATCAACAACGCCTTGACCATGAAGGCGTGACTGAGGGGTTCCAGCAATAGCTCCATCGGTTCAGTATGGGCGCGCTGCAGCCGGTTCGATGCCCCGCGCCTCCACCCAGAACGCTCGTCCCGCGCTGCGCCGGCTACCCACCCGCCCCAACCGGATGGTTCAGGCCGTGGTCAGCCGCCTGCTTCCGCTGCTCTTCCGCAGTCAGGGGCTCGAAATCAGCCAGGGCAATACGGCAGAAGGCTTGGCGAAGGCCTTTGCAGCGCAGCAGTCAGGCGGCTGCAATTTGCTAATCGCCTTTCGCCACCCCAGCACCCGCGATCCGGTGGTGCTGGCGGATCTGTTCTGGAACCGTGTTCCCCAGGCGGCACGGCGGCTCAAGCTGCCGTTGCCACGTCCCATCCAGTTGCGGTTTCTCTACGACCGTGGCATTCCGATCTGGGCTGGCCAGGTCATTGGTTGGCTGCTGCAACGCAGCGGTGGTATTGCCATCCATCGCGGTCGATTGGACCGGCCGGCCCTCGCCCAGGCCCGTGGGGCTCTGAGCCGGGGGCGCTACCCGCTGGTGGTGGCACCGGAAGGAGCCACCAACAACCTCTCCGGCGAGATGGCGCCATTGGAACCGGGGGTGGCCCAACTTGCGTTCTGGGCCGCTGAAGATCTGGAGAAAGCCAACGACGTGCGACCACTGGACGTGTTGCCGATTGGCATTCACTACAGCTGGAGACAACACAACTGGGAGGCCCTCGATGCGCGGTTGACTGCCCTGGAGCGCCATCTCGGCATTTCCAACGACGACGCCGACCCAGAGCATGCCGAGGCGAGCAGGCGGGACCGGCTGATCCAGGTCGGCATGAATCTGCTCAAAGCGCTTGAGCAGCTCGAGCGGCTGAAGCCCGATCCAGATCAGACCTTCGGCGAACGGATTGGTGCCTATCGCCTGCATGGCCTTGCCAAAGCCGAAGCCCATTTCGCCTTGCGTGCCGTCGGCAATCTGCAAGAGCGTTGCCGTCGGATCGAGCAGGCCGCCTGGGATCGGATCTACAGGGAAGGTGTTGATCAGCTCTCACCCCTGGAGCGGAGCCTGGCGGACTGGGAGGCACGGGAAGCTGACCTCCAACTCACCCGCATGCGACTCGTGGAGCATTTCACCAGCGTGAGTGGTCACTACATCAGCGATCAACCCGACTTTGACCGCTTTGCTGAGATGTTGCTGCTGGTGGAGGAGGCGATCGGCTGGATCGAAGACAAGCCCTGGAAGGGTGAGCCCAGCCTTGGACCACAACGGGTGGAACTGCGTCTTGGACGTGCTTTGGCCGTGCGGCCTCGACTGAACCAGTACCGCAGTAACCGACGCGAGGCGATGCATCTGTTCATGCAAGACCTGGAGCAGGCTCTCGCTGCCCTGATGCCTGACGCTTGTCGAACAACAACGACTGAAGCTGGAAGGTCCTAATCAGAACGTCTCCTCCGGGGAGCTGTTGCCCGTGAGCAGATCGGGCGGCACGCCGCCGAAGGTCATGGCCAGGTTCTCGGGAGTGAACACCTCCGAGGTTTCCCCATAGGCGAGCACGGTCTTATTGATCAGAACCACCAGATCGCAAAAATCACGGACGTGACCCAGGTCGTGAGTGGAGATCAGGATCGTGCGGCCCTCATCGCGGAACTGAAGAAACAGCTGGGCCATCAGCTGCTCGGTGCGCACATCAACCCCGTTGAAGGGTTCATCCAGCAGCAGCACATCAGCACGCTGGGCGATCGCCCGGGCCAGGAACGTGCGCTTGCGCTGACCACCCGAGAGGGTGCTGAGGGGACGATCGGCCAGCTCCAGCAGATCGACGCGCGTCAACGCGTCCCGTACAGCCACACGGTCCGAGCTTCGGGGAATCCGCAACGGATTCATCGCGCCGTAGCGACCCATCATCACCACATCTCTGACCGAAACAGGGAACTGGGCATCCACCCCGTCGCTCTGGGGCACGTAGGCCACAGCCTGATGACGCTGTGCTTCGGCCACGCTGCTGCCGTTAATCCTGATTCTGCCGCGTGAGGGACGAACAAACCCAGTGAGGGCCTTAAAAAACGTCGATTTGCCGGCACCATTCATGCCCACCAAACCGCAGATGCAACCCGCTGGAAGGTGCAGGCTGGCGTCGTACAGGGCAACGGTGCCGTTGTAGTCCACACAGAGCTGGTCGGCCTGAATGCGCATCAGCGGTTGCTCTCGGAAAAGTCCAGGCCCTTGCGGATCAGACCCACATTGTGCCGCTGCAGTTCCAACAGGGTGGGTGCGGGCCCATCCGGAGACGACAGGGAATCCACGTAAAAGGTTCCGCCGAATCGGGCCCCAGCTGCCGCTGCCACCTCCCGTTGGGCTTTATCGCTCACGGTGCTTTCACAAAAAATGGCTGGCACCTGCCGCTCTCGCACCGTATCGATCAACCGTGCCATGCGTTTGGGTGTGATCTCGCTTTCAGCATTCACCGGCCAGAGATAGGCCTCCTCCAGCCCGTAATCGGTTGCCAGATAGGTGAAGGCCCCCTCACAACTCACCAGCAGCCGTTGCTGGGCAGGCAGTGCAGCAATCGCCGCGCGCAGCTCATCATCGAGGGTCTGGAGCTTGGCTTTGTAAGCCGACGCATTGGCGGCATAAACCGCGGCACCGCCTGGATCGAGTTGCGTAAAAGCCCGCTCGAGATGGTCCACATAAACCATCGTGCGCTGGGGGGACATCCAGGCATGGGGATTGGGCTTGCCGGAATAGGCATCCTCCGTGATCAGGAGAGGGTCCATCCCCTCCGAAAGGGTGATGGTGGGCACATCCCCCGCTGCAGCGGTGAATCGCTGGGCCCACAACTCCAGCCCCAACCCGTTCTCAACAATCAGATCCGCTTTGCTGGCGCGCTCGATGTCACTGGGAGTGGGTTGGTAACCGTGGATCTCGGCACCGGGCTTGACGATCGAAGCCACCTGCAACCGATCACCCGCCACATTGCTGGCTAGATCAGCCAAGACCGTGAAGGTGGTAAGCACCTGCGGGCGGGAATCCGTGGTGACGTCCTGATCTCGACTGCGGCAGGAGGCCAGCAGCACAGCCACCACAACAAACAGCACTGCCGCCGAACGGTTCCAGTTCAACAGTGGCAATGCGGGCTGAATCGTCTTGATCGAGGATCGCATCAATGGCTCCTAAAACAGTCTCGGCAACGGCCGGGAAACGTTGCAACGAAGCGATGCAATCGCCGAAGCGCCAAGATCACTCCACCCACTGAAAGCCCGTGCGCAGGTCAGAGCGGGTGGAGGTAATCCTGCAGCGCCTCCACGAGCAGTACCCGGAAACACCGATCCCCCTGGATCACAGTGATCCGTTCACCCTGCTGATCGCTGTTCTGTTGAGTGCCCAATGCACCGACAAGAAGGTGAATGAGGTGACTCCGGCGCTGTTTGCCGCCGGGCCAACACCCGCCGCCATGGCAGCACTCGAGGAGGAGCAGATCCTCGCTTTCATCCGGCAGCTCGGGCTGGCCAAAACCAAGGCCAGAAACGTCCGCCGCCTTGCCCAGATTCTGGTGACGGCCTACGACGGCGATGTTCCCCGGAGCTTTGAGGAGCTCGAAGCCTTACCGGGCGTGGGGCACAAAACAGCCAGCGTGGTGATGGCCCAGGCCTTCGGCGTGCCCGCCTTCCCCGTCGACACCCACATCCACCGGCTGGCCCAGCGCTGGGGATTGAGCGATGGCAGCAATGTGGCGCGCACGGAACAAGACCTCAAGCGTCTCTTCCCCAAGGAGCACTGGAACAAGCTGCACCTGCAGATCATCTTCTGGGGCCGTGAGTTCTGCACAGCACGGGGGTGCGACGGAACGGTCTGCCCCATGTGCCGTGAGCTTTATCCGAAACGGCGGCGTCCGGTGATCACCCACAAGCCTTGATTAAGACAAGTGCTCTTCAGCGTTGGCCTTGATCACACAATCAGAGGTTGGATAGCTCACACAAAGGAGGGCAAACCCCTGCCCCATCTGGTCATCATCGAGAAAACTCTGATCGGTCTGATCCACCGAGCCACTCACCAGGCGGCCGGCGCAGGTGGAACAGGCTCCGGCTCGGCAGGAATAAGGAAGATCGACACCGGCTTCCTCTGCTGCATCGAGGATATAGACGTCATCAGGGCACGAAAAGCTGGCACCACCCTCGATGTTGATGTTGAAAGAGGCCATGACTCAGAAGGTCCTGAGGGGTTGGTAGCTGGATCAGACCATCGGTGCCAAGGCAGCTGGACCTGAGAGGTCCACCCTTGATTTTTTTTGGGGGGGGAGGCGCAGGCGAGGGAACCTGCGCTCGTTCAACTCCCCGAAGCGTTGGCAGTGATGCTCGCGCCACCCGAATCATCACTCGAATGAGAACAGCTCTTACTAAGCAGTAATGCCTAAAAGCGTGCGAATCGATACCCGCCAAAGCGCCAGCGTCATGGACAGTGCAACGGGAAAGCAGTGGTGCTTTCCATGCGTCACGGAGAGGGTGGGCTGAGGGGCCTGCTCTTTTTTTTGACTTGAGCTTGAGGCAGGAGGCCACTTGACCGCCAATGCTCGCCATTGCTAGTACTGATGTACTTGCAGGATAGACATGGGAGAGGGCTGGCTGATTGACAGTGACGGCCGCTGGATCTGGCGATTCCATCGCGATCAGAAGGGATGGATCAACGAGCCAAAGGTTTTCATCGACAGAGGCCGTCGCCTGCCTGATGGCCCTCCTCTTCTGAAGGAACGGCGACACTTGAGAAAGGCCGAAGCAGAACAACTCTGGGCGTCATTACAGACCCAAGGATGGAAGCGCCTTGCGTCCCCGGCCTGGGGCGACGCGGTTGAACTGTGAGACGAACCGCTGGTGCCAACCACGAGGCTGTCCATCAGCAATCCCACCGCACCCATCGTGTAGGCATCTTGGTGATGTGAGGAAAAACGCCTCACAGGGTGGAAACAAGGACACACTCCTGCGAGTCGTTTTGGAACCCCTGCCTTTGGCGGGGGTTTCTTTTTGTCTGGAAGGAAGCCCATGGAATCCGTCATCAACGAAATCGAGTTCGACTTCGAGCAGACCGTCAGCATCCGAACTGATGTGAAGCTGAGCAAGGACGACGTGAAGCAGATCGTCTCAGAAGCTCCAGCGGAAACACTGGAAGAGATCGTTTACCAAAGCCTGGTGACCGATGAGTTGTACCTGAGAGCAAGGGCTAAGGAGATCGCAATCAAACTGAAGCAAGACGACCTTGAAGTGAGAAGGATCGAGTATTGGGACGACGAAGGAAACAGGGTCTGACAGTCGCACCTGGTCATCAACCCTTTTGGCGAAGGCGAGCCGAACTCAGCCTTTGGCAATGACATTCATCAGAGGTCTTGTTTGCTTCAGTGGAAGAGACGCTTACGGCTGCCTCCCCCACCCGCGATCATTCGATTCTGCTGAGAACAGGCTCCAGATCGTAGTCATAGCCTTGAACAATGACGTCTGCGCGTTGCTTCAAAGGGTGAATGAAGCGTCGCTCACCAGGCAGCATTTCACCCAGCATCTGGCGAATCACATACAGAGCTGACCGCTGCCTTTCGCGTACATCACGCCAGAGACGCCTGACCAGCCTCTGCAGAAGAGGGGTTTCGATGTACACGACTAGCGAGATCGGCACAGCCTCCAGCAAATGTTGCGGCCCATAGGATCCTTCCACCAGAACCAGGTCGTATGGCTGATTCAATGACCTGGAGCCAACCTTGCGGCTGCGCATGTCGTAGCTGCGCAGGGAGCCCAGCTGCCGGTAGCGAACAGCGTTGAGCTGCAGCCGCAGCTGATCCGCGTCAATGGCATCCACCGTGTCGAAGCCATAGCGAGAGCTCGGGAGCCAACCACTGCGGTAGTAGTCATCACAGGCGATCAGCAGTGGATGTCGTCCCCTGGCACGCAGTTGCTCGGCGAGATGTGCCGCAAAGGTTGTCTTGCCAGCTGCAGACGGCCCGCAGATGCACACCAGAGGGACTGCCCCAGACAAGCGTCGCATTCATCAAGCCCCATGCTGCCAACGAGACCCAAGCGAAGCAGAAAAAACAGTAGCCGTTGATACAAATTAGAGCTAAGGTGTGATCACGTTGAGCCTCTTCAACAGGCAGCAGTCAGATCCACGCCAGGCAACGGGGGCGTGGACACCGCGCAAGAGAAAGATGAACACCCTTCAACTGATCAAGGCACGGACTGTGCGCAATCAGGCCATCGAAACGGCCAGAACACAGATGGCACGGGCCTACCGCCACCAAGACCACACCGACCGGGTGCACACCCCGGTGGGAACCAAGACCAAAGTGCTGCGCTATCGCGGCGTTGCCTACGAAGCGATCGACCCACAACAGCACCCAAGCGGTGGGCGGGAACTGCGTTACCGCGGCGTCAGCTACGACGTGTACTGAGGCCAAATTTCCATTCATGATTGAAGCGGGGACATTCCCCGCTTTTTTCATGGCCGTTGAGGGTGACAAAGCAGCAGTGGCGCATTGTGGTGATCTCAACTGCGGCAGTGGCCTTCAGCATCACAGCAGGCCTGGAACCTCCGCTGCGAAACCTGGTCACCTTCGCCAAGGCGGGGACGAGTTTCATTGCCAAACAGCTCTGCAGCGGCGTGCTGATGGCTGGGATGGATCCAGACCAGATGCTGAAAGAGGACCTGGCCGCCGGCCAGGGGATGATCCACACCCAGATCGAGCCAAGCGCTGGTCGCGTTAAAGCGAGCTCCCTGTTCGGGCTGATTCGCGCTGAAGCCGTGCAGAACGGTGAACGGGGCTGTACATGGCGCATCAACGGCCAACCAACGCCCCGAGCACTCAGCCAAAACAAGCCCGGCTCCGGGAATTCCAAGCCCATTGGAGACCCCTGGCCCCTGATCGCCACAGCCCAGCCAGAGCCACCTGAAATCGATCACCAAGCGCTGAACAGGGCTCTCGATCGCGCCTTTCAGGAGAACGATCCGCTCCTACCAAAACGAACCCGAGCTGTGGTTGTGGTGCAGGACGGCTGGGTGATTGCCGAGCGCTACGCCAAGAGCATTCCGCCCGACATGCCACTGATTGGCTGGTCGATGAGCAAAAGCATCACCCATGCCCTGATCGGACGAGCCATCCACACAGGGCTTCTGGATCCAGACAAGCCGCCGAAGGTGTCCGAATGGAGTGATCCGCAGGATCCACGCCAAAAGATCAGCCTGGATCAGCTGCTGCGAATGAACAGCGGACTGGCCTTCGAGGAATCGACGGGAGCACTGAACTCGGATCTGGTGCGGATGCTGACCCAGGAAGCCGACATGGCAGGGTTCGCCGCCAGCAAATCACTGAGCAAAAAACCGGGGAAAAAGTGGAACTATTCATCCGGAACCACAAACATCCTCAGCCGGATCCTGAGGCACGCCATCGATGACGATCAGCACTACTGGAGCTTTCCCTCACAGGCGTTGTTCGGGCCTCTTGGGATGACAACTGCTGTTCTCGAGAGCGACAACAGTGGAACTTTGGTGGGCTCATCCCTGGCTTGGGCCAGCGGACGCGATTGGGCCCGGTTTGGCCAGCTTTACCTGGATCATGGCAGCTGGAACGGCAAACAACTTTTGCCCGCGAACTGGGTTCAGCAGGCTCGAACGGCGTCGCGGGGATCAAAGCAGGCCTACGGAGCGCACTGGTGGCTCAGCCGGCGAAAATCGAGGCCTGATCTGCCCAAAGACAGCTTCTCAGCGGAGGGCTACCAGGGACAATTGCTGCTGGTGGCTCCATCCCAGCGCGCGGTGATTGTGCGTCTGGGACAGACACCCAAAAAGCCAGGTTTTGATGCCAATGCTTTCGGGGCTGATGTTCTCTCAGCCCTTCGATGAAGCGAACGCCAAAACTCAGTTCTTATCGCCGCCCTTGGGAACAAAAGCCTGGGATGCTGCGACGAGAAGACCGGTGATGAGCAGGGCCGGAAGAATCACAGTCGGACCGCCTTGAGCTGTCTGGGAGGCGAATAACAGCATGGTCTGGCAACAAAAACCACTGCTCACCCTGGCAGAACAGGGGGCAAACAGCGATTTCTGCAAACGTTTGTCGTAGAGACCAAGGCTCAGCAGATCACAACGGGAAAGAGGAAGAGTTCTCCCTGCACCGCATCACAAACTCGAGCTGCAGCGGGCGGCCTGGCACGAGGCTTCGCCACGGCTGAGGCCTTCGCCGGGAACGCCTTGCGCGGACGGATCAAGGAATGACGCATCCACTCGTCAGCACAGAAGGGGGCGTAAGGGGAACTCGCAGACATGCGCTTTAGAGCAGTACATCTGTTTTAGTGCGCATGTACTACAGCGTCAACCCTGGGTCTCCCCGCAACAATCAGAGGCCCTTCCGCCCCTCCGCAGATGACGCAACAGGACGACGCCATCGCCAGCCGCTTGAGCCGGATGGAGACGCGGCTAGCCAGGATCGAAGAGCTTCTGCTCAGCGCAAGGGATGGCGAAGAGCAAAACCCCATGGCCACGCAACAGCAGTGCTACGAGGCATGGATCCACTATCTGAACAACACGCCTGAAGCCGTCGAAGCTCACCTCACTGCCCACGAGATGGCCGCTCTAAAAGCCTCCATCAACGCCCAGATACCAGTCGATTCGTAGAGTTATTCACAGCTTTTCCACAGGGGTTAAGCACGCGATCCTGACGACTACAGCGGTTTCGGCAATCGGCGTGGAAAACAAACTTCAGAGGCTCACCAGTCCCAGGCGAATCCTCCAGTTCATTGACAAGAATGCTGTGCTGGCGATTGATTTCAAGGAACCAATGGATCTGTGATTCTGATAACGCATCAAGCCCAAACGCAGCGCTCTCTGACGTGAGCGAAGCAAAGAATCCTCAGGGAAAGCCTCAGGCCACCGATTCGCCAGAGGAATCGTTTAAAGAACTGTGGAAAAACAAAAGATTTTGTTGCGAACACTGCAGACAGCCGGGGAACGTCCATTTCCGGGTCAGCACCACCCGACTCGCCGACTGGATTCTGGTGTGCGAAACCTGCTGGCCGAACTTTCGAGAACAAGCTGGTTATCGCTACGGAGGAACCCGCAAGGCCAACCGCCGCAACCCAAAACGGCGGTAACAGGACTCAGGCTCAGGTCGGTACGCATTGATGGTGAATCACGCTGCCACGGCGTTCCCAGAATTCCGGCGCTGAAGCATCAACAACACGCCACCACCAACGGCCATCGGTGTAGCTGGGCTCACCTGCATTGTTGGTGCGCGGAAGTTGCAACTCCACATCGCGCCAACGCAGCAGAATTCCATCTCCAGGCAGGGTTCCCTCCAACGTGTTGGGAATGCCCTCAGGCAGACCGGTTAGGTCGACGGCTCCTCGCGTGATTTCAACACTGAGCCGATCCCCATCGCAGATCCAATCGGCCCATGTCGGCTGGGGCGCCACCAACAACCAACAGAGCAACAACAACGCCAGACCCAAGCCCTTCGCGACAGAATTCAGCAATGCTGTTAACCCTCATCTACGACGGCGGGTGCCCATTCTGTCGGGATTTCGCCCTACGCAGTGAGCTCAAGGCGGGCGTTCCCAACCTGCGCATTGTTGACGGGCGAACCGATCACAAGATCCGTCGCGAGCTCAATGCCCTCGGACTGCCTCTGAGCAACGGCGCAATTTTGATCGAAGGGGAGCAGAAGTGGCATGGCAGTGAAGCCATTGCAGAACTCAGCCGACGCATGAAACCCAGTGATCCCCTGTTGAGGGTGCTGGCCAAGCTGTTCGGAGACAACCAACGTTCAGCACTCGCCTATCCCGCCCTGTTGGCAGCCCGGCGTCTGGCGCTCGCCACACGCGGCCTGAGCGTTGACCCGGATCAAGCTCCATCAGGTTGACGCAATGAGCCAAAACACGGGTGGCATTAATAGTTCGCTTTGAACTACCGTCGAGACAATCCTAAAGATTCTCTTAAGCATCGATCTCGATCCCTTTGTTCCTGACGCGCTGAGTCATCAGCAACTCAACGCTTTACTCAAAGCGGCGATGGACACATCCGCCGTTCCTGAAGGGCAGCTCAGCGATGACGAACTGCTTCGAGCAGCACTGAGTGCATGGGCCGACCAAACCCAGGAGTTGCTGCGTTGGATTGAAGGGCAGGGTGATGCAGTGAGCGACACCCGGTCACCCAAACAGGTGATGGCGCTGGGAAGTTTTCGCACCCATCTGGTGATGGGCCTCAAAGCACTGCGCTATTCCGAGGGCTGAGCCCTCTGAAGCTCCCGACGAGCATCACAACATTCCTCGAGAACTGAAAGAAACTGTTCCGGCTCCGGTTGATCATCAAGATCAAAGCGGGTGGCAGTGGTCACCGTGAAGTTGATCCAGGTCTCAACTTCAGGGCCACCGGATGCCATCACGAGGTCGTAGCAGGCTTGAAAATCTGAATCCGGTGCAAGATCACGCGCGGCATTGATGACGGCATACAGCTGATCCAAACCTTCCGTTTGAGCTTCAGCAAAGACGCCACGAATGCGAGCCAACATCAGCAAGCACGCTCAAGTTCAACTACAGAAGCTTCTGCTTTCAGATTGGAAGCTTCGTCTGCAAGCTCAAGCAGTTCTGCATTGAGCTCCAACAGCATCAGTGCCAAGGAGGACGCAAATTCGATGCAAAAGGATTCGTCTTTCACAGCGCCACCGCGTTGAATGCAGAGGGTCTAATCAACGCAGTGAGTTGACCGTGGATCGCGCAATCCTGCTTTACATCAACATCAAAAAATGAGAGAAATTCGCTCAATACGTATCGAAAAATCAAATCAGCCGCAGACGTCGTGCGGGGCCGCTAGCTAATGCAGCGAAGCTCAGGCCGCCACAGGTTCGAGCATGGAGCTGACACTGGGCTGAAAACCGATCTCACGAAGCCGGGCATTGCTGACACGGGCATTGAAGATGCGGGCACCGGGACGATCGTGGTTGTCCCAGATCACAGGGGGCAATCCGAAGTCATCACAGAGGGCATTGGAGAGCTGACGCCGGGTGAACTGAAGATCATCCACAAGGTTGTAGATGCCTTGGAGGCTCCGGCCGAAAGCAAAATCAACGCCGCGGATGATGTCGTGCAGATGAACCCAGGCATTGATGTGATTGCCGTTTTTGCGAACCGACTGTCCAGCAGCACTGCGGATGTACGACGGGATGTCCTTACCGGGACCGTAAATACCACCCAGCCGCAATACACAAGCCTGGGTTGAGGCTTCGTTCAACGAAAGAACAGACGTCTCGGCGCTGGCCAGAAGAGCATTGGCATTGTTGGAACAATCCGGAGGCGTCAGCTCATTGCAGATCGCGCCGGCTTGATCGCCGTACACCCCAGCACTGCTCAGGTAGGTCACATGCAGCGGCCTGCTCCCCTGGCGTTGACGCAGGGCATCAACGAGAGCCGGCACCGCCTGGCCGTAGACCTTCTCATATTGATCCTCTTCAAAGGTGGCTGTAGTGGGGGCGATCGCAATCAAAACGCCATCGAGCCGATCAAGGAAGCTGGTATCGGCCATGGGGTCGCCCGCGCTGTAGAGGCGGGGGTGGTCGACCAGATCGCAGAGCTCAGCCAGACGCTCGGGGCTTGTGGTGGTGCCAACAACTTCGTGGCCTTGACGCCTGAGATGGGCTGCAACAGCAGATCCGACATATCCACAACCAACGATCCCGTAATTGCCCAACATGCTTGGTCAAACACCTTTTACAGAATTTAACGAACGAGCATTGCGCTTGCCGTGACAATGGAGACATGTTCTCGATGGTCCTCAACCTCCTCTGGGTTGTTCTCGGCGGACTGCCCATGGCTCTGGCCTGGTGGCTGGCAGCATTGATCTGCGCCATCACCATCGTTGGACTGCCATGGGCGCGGTCGTGTTGGGTGATCGGCTGTTTCTCGCTCTGGCCTTTCGGCTCCGAAGCCGTGAGTCGTCGTCAGCTCAGGGGACGAGGCGATCTGGGGACGGGCCCCCTGGGTGCGCTCGGCAATGTGATTTGGTTCCTTGCGGCCGGCTGGTGGCTGGCCTTGGGTCACCTCAGCAGCGCCCTGGCCTGTTTTGTCACGATCATCGGCATTCCCTTTGGCATTCAGCACATCAAGCTGGCTTTGATCGCCCTGGCCCCCGTCGGCATGACAGTGGTGAAATCAAGAAACTGATCTGAGCAGAGCCGATCAGAACAACAGCTGAATCAGCCAAACCATCGCCAAACCGAGCACGCCTGCCAACAGCAATCCGCCCACCAAAAAGGTGATTGCAGCAGCCAGCCCGATCCTGGCCATGGTGTCTGGATAGAGAAGAAACAGTGTCAGGCCAAGGGCCACAGGCCACAACGGCGGAATCAACAGGCAGACCCCGGTGAGGATCATCAGCTTGCGATCACGCTGTTGCTTGGCCTCAACCTGAATGGCCACCGCATCGGCTTCACGATCAAGCTCAGCCTGCTCATCGTCACTGAGCCAACGGCCACGCGCCTTGGCACGATCGAGTTCGTCCTCGAACCGTTCAGCGGGGTTGCCCTTGCTCATCGGCACACCATAAGAAGCAAGGGATTAACAAACAAAGAAAGCCCGAACATCAAAATCGAGCCGTATTAGGTAATATTATCTAGGTATTTACCCGCCGCAATAATTTCATTGCCCAAAAAAGAAAATCGGGATAGTGTCGCTCTGCGAATTGAGAATGACATGCTAAATACAACTCTGGAATCACCAAATGCAGCCCAAGCTTGCGTCACTGAATCACAGGTGAATGCCTATTTTGAATGCCTAACACTCTGTAATCTCGATGATGGCAGTTGCTACGAGCAATGCATTCTCGTTCATCTGAAAAATGAGGTTGATGAATGAAAAGCTTGAGTCATCAAACACAAATGAGCTTGGCATCCCTTGCCTCAACGATTGCTGTTGCTCTTCTCGTGATCGGTTTTATGGGCATGGCCCAGCACATCAACGCCAGCCCGCTCTAAAACACCTGTTCACTTCTGGCGTTTGAAGGTGTAGCAACCACCGTGGTAACCGGTGAAGGGTTGGGCGTAAGTCACCAATTCCCAGCCCTGCTCACCCAATTCATTCATCAACCCCACCAGGCTGACGTCGCGCTGTGGATGGCTTCTGGAGATCAGCTGGCGATCATCCAGCCAGAGCTCCTCGATTTCCCCGGTCCACGACTTACCCCGGGGCACGAAGCGCAACTGGGTGTATTCCCATCGCATCACCAAGCATCAGCCGAACGACGCACCATCTTCACCGCAGAAGGCACCATCCGGAAGCGACAATTCAAGAACATGCTGTTCTGTGATGCGTCGCCTGCTCGTCCAGCTCGTTCTGCTCATCGGCCTGCTCACGCTCACACCGGGCTGGTGCGAAGCCTTGGAGGTCACCCTGCAACGCATTGATGCCAATGGCATTGGCGAGTCGATTGGCAGCATCACAGCGCAAGACACCGACCAAGGCCTGGTGATTTATCCCGATCTGGCGGGACTGAGCCCTGGAGAACACGGCTTCCATCTCCACAGCACGGGAAGCTGTGAGGTGGGCAAAACCGCCGAGGGCACCCCAGTTGCCGGCCTTGCTGCAGGTGGACACTGGGACCCGGACGAAACCGGCCAGCACCTCGGCCCCTTCGGAAACGGTCACCGGGGCGATCTCAGCAGGCTGGTGGTGGATAACGATGGCAAGACCAACACCAGCGTGGTGGCGCCACGGCTCAGCACAGCTGATCTGAAGGGCAAGGCTCTCATTGTTCACGCTGGAGGCGACACGTACAGGGACGAGCCCCCCCTTGGTGGAGGTGGAGCACGGGTTGCCTGTGGTGTGGTGCCGGACGAGAGGTGACTCAGCCGTTTACCAGCCGGGCGTGGAGGCGACAGACCCTGATGGCCTGTGCGGGAGGCTCCTGACAAAGGGCACCGAGTTCCCTGTTCAGCTGCTTGAACAGGGAAAGATCCGCTCCAGGAATCGAGGGAAACACCAGGAACAAACCTGAGGCGATCAATCCGATCACGGCACCGCTCCAACTCTTAAGAGAAGCCTAAGCCCGCATTGATCAGGGATCTTGTTCGTCCCTGCGAACCACGGCTCGATGGTCTCCACCACAACCAAGCCCCCACACTCAAGGACCAGGTCATAGGCGGGTGGCATCAGACCGTTACAGCGCCTTCCTATTCAGTAGGCAAAGCGCGTCTGGCCTATCCCCCCATTGAGGGAGGTCAACGGCAGGTGAACATGATGAAAGGCTTGGGCTCTCAAAACGTTGTTCAAATCACCCCTGTTTCGGCGCGTCGGGATCTACCTCGTGCTCAGCACGGCAGCCGTCACCGTCGTCAATCAGCTCGAGATTGAACAGCAAAGTGCCTATCAGATTTATATCCCGATGTTCATTGGGATCTATGTGATTTCGCGTTGGCTCGACAGTCGGTTCAACCAGGCCTCACAACAGCAACAGGCCAACGCAAAGCACGAGACAACCCCACCATCCACAACCGACCGCGGTTTTGGACAGTGAGGTGAATCAGGGGTTCTGCTGCCGGTGAACGATCACTGGCCCATCACCCTTGGGCTTGTTTTGAAGCTCAGCGGCGGGGTTCGGCCTTGCGAACGGAGATGGCACGGCCCATCCACTCAACGTTCTGCAGGTCGTCGATCGCCGACTGCTCATCGGCTTCGTTGCTGAGATCCACAAAAGCGAAACCACGCTTGCGGCCCGTCTCCCGGTCGAGGGGCAAGGAGCATTTGCTCACCTCGCCGTACTGACTGAACAGATGCGTGAGATCCTCCCGCTCAGCGTCCCAGGAGAGATTTCCAATGAAGATCGTCAAAAAAAGAAATTGATCAAGACTTCTTACCTTCGCACACAAGCGGCCCAGGCAAGAGGCTTCAGAGGGAGTGGCTCAACCGTTTGATCGAGGCTGAACACCAATTCCGCTCAATGGTGAATTCCATAGAAGGTCTTTACTTCGAGCCCAATTGAGCCTCAACGGAACCAGGCTTGAGCTAGTTGAGGCATTGGGATGAGTGGACTCAGCGGGACCAAGACGGACGATTTCATCAACGCAGCCAAAGCACGCGGCGAGGCTGCCCTGCAATACAAGCAGCCCAAATTGACGAAGCTGGAAAAAGCATTCCGGCATGCCGCGATACGGCGGCGGGCTGAAGATGCCCGCAAAAAAGGGCACCACTCTTAATTCAGGGACCGGCCTTTCCAGGTCCAGCCGCGTCCTGTACGGGTGCGCCAAATCGAGACAGGGCCAATCGCACCCACTAGCAACCCACCAGCTCCCATCAGCCACCAATAGCTGAGGGGCACATCAAAGTTGCTGCGCGTCCACAGCCGCAGCAGCAGCTGTTGAAGGATGGCCAAGCTCGCCAGGGCCATCAACCAACACCAAAGATTCGCCAGCAGGGGCTGGAGCCAGAGCAGCACGAGCGATGCCGGCAACAACAGCCAGGGCACTGTGAACATCAACAACACAACCAAGGCGGCTCCGAGGGCTTTGACGGGATCCCGGTCCAAGCCCAGAAACCAGTTCTTGGTCCAGCCCTCCCAGAGAGCCGCCAGGTCGCTGTACATCCGCAGATCGACCGCATCAAGCCCCAGCAGATAACGAAGCCGATGGCCGCCGCCCTTGATGGCGCGAGCGAGGGCCAGATCTTCCACCACCTCGCCAGCCAGGGCCCGGTGGCCACCGATCTGCATGTAGGTGGACGCCTTGAACAACATGAAAGGTCCTGCTGCAAACGCCACCGGCGATGCCGGGTCGTTGGTTTCAAGGATGGGAAAACCGAGGCCCAGCAGGCTGGCCATGATCGGCTGCACCATCCATTCCGCCAAGCATCCGCAGCTCAACCGCGGCGCCAGGCTCAGCAGATCAGCATCCTCATCAAGGGCCTGGGCAAGGGCCCGTTGCAGCGCATCGGGCTTGAGCCGAACATCGGCATCGATGAACAACAGCCAATCGCTGGAGACCTGTTCAACGGCCTTGCTGCAGGCCCAGTTCTTGCCCACCCAGCGTTCGTTGACGGGCCTGGGACCGGCCTGAATCAGGCGGAAGTGAGACGCTCCAGAGCCAGCGCGAATGGCGTTCTCGACCGTTGAATCGGTGGAATCGTCATCCACCACCAGCACCGACCAATCCCGGCAGGGAGGCTCACTGGCCAGCACGCAGCCAACACAAGCTTCGATGTTATGGGCCTCGTTGAAGGCGGGGATCACCACGGTCAGCGAGGTGTCCGGAGCAGCGTCCGACTGAGCCGGCTTCAAGCGCGGTGCAACAGCAAACACCCGTTGCAGACCCAACTGCAGGATCAACAATCCCGCTGAAGCCGAACCAGCCGCAGCAAGAAACAGCAGAGGCTCAAGCAAGGCAAGCGTCAAAGCCGGGTAAGGGTTCTAGGGATTAGCCGTCTCAGTTGACGGATGCTGCAGCTTCCACCATCGGCCACATCGCAGCAAATTCGGCGTCCGAAACCACGGCGGTGACGTCGAACTGAATACCGAAGTCTTTGATCCAAGGGCCGAGATGCGCCCACACCTTGCCGATGTCACTGGCAACGGCAATGGCAACACCACTACCGCTGATCGGTTCACAGACGCGGTATTTGAGAGCAAAGCCGTCGAACGCATCACCAGGTGCTCCCGCATTGATGTAGTCAGCAAAGCCAGGGCACGACTCCCAGGCCCCCTCAACGGTCGGGAAGGTCCAAACGATCAAGTAGTGCTGCATGGTGAAGGAGGCAACCACTTGCTTCGTAGCCACGAACGACCATTCAGGCGGAATCGCAACTGAATTCAGCAGTCATTCCGCAGGAGCCTCAGGCGCAGCTGACAAGGGGCTACAGCTGAAATAGGACCCAGCACAGCCATGACTCTCCACATCGCCAACGAGATGGATGAAGTGGAAGTGGCCGTCTGGTGGGATTTATCGCGCATCGTCCGTCACTTCGAACGCCAGGGACTCGAGCGCCGGGAGGTGAAAGCTGCCGTGATGAATGCGGCGCTGCGCCTGATGAAGGATGAAGGCGAACAGAGCTGAACAGCAAGAACAACCCGTTGATCACTCGCCGTTAAGGCGAAAAATGATTGCGCTGGTGTGCATTCACCAGTATCCCTTTTCCATTTCGACCACCTGCAACGGTGATCAAGGCATTGAAACGTTGATCAACCGTTTGATGAAGCAATTGCTGCTTCAAGCTTTCAGCATCAGCTCCTGACAACGTTGCCCCCACTTCAAGGAGACGATCGAGGAGGCCAGCGTTGTTTTTGAGGCCCAGAAATTTCGCCACGGCCAAAGGAAGGCGATGACGAGACATCCATTCCGCTGCAATAGTTCTTTTGCTTTTTTTGCAGGGACGAGCGGTTGAATGATCCGAACAATCGAGCAGGGATTTGGCGACGCTTTCAGCCACCAAGTTCACGACTACAGGAATCTTTTTCAAGCCCAGCAGCTGCGCCAAAATCAAACGATGGCGTCCATCGATAAGCAGGAGATCGCCATTCGCAGCCAAGGCCACTTCCACATTGTTCTCAATCGAATCGGACGGCCGATAGCCGTTTCGCTCGATGTCTTGATAAATCAAGTCATACCACTCTAATTTTTCCGATAGAAACGTCTTGAAGCCTCCTTTTCTTTGACTCTTTCCCTTCATGGCCTGCTTGTATTTTTTCTCAAAAAGCACTGAATACTTGGTCTGATGCCAGTCCAGACCCTCAACAAATCGTTGACGCATTGCACGAACATGCTTGCATCGCTGCAGACGCTTTCCTGGCTTTAAAGCCTGATCGGCGATCACCATGCCGAAGTAACGCTTGTTGCCACAGGTTCTGGCCGAAACGTCACTGGGCACTCCAGCCTCATCAAGCACCCGGGAACGCAAAAAATGCGTAATCGCTGCGGGATTGACCTCGAGAAGCAAGTATTGACCTCATTTCTAGCCCAAGATTAACACGCCTTTAATCCAGGCTTAAACTCTAGATTGTGATCGAATGCCATGAATTCATCCACTTACGATTGCAATAACTATTCCCAAAGATTCTGAGCAATCAACTTCAGCAGAGAGATTGATCAACCATCAACGTTGTGCTTGCTGCACAAACAACGCTTCCTCCGGTGAGCTCACCCGTCCAAGAGCAGCATTGCGATGGGGATAACGACCAAAGCGCTGCAGCTGGATGAGATGGCGGCGGGCGACATCAGCGGTAGCGACGTCCGCGAATTGCTCCAGCAGAGGGATGGCATGGACCAACACCTCCTGCTCTTCGCTGTGCAAGAGAGGCATTAGCCAGAACTGACGTTTGGCTCGCTCCTGTTCCTGTTGAATCCAACCCCGTTGCAAGGCGTCCTGGCTGAGGGCCTGGGCCTGCTGGTCGCCGGCGAAAGCCTGGGCCTCCCCGCGCCAGATCTGACGGCTGAATTGATCCAACAGCAGCACCAGGGCGAGGCCGCCCGATGGCGTATGAGCCCAGGCCTCAAGCTCGCCGGCCAGAGCCCTCTCCACAAGAGCAGCAAAACGATCGCGCACCAGCGCATCGAAGCTGTCGCGGCGACGAAACCACTGCCAGGGACGGCACTGCTGAAACCAGAACTCCAGAACGTCGTCTGCGGTCAAGACGAACAGCTGTAGTGGGACACCCCACCAGCGCTGAAGAACTCCCGCGGTTTCAAGCGGTCGTAGCGGCCCGCCAATTCGGGGGAAGGGTTGTCATAGGGCGTGCTGAACAGCTGCTGCAGTTCAGCCATCAAGGAGGTGTCGCCTTCGGCTGCCTGCTGGTAGGCCGGAGCGATCAACCACTCGCGCCAGGTGATCGCCGGATTAACCCGCCGCATACCAGCGGAGATCTGCGCCGGATCAAGGCCACTGGGCCACTGGGCGCGCCAGCGCCGCAACCAGTCCTGCCACTGGGATTCGAGGGACCCCGAAAGGGGCAGATAGAAACAGTCCCGCAACGGATCGATCTGCTCAGGCAGATCCGACAAGCGGCGGAACAACATTGAATAATCGGCGCTGGAATCAACCAGGAGCTGCAACAGCTCACGCACCAGGTCGTCGTCGGCACTGGACACGCCGAGTTTGCTGCTCCACATCCGTTGCATGGCCTCCTGCATGGCGGCAGGGAAGCCCTCAAGCAACTGGTCCAGTTGGGCCTGGGCCTCCGCCTGGCCCTCCATCAGCGTGCACAGAGATTTCCAGAACATGCGGTAGTTGGCCTCCGCGGCCACCGGCTGGTTGAAGAAGCAGAAGTGGGCGCCCCCGCCAGTCCAGGGCTGAAAGCGCGGATCGAACAGCTCGCAGAACCCAAACGGGCCGTAGTCGAGGGTGAAGCCTCCGGCGGCGCAGTTGTCGCTGTTGAAATTGCCCTGGCAGTAGCCAACCCGGATCCAGTTGGCCACCAGGGCCGTGAGGCGATCACGAAACAAGCGCGCCAACAGCACAACCTGGTCGCTGAACGGCAGGCCGGGATCGATCTCCTGGCGGTAATTGCGTTCGATCAAGTGCGCCACGATCAGGTGCAGCTCCTGGTGCGCCCGGGGATGGGCCTGACTGCGGGCACGGCGGGCGAATAACTCCAGCTGACCCACCCGCAGAAACGATGGCGCCACCCGCGTGCTGATAGCCGCCGGGTTGTCGACCATCACGTCCGGGTCCATCGAGCGTGAGTTTTCGGAATACCAGGGGCGACGCACCGTCTCGGCATGGGAGACGTAGAGCGTCAACGAACGGGAGGTGGGCACACCAAGGGCATGCATGAACTCCTGGGCCAGAAATTCACGAACGCTGGAGCGGAGCACCGCACGGCCATCGGCACCACGGCAATAGGGCGTCGGACCACCGCCTTTGAGCTGCATCTCCCAGCGGCGCCCTTCAAACAAACCCTCAAACACCGACATGGCACGGCCATCGCCATAGCCGTTTCCATTTCCAAAAGGGCACTGCTGGGTGTATTCGGTGCCGTAGATCGAGAGGGCATAGCCCGTGGCCCATCCCCAGGGCCGCATCGGACCGGTGGCCACACCGAGGTCACCGGAGAACATGCGGCGAAACTGATCGTCCTGGGCCAGGTCGTCGCTGAGGCCAAGCTCGCTGAACAAGCTGCGACTGTGCGCTAGGTATTGGGGCTCGGGGATCGGGGTGGGCGTCACCGGCACGTAGTGACCGGAGAGCACCTGGCGGGGACGGTGGTCCTCCCCATCCGCTGTCGCCTCCGGATCAGGCGTGAGGGATTCCAACAGGGAGTAGTCGGCCCGTTCGGCGAACTCAGCAAACGTGGCGGTGCTCATCGGGCCTTGACGCTGAACCCATCATCGCCAGAGCTGCGGCCGGGTGTTTTGACCGATGGCCAATGCTGAACAGAGGCCCTACACCGAGGGAAGCATGCAAGAGGAACCGTGGGCAAAGCCAAGAAACTTCGCTCGGACAACCGGCAGGAGGAGCTGATCACCAGCCTGATCGGCCTTACCGCGATTTTTGTGGCAACCGCCATCTGGTGGAGCGTGGCTCCCCAGTGGCTCACCAGCAGCTGGCAGACCTTCTAGTAGACGGGCTAGTAGTCGGGCATCGACGCCTCATCCCGCAACGTGCACCAGGGCTCAAGCAGGGTGGGGCGACCGCAATGGGGGCAATCCTGCCCCCGCTTCTCCACCTGCACGAAGGGGATCCAACGGGAGTTGGCCTGCCCCTCATAGCCGCAGTGCTTGCAGTGAATCCGGTACTCCGCCATGGCTCAGAGCGCGGGCTTTTCCTGACGTTGCACAGCCTCATGGGCCTGGCGGAGGCCATGCACCATGAAGCAATAGGCCTGATTGCAGACCAGATATTTGCCTTCGCCGATGGCGTCGATGGTGGACCCGCGCGAGGTGGCAAAAATGCGGCTTCTGAACTCCATCTCATCTCCAGTGCTCACCTCACTGTTGTGGGGGCATGAAGCAGCGGCAACCCGTGTAAACGCGCATTTTGCGCTGGGCTGACTCAGTCGACGCGCTCGCAATGGTCGCCATCGCACTGCAGCCCGCATTGGGGTTGCTTGGCGCCGTACTGCCAGGGACGACGCATGGCCCAGTACTCATCCACCAAACCGAGCAGGTAGGTGCCGATGCGCCGGAGCAAGGAAGCCTGTTTCATCCCCTCAAGCTGGCAACAGCGCCGCAAGCCTGCAACCGGACGCGACGAAATTAATGTGGCAAAACACAGCCTGGGTGGGTTAGGCCCGGTGCAGTGCTGTCGACCCATGACCACCACGCAACATTCAAACCAGCTGCTTGAAGAGCTGGTTGCTGAAGAGATCGGTATTCAGATCGATCAGATCGCTGAAAGCCTGCAGCGGGAAGGCTGGCCAATCTCCATGGTGAAGCGGTTCATGCATGTGGCCGTGGAGCGACTGCCGGAATAACTCCAGGGGACGACTAGGTCAAACAACTCATCTGCAACGGGCTGTTGCGCTTTTAACAACGGCGACCCAGACCATTCATCAACAGTTGGGCAACACTTGCGCCATTCCCGATGAATGTCGTCACTGCTTTTGCAGCCGTTGGCCTTACCGCAGTGTCATGGGACGACACCCTCAGCCGAGCTGGGGCCAGGGCGTTCCGGCATGCCCTCGACTACCGCGAGCCCTACTGCCGGATGAGTGAGAACGAGGTAGTGCTGCTGATGGATGCGGTGCTGGCCATGCGGCTTGAGCGGGGGACCAAGGCGCTGATGCTGGAGGCCGCCAAGGTGCTCACAACCGATCAAGCGCTCACGGCCTACGCCATGGCCTCAGAACTGATGCGCTCCGATGGGCCCTATTCCGCCGAGGAGCGGCGGCGGCTCGACCTGCTGGCCTTGATGCTCTCGATTTCGCAAGTGGAGGCTGAGCGCATCGATTCCGTCTTTGAGTTGCTGCACGCCCCCCTGGAGCCAGCCCTCCTCGTCAACGGCGCGACCTAGGCCGCACGCTTGTCATCACCGAACCAGATGCCCCGGCGGCTGTCGGGCAGGCGAACAACGGCGCGCTCATAGCGCTGGCGGCAGCTTCGGGCACGAAGGTGCTCTTCTGCCTCTTGAAGCAACTGTTGCAGCCTGACGTCGTCCATGGCGTTGCCTTGATGCAGACCCATTCAGGCCACGATCCGAGCGGCGTCAATAGGCCACATTCAACTCGTCTGATCCGTAGCGGAGCAGGAAATCTGCTTCGGTTTGATCGGAGAGCAACAGACAGGTGCGGTCGTTGGCGCCCGTTCGGTAGCAGTAGACGTCGAGCTCCTCAGGGTTGCGGTTGGAGTGGATGACCTCCCCAGTCCGAAGCACGTAACGCGTTGCCATCACCTTCCACCAACGGATTCCTTCCCAATAGCGCTGATTCAGCCCTACCAATCATCTCTGTGCTGAGCTGCAAACAGGAGGTTATTCGTTGTCGACGCGGATAAAAAAGCGACTTTCAACATCCATCTCGCCCTGCTCATCGATCTCCTCCGGATCACCCTCCACCAACTCAACGGCGAAATCCTTGTCGTCCAGTTCATGCACAACGCTCTGACCGTGCACCAGGTTGTGGACGAGCAGCAGTCGTTTCATTGTTGGAAGAAGACGCCATTCCACCGGTTGATAGCAACAGCTTGGTGGCAACGGGTTGCTCAGCCAGCCGCTTGACGTTCAGCGAAAGCCGAAACCATCACGGCTCGGCTGCTTGGCGGAATACTCCCGAGATAGAGCATCAAGCATCAGGGCGATGTAGCGGTCATCCATGCCGATGTCATGCTTCAGCTGACGCATCAGGCTGTTGATGCTCTTGAACGCGTCTGGAATGTGATGGTCCAGATGCTCCTTGGTGGGTTGATAGGGCATCGGAGCCATAAAAAAAATCCCCGTGGAACCTAAGGGAACCACGGGGAACGTGATGTTTCTGCTGAACCGGTGATCAATCCTCTTCTTCAGAGCCGCCAACTGGAATCAGGCGGATCTGCTTGCGTCCGAGCTTGATCTCATATTCATCACCGGGCTGCAGTTCCAAGAGGGCGGTGTAGGCCTTGCCGATCAACAGATTGCCATTGCCCTGAACCACAGCTTTGTAGGAAAGCTTGCGACCACCTTTGCCCACACCGGATCCGCCGGTAGAGAACGACAGGCCCTTGGCTTCCAGCAAAGCCTCGTAGAACGCGGTGAATTTCACCTGTTCAGAGCCGTCTTTCTTTTTGACGACGTAGCCACAACCTTTGGCCAGATCTGTTTTGGCGCAATCGCCAAGTTCCTTGACACGGTTGAGCAATTCAGCTCCGGTAAGCATGAGTCTTTGAGGTCGTGACCTCTCTATTAGAACAAATAATGTGCTGGTCACAAGGGGAAAAGAAACTGAATTCAGTTGATTGGCGGTGAAATCAAAAATCCAGCATGTGTGGATGGTTCGACACAGCCCTCAGCATCAAACAGTTGGCACCAAACAATGCGTTGAGATGAGCCGCCGATGGTTGGTGAATACAAGCCAACAGCGGGTGGTGCATTTCAAGCCGAAACCCCCTCAGCCATCCCCGGGTTCTGCATCAGAGCACCATCGCCACTTGGAGTATGTGCTGATCGCTTTCGTTGTTGTTGCTACTGGATCGGCATTCAATGGCATCAATTACGCAGGAATGCCTCGATTGAGGCTTCAAAGCCAGATCACGATCGATAGGTTGCCGCTCAGGAACAGGTTCAGTTGTGAGCGTCAGTTCGGTTCAGCCCGCCCAAGCCATCCCCTCCACCACCGTTCATGGCGCGTGGCAACTGTTGAGCTACGACGTTGAAGAAAAATCCAACAGCAAAACCTTCGCACCGATGGGCGAGAACCCCACGGGCTATGTGATCTTCACGCCGGAGGGCCGTCTCTCCTTCATGCTCTCGGCGGAAGGTCGCCAACCGGGCAGCACCGCTGAGGAGCGATCTGCCCTGCTGAGCAGCATGATCGCCTACACCGGCATCTACCGACTCGAGGGTGACCGCTGGATCACCCAGGTGGATGGGGCATGGAACCCGGAATGGGTGGGCACGGAACAGACCCGCTTTTTTGCGATCGACGGCGACCTGCTCACGGTGCACACACCCTGGCGGGTGATGCCCAATTGGCCCGAGAAAGGCCTCACCCGCAGCATTGTTCGCTTTCAGCGCTGCCGCTGAACTTGTTACGGCGAACGCTCAGGCGTCGGTCTCGCCCTTCTGGCCCCCACAGGCATGGCGGGGTTGGTAGCCCTGCTGCTCGGCCAGATAGCGGAGATAAACGATCTGATGACGATCCGGTATGCCCACGGCAGCAATCAGACCCAACGGCCCAAAGAGAAAACCCGCAACAGCCCAGCGGTTACTGTTGCGCGCCTTCTGGGCGGCAACGGTTTTCGACAAACCGGCGCTGATCAGATGAGCAACCAGCACCACAACCAGGGACTTGAGTTCCACAGAGAACGCGCAGCACACCACTTGAGATAGCCAGCGCCTGAAGGACTGTCAGCCCTAGAACGGCAGCTCACGCCGAGCTGTGATGGCAACCACCCCCCTCCCCAGCACGGGCGCCGTCAGCGGACTAGGGGAAACCCTGGCCTTCTTCACCCAGGCGGATTTCGCCCAACGGCGCTTCCACGCCCACGGCGATGTGTTCGAAACCAAGCTGCTGGCCCAACGGATGGTGTTCATCCGCGGCGAACGGGCCATCGGCGATCTGTTTGGGCAAAGCGACTCCCTCGAGGGCTGGTGGCCGGAGAGTGTGCGGCAACTGCTGGGCAGCCAATCGCTGGCCAACCGAACAGGCCCCGGCCACAAAGCACGGCGGCGAGTGGTGGGGCAACTGTTCTCCAGCGCAGCGCTGGTGCGCTACACCCCTTCGATTCAGCAGTTGGTGGAGGAGCTCTGCCAGGAGTTGATCAGCACAAACACACCGCTGCCACTGGCGGCGCGGATGCGGCGCTTCGCCTTTGCGGTGATCGCCAGCACGGTGCTGGGACTGGATGGTGTCAGCCGTGACGCCCTGTTCGCCGACTTTGAGATCTGGACCCGGGCGCTGTTCTCGATTCCGCTGGCGATTCCGGGCACCCCCTTCGCCAAGGCGATGGCGGCACGCCAACGGCTGCTGAACAGGATCAAAGGCGTTCTTCAAGCGGGAGGCAACCAGGGCGGGCTGGATCTGCTGAGCGGAGGCTTGGATGAAGCCGGCATTCCCCTGGACGATGACGACCTGGCCGAACAGCTGCTGCTGTTGCTGTTTGCCGGCTACGAGACCACCGCCTCATCCTTGAGCTGCCTGTTCCGGGCCCTGCTGCTCAACCCGGAGGTGGAGAGCTGGTTGCGTGAGGGATTAGCGGACAACCCGGCATCACCACGGTTGGATGCAACGGTGCTGGAGGTGATGCGGCTGACGCCTCCGGTGGGGGGATTCTTCCGGCGCAGCCTGGCGCCAATCGAGCTGGCTGGGGTGGCCGTTCCCGCAAGTAGCGTGATTCAAGTGGTGCTAAGCCCCACCTCGATCGGTGATGACGACGATCTGGAGACATTCCGGCCGCAACGTCACCTGGATGGGTCGTTCAAGCAAACGCTGCTGCCCTTCGGCGGCGGCGAACGGGTCTGCCTGGGCAAGGCCCTGGCGGAACTGGAGATTCGCCTGATGGCGGTGGGACTGCTGGAGGCGGTGGAGCTGCAGCTGCAGCCGGAACAAGACCTGACGCTGCAGCTGATCCCCAGCCCCACTCCTAAAGATGGACTGCTGGTTCAGGCTGCAGCGCGGTGACGGCGACGGCCCAGGGGTTCGATCCAGTCCACCAGCACCTCCTGGTGACGCAGCATCGGCTCCGGCAGGCGGCAGCCGAGGTTGATCTCGCCTTGGTCCATCAAGCGCCCCAGGCGGATGGCGGCCGCCTCCTCGGGCCGATCAAAGCTGGTCTGGTGCGAGGCCAACCAGCTCACCTCGTGCTCGGTGATCACCCCTGTTGAGAGGCTTTCCAAAAAGATTTCTCCGACGGTCATGAGAGGTTTGTAACGGATTCGTTACATCCTGGCGCGTGTGGCCGGTGGCCGTGGATCGATGCCGCTCAAGCGAGCCACTGATCAGCGTCCATCACCTTCTTGATCAGCAGGCCGAGCCGCTTGAACTCCGCAAAGTTCACATCCTTCACCGCCTGATCCAGACCGCAATCCACCCAGGCACCATCACGCTTCTCCTCAATCGTGAAGTCCTGCTTCAGAGTGTCGCGGCGAATCCGGTAGGTGATGCCGTCGTCGTGGAGGTAATCAGCGGAAACCAGCTGCAGACCCATCAATCGCTCGCGTTAATCCAGCGATGGTGGCGTGAAGGTGTCGGCCACCGCAACAATCCAGCGAGCCGCCGCTGCCGTCACCTGTTCCTTGGTGACGTTGAACTCCAGATCGTGGCCCTGCTCGAGCAGGTCGGGAATGATCGTCTGCCAAGCCATGCCGGCGGCACTGGCATTGAGATCACCGATCAACACGAAGGCCTTGGCCGCTCCGGTGACGGCATCGGTGTATTCGGGATTGGCACTCACCTTGCTGCGGTACCAATCACCCACCTGATCCCGCTGGGCCTTGCTCAGGAACGGCGGGGCGCCAACGAGATAGGCATCGAGCACCAACATCGGACTGGGAACACTCTTGCCGGGGTGCTTGAGCTCGAACCAGGCCTGACCGATGGAGGCGGCATCGGGCCAGTGACAGAGGATCGCGGCGTCCTGACTGTCGAGGGAGCGCTGGCCGGTCAGCTGGTCGATGCGCTCGAGCAGGGCCGATCCGGCGAGGGGCGGTTCACTGCGGGCGTGCTCGGCGCGAGCTTCATTGATTGCCTCGGCAACGGCCGCCTCGTTCTCGTTGAGCTGCTCGAGGGCCCGCTTGAGGTTGGCGTCGGCGTCGGCGGGGCTGGCCACGAAACATCAGGCGAGATCAACCCCAAGATGTCATGGGTTATTGGTAGTTCTCCACCTGCAGGTTGTAGCCCGACACCAACAGATTTTTATCCAGACAAATCTCAGCAGGGAATTTTGGCGACGCCGATTTAATCAGACGTAGATGAACATCAATTGGCTTGTATCCAGCTCTCAGACAGCATTCGAAAAACTTAGAGACCGCAACTTCAAGAAGCTCAGTGACAAAAAGCGGCGTCACTTTGCCGCTCTCGTGCACCAACATCCCGAAGTAATGCATACCCAAAACAAACAGTTTGCCGACCCTACGGGAATGGGGATCATTCTCAATGAGTAGGAATACTCATGAAAAAGCAGGAAGGTTGCCCCTCCTGCCGTTCACTGATCCGTTGGTTGCTGCCTGAGGCAGAGAATCAATAGCTGCCGTAGTTGAACTTGCCGCCATACATGCGGCGGTGGGCGCTGTTACGGGCGTTCTTGACGGCGTTGGTGTACGAGAAGCCGCTGCCATCGCCGGAGAAGGCAGCGCCGCCAGCAGAGAATCCGCTGAGGTCTTTGGTGAGACGCTTCACCAGCAGAGGGCCGGTGTACATCACGTGCTCGGCACTGGCGTTGGCTGGGGTGATGTCAGCCATGCCCACGAAGGTGGAGCAGGCGGCCCGGGCTTCCGACTTGAAGCCGCGCAGGTAGGGAACCGTGTCGGTACCGAAGGTCTCGAGATATTCCTCGGAGTGGGTGAGGCTGTCGACGAAGGCATCGAAGCCCTGGTCAGCAATCAACTGGATGCCAGCGCTGATTTCCTGCTGACTCACAGGAGGACGACCAAGCAGGTGCTTGGTGGTGAGCTCAATGCCGCGCATGGGCGACACGGCATGGAAGAACTTCTGCTTGTAGAGGTCGGACTTGACCAGGCCGCCCATGAAGCCCTGCACGTTGATGCGGCCATCACAGAGGAAGGCTTCCAAGGAGGTCAGACGCTGGCTATCGGAGATGCCGATGTTGCCGAACACCTGCTTGTAGGCCGAAGCGATGGCTGCTTCCAGGGCCGAACTGCCGGTGGAGGCATAGGAGTGGTTCACCGCCGAGAAGGGGCAGACCTCATGGATCCGAGGACCCATGCCGATGCCCATCGAGGCGCATTGGTTCTGCTTGTATTCAGCGGTGCTGGATGCAGCTTTGCCGGCGTTGGAGCTGGCGCTCTTGGTGGCAGTCGCGGAGTTCGCAAAGGCGAAGGACACCCGTTGATCGTGGGTGAAATCCCGCTTGTACTTCAGAGCTGGCATCCGAAAGACCAATGAAATTCAGTTCAAGTTATGGCGATGACTTCATGCGCGCTGATGAACTTATAAATAGTTCAAAGTGAGCGTTACATGGCGCAATCAAAGCCACTGACTGCAGCGCGATCGTCACAACTTGAAACGGCTGAAAAGCCAGGTCTGAACTGAACTCTTGCGGAATCAACCGCCGTTGCAGAAGCGAACGGCTTCAGCCTGGGAGCGGCCATCAGCCACAACGGTTTCAACGCAGCCGTTGAACAGGCGGCTCTCCTGCTTCACGGCGCAAAGGCCAACGGCGATGGCCGCCAACGACACAGCCGACACCACGGTGGCGGAGATCTGAACCAGGCCATAGGCGAGCATCGCCCGCTTCTTGCCGCCGCAGGACTGCTGGTTGGTGGTTTCCTCGGTCATCACAGAAAAATCAAGGTGTTGACCCTATGGATTCAGCATTGGCGAACGAAGCGAGATCACGACCGTGATCACCGAACAGGCGATCAGCGAAAAGGCCCCCAGGTCATCAGCCGAGGGGATCGATCAGGCCGTAGAGCAACGCCATCACCGCCAGCTGGGTGCGATCAGCGGCACCCAACTTGTCTTTGGCGTTGACCACGTGGGTCTTCACCGTTTCCACCGAGATGCCGAGGCTGCTGCCGATGCCCTGGTTGGTGAGGCCGCGGGCCACACCTGCCACCACCTCCAATTCCCGCTCGGTGAGCTCTTCAATCAACGGCGGCAGGTGCGGGTTCGGAGCCTCGGCCGCACCGAGCTTGCGAATCTCCTCAGGGAAATAGACGCCGCCTTCGGAAAGGGTGTGGAGAGCCTGGATGAAATCGCCCTTGCCGGTGCCCAGGCTTGATTTGAAGATCACCGCATCGGCATAGGCCTGCATCGCCTCCTGCACCACGGCCTGGGTTTCACGCACCAGCACGATCAACAGCTGGCAGGTGGGCAGCTCCGCCTTGACCCGTCGCAGCAGGTTCATGCCGTAGCCGGTCTCCAGATCCGACGTGCAGATCAACAGGCTCGGCTTGTGGCGCAGCACCAGCTCAAACCCCTCCTCTTCGGTGGTGGCGGCACCCACCACGGCACGGCGAATCGGCTCCGCCAAGCAGAGGCAGGTGAGGGTGAGCCGATCACCGCAGCAGGCCACCACCCGCTGGGTCTTGAAAAACTCAGCCGTCGCTTCGATGGCTTCATGCAGCGCGCGCGACTCGAGCCGCAGCTCCATCCCAAGCAATTCGGATGTCTTTCTTTTAGCGGCGTTTGGATGGCTCAGCCGTGGAGCCATCACGCCCAGCATCTCGACGGACAACACCGCGGATGCAGTGGGGATAGCGCTCACGCCCCAGGCGCCAGGCCTGGGCGGCATCGGTCACTTGGACCGTTTCGGTCTGCAGCTCGCCCTTGCGCTGAAGAATCAGGTCGTACAGAGGAGACATAACAACCCACGACGCGCTCTTTTATTCAGCAACAAGGAAATGGATTCCACATCCCTCAGTTGGGGAAGGCATGCGGATGGTCATTTCCCTCAACTGAGGGATTTAGAGCAACGAAAAAAAGTCCCAAACCACCTTCGTGTCATTTGGCACAACAGCATTGAGTTAGAGCCAGCACATTGATGCTGTTGCTTGAAAGCTGTGGCCAGCCGGCTGCGTCGATCCCTGCTTCAACTTGGTGACCGAGTCACCCGCCGTGTGCCGCGCTGGCCGGAAGGATCCTGGCCCGATGCCATGCAACGCAGCCCCCGCCGGGTTCGCAGCACCGCCAAGGATCTGATCAAAAGCACCACCAAAGCAGCGATCGGGCTTGGCCGCCAGGCGGCACGTCTGGGGATGGAATCAATCAAACGAGCCAGCAACCGATGAACAGTGGCTTGCTGGTGTTGTCTGTTCTGCTGTTTGTTGCAGGTGTCACCTTGGTGACCCTGGGCTGATTAAGCACAAACACTCAACAGGATCAAACGGATCGATCGACAACCAAATTCAAAAAACACGACAGCCGTTGATACAGATATCGATTCGAATCCACACGAACGTGGCTTCAGCACATTCTAAATCCCATGGAATTCCTTATTGCCGGCTGCTTCATTTTTCCGCTCTCAGCCCTTTGGATTCAATCCCAGGAAGACGACACCAATGAAGATGAAATGGATTTCCTCTGAATCAAGCCCTGGAGGACGGCAAGGCCGAAGTCTTCAACTCATGGGTCAGAAGATCTGTGGCCAGCATGGTGAGAGCAACACCCATCAGCGCAAGAGCAATGCCCTGATTTTCGTCTGAAGCAACAGCTACATTCCGGGACAATTCCAGATGTTTTTCCCAGGAGAAATGCATCAGTTCCAGGCCTGTACATGCTTTCTAAGGCCATAAGCCTTTGCGATCCGAATGATCAGCGGCATTCAGAAATGTTCTGTAATGGAAGCAATGCATTGAGATGAGCATTCTTTCCTCAAATCGGTTGCAACTACTACGTTATTGATTTGCAGCAAAAAAAATTCTCGGGTACGTTCCGCTCACCAAGCCACAAGCCAATGGAACCGATCGCGTTGACTCTGGGCCAGAAATTTGAAATCGAGAAATTCTCACGCGAGATCGACAGCTCAGATGATCTTGCAGCCCTGCGCAGCATTGCCAAAGAGCTGTTAGTGGCCTGGAAACAACAGCAAGCCGCCTCAGCCTGGATCGTGCGCCAGCAATCCCAGGGCCTCTGAAGTCAGCTCATTTCGTTCACAACGACGATGGAAGACAACCAAATGGTCACCACCATTTCGGTGGAGATAGATGCGTTGCGTGTCCTGCACCGGGCAGTATCAGAGGCCTACATCAACTGGCCCGGCGGTGACGCCAACGAACAGGCCTGCCTGTTGAACATGAAGACCCAGCTCTATGCAGCCTTGATGGACCATCTGCTCGAATCGGGTTCCATCTGAGGTTTATTCGGTAGGAAAACAGTGTTTTTCCCCTAACCAGCAAAAAAACTCATGTTGAAGCATCAACAGCGGCAACAGACTTAGCCCGGCTGTGGAGTTCGCCATGCAATCCGATCGCTCCCGCCTGCGTGAACTGGAGATTCGTGTCGCCAACCCACAGCACTGGAGTGCTGGCGAACACGAGATCAATGTTGAAAATCTGAGACAGCTGCGCTTTCAGCTCGCGGATCAACTCAAGAAACTGCATCAACAGACGTAGGCCGCCGCATCAAACCGACCAAAGAAGAAAAGAAAAGACCCGCATCGCTAACGGAACCATCAGCGGGCGAGGCACGTGGACAAAACCCTGCAGGGGCAAGAGCTCACTAACGAGCAGGGAACCGGACAGAGGGACCTTTTTACATAACGAAACATAGTGTTACAGTCTGTAAACCCCTTGATCCGTCCTGGATGTTCACGCTCGATAAAGCCCGCCAGATCTTCCCGGACACCCTCACCGCTGATGCCGTTCCGGCCATCACGGCACGCTTCAAGCTTTTGTCAGCAGAAGACCAGCTCGCCCTGATCTGGTTCGCCTACCTCGAGATGGGCCAGACCATCACCGTGGCAGCCCCCGGTGCTGCTCGGATGCAACTGGCTCGCCCAATCCTCGAGCAGATCGTGGCCATGAGCTTCGACGAGCAGACCAAGGTCATGTGCGACTTGGCCTCCAAGATCAATAGCCCGATCTCCAGCACCTACGCCTACTGGTCAGTAAACGTGAAGCTCTGCTTCTGGTACGAGCTGGGCGAATACATGCGTCAGGGCAAAGTCGCCCCCATCCCCCAGGGCTACAAGCTTTCCGCCAACGCCAACTCCGTGCTGGAAGCGGTGAAGAAGGTGGAGCAGGGCCAGCAAATCACCCTGCTGCGGAATTTCGTTGTCGACATGGGATTCGATCCCAACATCGACGACGACAAGATCGTGACCGAGCCGATCGTCGCCCCGACCCCAGTGGAAGAGCGCGAGGAGATTTTCATCCCCGGCGTTCTGAACCAGACGATCCTCAGCTATATGCAGCTGTTAAATGCAAACGATTTTGATCAGCTGATCGATCTCTTCCTCAACGATGGGGCACTTCAGCCCCCCTTCCAACGTCCAATCGTGGGCCGCGAAGCCATCCTGAAGTTCTTCAAGCGCGACTGCCAGAACCTGAAGTTGATGCCCCAAGGCGGCTTCGGCGAACCGGCAGAAGGCGGCTTCAACCAGATCAAGGTCACCGGCAAGGTGCAGACCCCGTGGTTCGGCCGCGAAGTGGGCATGAACGTGGCCTGGCGTTTCCTGCTCGATGAGAACGACAAAATCTATTTCGTTGCCATCGACCTGCTCGCCTCACCCGCTGAACTGCTCAAGCTTGGTGCCAAGTGACAGCCTGACGAGCAGCCCTCAACGGGGTCTCCAGCTGGGAGCACTGATCGGAATCTCCTGGCTGGTGACGCTGGTCATCGGCCTGCGGTTTGACCTCGATCAGTGGCATCCCCTGGCAATCACCACCTGGGTCCTGGTCCGCAGTTTTTTGCACACCGGCCTGTTCATCCTGGCCCACGACGCCATGCACGACAGCCTGGTGCCGGGGCATGGGTTGATCAATCAACGCATCGGTCGGGTTTGTTTGTGGCTCTACGCCGGCCTCAATTACGACATCTGCAAACGGAACCACCATCGGCATCACCAGATGCCGGAATCAGAAGCCGATCCCGACTTCTGCCCCACCCACAACAGATCACTGCTGGCTTGGTTGGTTCGCTTCCTGCGCAACTATCTCAACCCAGCACAACTCAGCCGACTGATCCTCGTTCTCACGGTTCTGCTGTTGGCAGCGCAACCCCATCAAAGCCAGCCACTTATCACAGTTTCTGTGATATTCCTGCTTCCTTTGCTGATCAGCACCTCACAACTTTTCTTTGTTGGCACTTACCTGCCCCATCGCAAAGAATACAAACAAACAGGCCACGAAGTTTCAATCAAAAGCTTGAATCTTCATCCGTTTGTATCACTGCTCGCTTGTTACCATTTTGGCTACCATCTCGAGCACCACAACCATCCCAAGGCTCCCTGGTTCCTGCTGCCGGAACTACGCACTGGTCGATTGGTCCTCTGAGTTCTGAATCAGAACCAGTTTCCCTACGCTCCCTCCCCCTCTCACCTCAATGTCTGCAACCGATTGGACCTCTGAAGAAGAAGCGGTTGCCCGGCATGCTTTTGATCTAGGCAAGCAGCGATCCATCTTGACCCTGATTGGCAACCTCAAGGATCTGAGCACCAAACTGGACACACCCGAATCAATCTGGCAGTTCCACGACTATCTGAGCACAGAGCGCTATCAATACGAAGGACGAATGGAATTCGATTTCAGCAATATCCTTTTCACCTTGGCCGACATGATCAAGCAGAAGCTGATCAATTACGACGACCTGAACGGCCTCAATCAACTGAAGCTGAGCAAGATCAAAGCCATGTCGATGTTCTGATCAGCAGCAATGGGGAATCACGTTGAGTGCCCAGCACCCTGGTGATCGCAAGAAACCAAGGCTGAAGAGAAAAGCCTTGGCTCACCACACGAGCACAAAAACGCTCTTCGAGACGAAAGAAAGCAGAGATCAAGACTTGTTCTACTAGTTGGAGTCCTCAGGCGGCCACGGAGGGAGACGGATCGAAGTGATCTTATGCACTTTCGTACGAATCGATTTCACAACTGAGCCAAACCCGCCCCGGCTGAGCACTTGCTTTGGGGCGTATTGAATCACTTTCAGACCCTTTTTATTTTGGTAAATCAATTCAGAGCTTTGGATGTAATCCTTGATTTCAGTGATTACAAAACATTCATCCACATCATGCTCGCGCATGATCACCGACAAGGTTGCATCAACCATGCTCCGGATTTCCTTGCGCGCTTGATCAGACAGCTGCACCAACCTTTGTGTATCGCCTGATACAGTTTAACCCGATCCCAACGGTTGTCGCGGGGATCTTTGCTTAAGGAACCTGAGCTCAACGACAGCGGCTGCCTTCAAGCTTCTGCTTGGCCTTGTCGGCTTTCCTGATCAGCTTCTGCGCAGAAGAGCGATCGACGCAAGCTCGAGCCTGGAGCTCAAGGCTGTGCAGCTTCAGAAATTGCTTTAGCGGATTCATAACGACCTCCCTTTAATCCATTCTTAACCTGTAGCAACTCAAGGCTCCAGGGCACTCACGCCTATTCGGATTTCTTAATCAGCCTGCAATCAAGCCTTGACCTTTAAGCCGTAGACATTGCATTGATCAAGGTGAGCACCTGTGCAAGACCTGCTCTCGAAATCCCCCTTCTGGTCATGGCTGTTCGCAGCAGGAATCGTGTGGGGCCCGGGGTTGCTGGCCCTGCACCTGCAACAAAACGGCGTAGTGCCGGTTGCCTCTGATCAACCCTTAACGGCGAGCCAGAAAAGCCAGGACGTATCCGATCAGTAGGCCATTACCGAACGTGAGCCAAAGGAACTGGTACTTGCTCAGTCCAAGCGCCTTCCTGAACTGCTTCGTGGCGCTCTTGTGCCAGCGGAACATGTAATTCGTTATGCGAGGGCTTATCACCAATACACCAGGGTGATGCATGAACACCAGGCCTGGAAGGAGAGTGTTTTGGCTCCGGCCGGGCCCTGTTGGCTTACAAATCGACTTGCCTCACGCTGCTTGCTCTCCTCGCAGCGAACATGCCCATCAACCCATCAAGGAATTCTGACAAGAGCAGCTAATGGCGACTTTGTCGCCACACCAAATCAACGAGAAAGAAGAAGCGAAAAGTTATGAAATCAATAACAGCAGGTCAAAGATAATTATAAATTGAAAGGCGATAAGTAAACCTCAACCAATTCTTATCCATTTGTTAATTAGTAGCGCCAGGCGAGGGTTAGATTTGAATAGCAAGGCCTTGGCAAAACATTGAAATGAATAACCTGTTAAGAGTCGAGCAGTTATCAGTATCATTCGGGGAAGATAATTTTGCTGTTCGAGATATCAATTTTTCGCTCCAAGATGGAGAATTCGTAGTTCTTCTAGGCTCCTCCGGAGCCGGAAAATCAACGCTGCTTCGCTCCCTGAACGGACTAGTTGAACCCCACTCGGGAAGGATCCAATCACGCCACCACGGAGAGATCAGCGCGAGCAAAAACCGGCAGCTTCGCGCCCACCGTCGCGACACGGCAATGGTGTTCCAGCAGCACCAGCTGATTGACCGCCTATCCGTGCTCGACAACGTGCTGATGGGGCGATTGGGATACCACTCTTTCCTGCGTTCACTGCTTCCACTTCCCGAGAGCGATCGCCAAAAAGCTCTCTCAGCCATCGAGCGGGTCGGCTTGATCGACAAAGCACTGGCCCGCGTCAAAGACCTCAGCGGCGGCCAGCAGCAGCGCGTCGGAATCGCTCGAGCGCTTGTTCAAGAGCCTCGCCTCATTCTCGCGGACGAACCGATCGCCAGCCTGGATCCAGAAAGTTCTGTGCAGATTCTTTCGCTGTTGAAAGACATCTGCCAGCGCGACCGAATTGCTGTTCTGGTGAGCCTTCACCAGGTGGAATTCGCACGCCAGTTTGCTGATCGAATCATTGGCATGGCGGCTGGCCGCATCATTTGCGACCAGCACTCCATGACCCTGGACGAGAGCGAGATTCACGCCCTGTATCGCCACAAGCTCGAGGCAGCGGTCACCTAAAAGTCCGCCGTCTCGAATTCAGGCTTGCTCTTCATTTCATCCCCATGTTGTCCCAAGCTGCGCGTTTTTCAGCCGTTGCTTTTGCATCTGCTGCGATTTTTCTGGTTGGTTGCTCCAGCCAAACAACGACTGGTAAGTCTGCCGACACCAGTGATCCCGACAAGCTGATTGTTGCCCTGCTTCCGGATGAAAATGCCGCAACGGTGATTCAGGACAATCAGGGGCTCAAGGATTTCCTCAATCAGAAACTCGGTAAGGAGATCGAACTGGTGGTCACCACCGATTACTCCTCCATGATCGAGGCGGCCCGCAACGATCGCCTCGACCTGGCCTATTTCGGACCGCTGTCGTACGTCTTGGCCAAAACCAAGAGCGAGATCGAACCGTTCGCCGCACGGATCAAGGGTGGCACCAAGACCTACAACTCGTGTCTGATCGGCAACACCGAAGCCGGTGTGACCGACTTTGAAGCGATCAAAGGCAAAACCTTTGCCTTTGGAGACCCAGCTTCAACCTCCAGTCGCATGTTCCCGGAACTGACCCTCAAAGAGAATGGCCTCACCAAGGGTGAGGACTACGAGGGGGTGTTCCTCGGCGCCCATGACGCTGTGGCCTTGGCGGTTCAGAACGGTAATGCTCAAGCCGGTGGGATGGCCTGCCCGATTTTTGAGTCGATGAAGGAGAAGGGCAAAATCGACGACACGAAAGTGACGTTGATCGCCAAATCAGCACCGATCCCGCAGTACCCCTGGACGATGCGCTCGTCGTTGAAGCCCGAACTGAAGGAGACCATCAGCACCACCTTCATTGAGCTGAACGACGAGAGCGTCCTGAAGCCCTTCAAGGCCGATGGATTCGCCGTGATCACCGATCAGGACTATGACGGCATCCGCAAGGCGGGTGATCTTCTGGGCCTCGACCTCGGCAAGTTCGTCAACTGAACACGTTCCTCTGTCCCGATGTTTCACACCATCGGGACATTTTTTATCTCCCGTTATGAGCGCTTCCGTTGATTCCTATCGCGCCATTCTTCGGCGCCATGAGCTGCGATGGCGGCAGCAATTCCTCCGTGTTCTGGTGATTCTCACGGCGGTGGTTGGTTCCCTGGCCATTGTGGGCCTGTTTGATCCGAATCGAATCGCCACCGGGGTGCCGGCGATTTTGAACTTGCTGCCTGAAATGTTCCCACCGGATTTCGGGCGGTGGCAGTTCTGGATCAAGCCCTTGATCGACTCGATGGCCATGAGCATCGCGGGCACCTCAATCGCTGTTTTCTTCTCACTGTTGCTCTGTTTCTTCGCAGCAAGAAACACCAGCCCGAGCCGTGGCTTGTACGTCATGGCCACCGCAATACTCAACGTGACCCGAGCCGTTCCCGAGTTGATTCTCGGCATGATTCTTGTGGCTGCTGTTGGCTTCGGAGCACTGCCCGGAACACTGGCGCTTGGCCTTCACTCCGTAGGCATGCTCGGCAAGTTCTACGCCGAGGCGATCGAACTCTGCGATCAGGAGCCGATCGAAGCCGCCCGCTCATCGGGCGCGTCTGAACTGCAGGTGATCGTTCACAGCATCCTTCCTCAGGTGTTTCCAGCGATGGCGGATGTCACCTTCTACCGCTGGGAATACAACTTCCGGGCTTCGATGGTGGTGGGCGCCGTGGGCGCCGGCGGCATCGGTTTGGAAATCATCAGTGCCCTGCGGATCATGGAATACCAACAGGTTTCGGCCCTGCTGCTGGTGGTGCTCGTAGTGGTTACGGCGCTCGATTCGATGAGCAATGCCCTGCGGCATTGGATGGTGCAATGACGACCCTGATGAGCCATCAACAGCGGCCCCATCTGGTGGTCACGAACCATGTGCAGGAGGAGGTGATCGACTTCCTCTCCGAATTCGCACGGGTCACCGCCAATCGCAGCCGGGAGCCCTGGAGCCGTCGCGTTCTATTGGAAACAGCAGCGGACGCCGACGGCCTGCTGATGTTCATGCCGGATTGCGTCGATGCCGACTTTCTGGATCACTGCCCGCGCTTGCGCTCGATTGCTGGCGCCCTGCGTGGTTTCGACAACTTCGATCTCTCCGCCTGTGATGCCCGGGGCATTCGCTATCAATTCATCCCCAATTTGTTGGCGGCACCAACGGCAGAACTCACCGTTGCGATGCTGATCAGCCTGGCGCGATCCATTCCGGCAGGGGATGCCTTCGTGCGCACAGGCCAGTTCCCTGGATGGCGACCCAATTTCTACTCCAAGGGAGTGATCAACAGCACGGTTGGCATCGTGGGGATGGGGCAACTCGGCATTGAATTCGCCGAGCGCATACGGGGCTTTGGCGCAACACTGCTGTACAGCGATCCCGTTCGTCTTGATCGCCCATCCGAGCAACGTCTTGAGCTGCAGCATCTGGAGTTCAACGACGTGATCGAACGCAGTGATCACCTGGTGCTGATGATGCCGCTCACGAACGACACGCTGCATCTGATCAATGCGGATGTGTTGGCCCGGTGCAAGCCAGGAGCAGTGCTGGTGAATCCATGCCGTGGCTCGGTGGTGGATGAACAGGCTGTTGTGCGGGCGCTGCAATCAGGCCAGCTGGGGGGCTACGGAGCCGATGTTTTTGAGATGGAGGACTGGGCCCGAGAGGACCACCCCTCTTCCATCCCCCAGGGCTTGCTCGATCAGCGCGATCGCACCGTGCTCACCCCGCACATCGGGTCAGCCGTTCAATCGATCCGAGAAGACATCGCCATGACGGCAGCCCGCAATCTCAAGGCACTTGTTGAGTCCACCCTGATGCCGATCAGATGAGCAACACCACAACCACAACGCACTGGGATCCGAAGGATCTCCTTGAATTCAAAGGGCGTCATCAACAAGACGGCGTCGTCCATGTGCCCGGCTTGGTGGCAAGCGACGCCATGGCGGAGTTGCTGACGTGGGTTGACGACATCTCCAACGCATCGACATTGGGGCGCCACTACTTCGAAAGCACAGACCGTGGTCGGGTCAAAGCGCGAACCGAAGACTTCGCCAAGGATCACCCTCCCCTGCATCAGTTCCTGACCCAAGGGCGGGTGCACGACGTGCTCGAAGCATTGTTTGGCGAGCCACCGGTGCTGTTCAAGGAAAAGATCAACTACAAGCACCCCGGTGCAGCCGGGTATGCCCCCCATCAGGATGCACCGGCCTATCCGTATGGCTCCCTGCACATCACGATGCTGCTGGCCTTGGATTCAGCTGATACCAGCAATGGTTGCTTGGAATTCGCCAAGGGGGCCCATCACAACGGGGTGATTGGCGTGAATGCCGATGGATGTCTACCGATTGAGCAGGCATCCCAACTCGAATGGACGCCGATGCCTGTGGCTGCTGGCGACGCTGTGTTCTTCAACTCCTTTGCACCGCACCGCAGCGGCACAAACCGCTCCGATCGTTCACGCCGCGCGCTGTACGTCACCTACAACGCCAGCTCCGAAGGCGATCTGAGATCGGAGTACTACGACCACAAAAAGCAGGCGCTGGCTGAAGGGCGCGTCAGCCTGATCAACCATTTTCTCGGGGAGGACGTCTCATGACTGCACTGGCCGACCACGCCATGGAATGGATGAAATCCATGCAAGCGGGGAGTCGCGAAGAACGCGTTGACCTGCTCTTCGCCTATCTGCACACCCATGGGCAATCCAGCTACGACCCATCGGTGACGCAGCTGGAACATGCTCTGCAGACAGCGCATCTGGCCCAACAGGAGTCGCACCAGCCCCACATGGTGGTGGCATCACTGCTTCATGACATCGGCCATCTGATGATTGATGAACACGATGAGCGGGGGGATTTCCTCGATCAAGACTGTGCCCATGAGGCCGTCGCAGCCCGAGCACTCTCTGTTTTCTTCCCCACGCAGGTCGTTGCCCCCGTACAGCGGCATGTCTCAGCCAAACGGCTGCTGTGCTCCCTGGATGAGACGTATTACGCGGGACTATCGGATGCGTCGAAACGCAGCTTTGCCGTGCAAGGCGGAGAGCTGAGCCGTTCTGAAGCAATGCGGCTGTTGGCCTTAGAGGGGATGGACGATGCCATGGCACTACGGCGCTGGGACGACCGTGCCAAGGTTGATGGGGTTGAAGTGCCCGACTTGGATGCCTACAGGCAGGTGGTCTTGGACCATCTGGTGTGAAGCAGAAACCGAACGTAATCAGAGCATCGCGATGCAAATCCGCACCGCCTGGTTGATCTCAACGTCGCTTCGACAATCGCCAGGAGATCGAAGCAAGCCAAATCAGCAACACCAGCAGAGCCAGCATCGAAACATTTAAGTAAAAGGTGAACATCGGTTAGGGCAGAAAACCAAGGCTCCCGCGCAACACACCAGATCAAGAAGCGACCAGAGCGGGGGTCGAACAGGAACGAACCCAACCCAGTTTTCGCTCCACTTCCTGAATCATTTGACCGGCGAGATCCTTACCCGTCGCCGTTTCAATTCCCTCGAGCCCAGGGCTGGAATTCACCTCCAGAAGCAAGGGCCCACGCTCCGAGCGGATGATGTCTACACCGGCCACGTCAAGGCCGAGCGCCCGTGTCGCCGCCACAGCCAGCTTGCGCTCCTCAGGCCGGATGCGCACCGCTTGAGCTGAACCACCCTGGTGAATGTTGGAGCGAAAGTCGCCCACTGCAGCTGTCCGCTCAATGGCCGACACCACCTTGTTGCCAATCACGAAACAACGCAGGTCCTTTCCACCGGCCTCCTTGATGAATTCTTGAACCAGCAAGTTGGCGTTCAGGCTCTTCATGGCATTGATCACACTCTCTGCAGCCTTCTGGGTTTCCGCCAAAACGACGCCACGCCCTTGGGCACCCTCCAGAAGCTTGAGGATCAGCGGTGCGCCGCCCACCATCTTGATCAGATCCTTGGTGTCGAGCGGAGAACTGGCAAAACCGGTAACCGGCATGCTCAGCCCATGGCGCACAAACAGCTGTGACGCCAGAAGCTTGTCGCGGGATCGTTTGATCGGCTCAGCAGCATTGAGAACACGAATGCCCATCGCCTCAAACTGACGGGTGATCGCACATCCGTAGAAGGTGACGCTCGGACGAATGCGGGGGATCACCGCATCGATGCGCTCGAGCACATTGCCACCCCGGTAATGCATCTCGGGGTTCTGCGGATCGAGCCGCATGTAGCACTGCTTGACGTTGAGGAATTCCATGCGGTGTCCGCGCTCCTCACCCGCCTCCAGCAGTCGACGGTTGCTGTAAAGCTCTGGATCCGAGGCGAGCAGAGCAATGCGGAGGCCCGTGCGTTCGGTGCGCAAGGCCGCATACATCCCTTCCAGGTGGGCCGGTTCAACGTCACCCAGTTGATGGCTCCCCTCAGGATCCACAAGCACGCGCCCCACCATTGCCTCGCGACCGAGCAACATCCGGTAGCCCATCGCATCCCTGTTGGTGAGGGTAAGTTCAATCGGCCAACGCTTCTCGCCGAGCACCAACTCTTCCCGAATCACATAGCGGGTTTCCGAGATGCCACTGGTGTTGCGCACGCCGCGTTGCTCCAGCACCGGCGCCTCATGGCGCACCACCACACTGCGGTCGTTCTGGAGCGGATGCACCTCAAAACTGATCCACAGCTCACCATCCCTCTGGAAGGGGACAATGTTGAAGGCATGCAACGACGACGTCGCCGCGCCGGAATCGACGCGTGCCTTAATCGCCGGCAATCCAAGCCCTGGCAGGGAGCACCACTCCTCACTGCCGACGATGAGTTTGTTGGTCAAGGCCGCTGTGGGTCCTTATCGAGAGAGCGCGAAATCATAGAACTCCTGTAGCCGTTTCAACCAACTGATTGGCACCAACGGATCCATCCCCATCCACCAAATGGGTGAACTTTCCGGGCTTGGCCCTCCCTCAAATGGGGAAATCACCCAGGTTCACTATCCAACGTCTCAGAAAAAAGCTCGATGACCATCAAAAAGAGGTGAGATGAGCCGATTCGAACGGCATCCAGTCGTTTATATGGCTCTCATGAAACGAAATAGCTATTTCTGAAGATGCCAGGCTGGTGCCTCCTAATGCGTCGGATTGAACTGGGTCTTTTGGTGTTGGCGCTTTTCGGACTAGGAGGCATCACAGGTCTCCCGGCAGAAGCAGGACAACCCACCTACTGCGAATCCAACGTCGGATCACCAAGTGATCTGAAGGAGTTGAAACACGGGCTCCTGCAGGGCTACCTCGATCCGAAAACGCTTCCCGACTCCCTCAAACTGCTTGCTCCTCCACCGGTACCTGGATCAGCAGCACAGGCACTCGATGAAGAGATCGCCAAGGCCAATTTTTCACATGAAGGCACTGCACGCTGGAGCCAAGCAGCAACGGATGCCGATCTGAACTTTCCTGCCGCCGCATCGATCTTTTCCTGCAGTTTGGGCATCGAAATTTCAGAAGAACGCACACCGAGGCTTTACACGCTCCTGCGTCGATCACTCACCGATGCGGGATTGGCGTCTTACAAAGCCAAGAACCACTACCAGCGATCAAGGCCGTTCATGAGCAATGGGGAGTCGATCTGCACCCCTGATGATGAGAATGCTCTGCGAACCGACGGCTCCTACCCATCCGGTCACACCTCTGTGGGCTGGGCCTGGGCTCTGATCCTCAGTGAGATTGCCCCCAACCAACAGGATCAAATCCTCCAACGGGGAATGGATTACGGAAGGAGCCGAAACATCTGCAACGTTCATTGGCACAGCGACGTTCAAGCGGGGCAGCTCATTGGCGCAGCAACGGTGGCACAACTGCATGCCAACCCCGTGTTCCGTGCTGATCTGCGGGCAGCACGCAAAGAAGTGAAGGCGCAGCAAGCCGCCAACAACAGTGCGAACTCGATCAGCTGCAAGCGGGAGCAAGCGGCATTACAGCCCTAACCAACCACGAAGAGACAACCAACAACAACACAGAGAGACAACATCTCCAAGGTTGAGCCATGCCCTCCAACATTGTCTTGAATGCCGATCCAGATGTTTGCCCCGCCATGGGGACCTGGATCACCAATAACACCCAGCTGCTCTCGGGTTTTTCTCTTCTCATCGCCGAAGACGTGATCGAGGAGCTCACCCTGCGCCATGAATTAGGTGGGCTTTCGATCATTCCCTGTCGTGCCATTCGTGACGGTGGGGATATCAGCATGGCCGCCAAGGTCCTCGAAGGAGAGATCAGTGGCCTGATCCATTTCCCTGCTCCACCTGAACAAATGAGCAGGGATGTGCTCGCCGAACCACTGGTACGAGCGGCCCTGCTCTGCGACTTACCGATCGCACTGAATCCAGCCACGGCATCCGCCCTGTTGCAGGGCGTGAAACGGAGTCGGCGGGGTTATCTGATTTTCAATCCAATCGCCGGACAAGGGGATCCTGAGGTAGAACTCGCAGAGATTCGTAGCTATCTCGAACCGCAGTTCATGCTGCAGGTTTGGAAAACCCAGCCTGACCTTGATCCTGCAGACCAAGCCAAAGAATTGATCAAGGAGATCAAAGCATTCGAGAAAGAAGGAGAGGGCGAGTCGATCATCATTGCCTCGGGAGGGGACGGAACCGTTGGAGCTGTTGCCAGTGCCCTGCAGGGCAGTGATATTCCACTAGGCATTATTCCCCGCGGCACAGCCAACGCATTTTCCGTTGCCCTGGGTATCCCCACAGGAGTGAAGGCCGCCTGCACCAATTTGCTTCTGGGCAATCTGCGACGTGTCGATGTCGCCGTTTGCAACGACCGACCCATGATCCTTCTCGCTGGCCTTGGCTTTGAAGCGGGGATGGTGGATAAAGCCAGCCGTGAACTGAAAAACATCCTTGGCCCCATGGCCTACATCTTTTCTGGTGCCAGGCAGCTGGTGGACCAACAACCATTCCAAGCCACCATGCAAATCGATGGCAACGAATACCAGCTGGATACGAGCGCCATCACCGTGGCCAATGCTGCACCAGCCACCTCCGTGATGGCCCAGGGGTTCGGGGAAGTGATTCCCGATGATGGGCTTCTTGAAGTGATTGTGGCCACCCCCAAAGACCGCATTGGTGGTTTTTCGGTGCTATCCAGCCTCGCCTGGTCGGCCATTAAAAGCAGCAATGCCAACCACAGCAACATTGCCTGTTTTCGAACCAAGCAGATTCAAATCAAGTTGAATGACGTTCAGAAACTGGTGATTGATGGCGAAGTGCTTGATGCACAAACGGTCACGGTGAGCGTGAACCCTCAAGCCTTGCAAGTGGTGGCACCCATCCCACTGAAATTTTGAATTTCGCCAGCGATCCTTCCCTTCAACGCAAGATCAGCCAGATGCGCAAGCGCGTGCGCTGGCAGCATCCGGAACTGATGCGTCGCGGGATCGATCAAACCCGACTCGTGATTAACAACGCCAATGGCAACCCCGCTGCGCACGATGCCTTTCACTTCCTCGTGCTTGGCGACAGTGGCACGGGTCGTCATCGGCACCACAGCCCACCCCGTCGCATTGCCGAACGTCTTCTGCCCCACAAAACAGACGCTGCCTTTCTGCTTCACACCGGAGACGTGGTGTATCTGGTTGGGGCTGCTGATCAGTACCGCGACAACTTTCTGAAGCCCTACAGGGAATGGCTCCAGCACAGTGAGAAATGGCAAACCATCAGCCACGAGGGACTGGTCTTCAATCAACCCTTCCTTCCGGTTCCGGGAAATCACGACTACTACGACCTCTCAATTCCCGTGGCATTGCTCGCAGGTCTCACCCTGCCATTGCGACGGCATCTGCAATGGATGCACGACATCGACGCTGGTTGGCGCGGCTCACGGCAGGGTGAAACCTATGCCCGCGCCTTCCTTGATGTTCTCGCTGACATCCCCTTAGCCCATCTCGGCGATCACCTGGATAAGCACTACGACGTTTCGTGGAACGGGAAGCGATGCCTGCGCTACCAACCCGGGATCAACACTCGACTACCCAACCGCTACTACCGCTTCCGGCATGCCGGTGTTGACGTGTTTGCAATCGATTCGAACACACTGTTGACAACATCCAACCCGTCAACAAATAGCGTTAAGCGTCGGCAAGAGCTTCGCAGTCTTGAACAACAACAGGCCACTCTCTACAGAGATTGGGCGAACAGCAATCTCAGTGAAGAGAAGCGCGATGCGCTCCTCGATGAACTTGAAACGCTGCAGGAGGAATGCTTCGATCTTCAACGCCATTTCAGGCCCAGTGCGTCCGTTGATCACGAGCAACTGACCTGGCTCAAGGAAGGGCTGATCGCATCCCATCGTGATCCCGATGCACGCGGACGCATCTTGACGATGCATCACCCCGCTTATGTCACAGAAAAAACCAAATGGAATCAGGCCGATACACAGGCGGTTCGCAACCACCTAAGGGATGTCTTCGACGAGGTTGCGTCATCTCTTGGGGACAGCCTCAGTTCGCCACTTGTGGATCTTGTACTCAGTGGCCATGCCCACTGTTTGGAGGTGCTGCGCACCCATGAAACCGGACATGCTGATCGCGAGATCAACTGGGTGATCTGCGGAGGAAGCGGCTATGGGCTCCGCATGCAACGGCGTGAGGGGGCTGAGCTGATCGAAGAGGACAACGCAGGAAACAGCAGCGTGATCGCCAGCAACAATCTCTTCATCGGACGCAACTGGAATGGCTGCGCTGAAGGAGATGCCTACAGCGGCATGCGCGTTGACATTGCTGAAGGGAAGCCACTCACCATGAACTTGAGACCGTTGGTTTCATCCCGAACCAGCAAAGGATGGGTTGATGCAGAACCTGGACCAATCACTCTGGGGCGATAAATCAAGGGGGAGAACCAACATTTAGAGGCACCACCCCCGACGCAAAAGAGCACCAAGGCAATGACGATCCCTGGCAGACAACAAGCGTACTGAAACTGCTATCTCACCACCTCTTCGACAAACGCCATGAGATCGAAGCAAGCCAAATCACCAACACCATCAACGCAAAACTGTCCCTCAATGGAGGGAGTGTTCAGACCATCTCCATTCCTGCAATGGGGGTAAAAGGCCAGTTCAGCGACGATTGGGTCGCTTGGAGTGGCTGTGTTTCGACGACAAATGCAACAAGCTCGATGCCTTGTCTTGTTCTTCCACCTTGGTGAGCCTTTTCACCAGATTCCAGGTGTCTTGCGCAGACATTTCCCCATCTTGCTCCCATTTGATGCTCGACAATTCGGAAGGAGACATCAAGGGAGGACGAGGTGATACAACTTAAGGAACGCGGTATCGATGTGGCCGTTGCAACCAAGCGATGTCACTTAAGACAATCGGAATATGGTTTGCATGGATACAACATCTTGCGATGAGGCAATAAAAAAGCTCCAGCCGCACGGGCTGAAGCCAGGTGATGGGGAACAAGCGAAACATATCGGCCCTACATCCACAATCAAGGGCTTTGGACACCACATCTGGTGGCTGATACAGCCTTGTCCGGGCAGCTGACACCATTGACCACTAGCTGCAAAACCGAAAAGGTCAGTGCGAACCGAACCAGGAGCAACAGGTGCCGAGACGGATCGCCAACAACGCCAGAACGCCAAGCGCCGCAGACACAAACGAAAGTCCCATCAGCTGCTGACGGCGCTTCTCACTCTTGGCCTCGACCGATTGGCTGCCGTTCAACGAAAAAATCCAGACGGACCAACTTACGCGTTTTCTGTAGCTTGCGCTACTAAGGCTGGAGCGCTGCCAGCGATTCGGAGGCTGCGTGCACTGAGTTGCGTGCGCGCTCTGAGATGACGGTGGCGGCGACAGGGCCTTTCATACAAATCGGCGCTGTTTTTCCACGACCGTGGGTAGGGCCAGCTGCGTTTGACTGCAGGCGAATTGGTTGTTCTGCAACACCACCAGGCGTGGAGCCACAGGGCGGTCATGCCACAGATCAAACCAGTCATGGCTGCATGATGAAACCCATCGGGGCAGCGTCAAGCGCAGGCCAGCAACCTAAGCAACGCTGAGGCATCCCCCGCAGCTCTGCATGAATGAGTGATACGGCCAGTTGCCAAGTGCCCTTGGGCCGATGCAGAACGGGTGCATCGGATCAGCAGCCATGGCCAAGCGTCGCTTTCTCGAAAAGCAACCGCTCACCGAAGCGGAAGGACTGACCGCCCTCATCATGATGGGGGTGGGGCTAACCCTGGGCGGCATCAGCGTGACGATCTTGATGGCGCTGAATGCCTCAGCCGCGGGGTCTTGGCAGGAACTCTGGCTCTCAGGCCACCTTAATTTCTGAGCTCAGGCCAACCAAGGCCAACGGAGTCCCAAAGCCTCCAAGGGATCCATCACGAGCTTGTTGAGGGCCCGGCCCAAAAGCACCTGGGGCTCTTCGGGACGGATCGGACGCACCGGATGCTCATGACGGGGCGATGCATTCGCCCCCCTCACCAGCCCACTGCGTAGCAGGGCATTGGCCGCCTCAAGACCGCAGACGTAGGCCCGTTCCTGGCACAGCCCCTTGGCACCATGCTCGCGTTCGCCCATCCGCACCCAATCGCCAGCGCAGACCACCGACGGAAGTGCTGTTTTCAGCGGCGGCCGTTGGTTGAAACTCCCGGGGGAGAACAACGACACAGAGCCCGGGTAACGCCGCACTTCAAACTCCAGCACCTGGGCGAACCGAAAGCCCGGCACCGCCTCGGGCAACAGCTCATCCAGCAGGGTTTCGACAATCTCTTGATCACTCAGCGCTGCGATCGCCGTGGCGTTGTAGAAGTCGCTGGCCACCACGGAGCCCTGGGGCTCACCACCACCCCAGAGTGCATCTTGATCCGCGTTCTGCAGCTGGTCCAGCATGAAAAAAGTGGCGCCAGCACCCTGCAAGGCGCCAAAGCGCGAGAAGACATTGGCGGGGTCGGCGACCGCTACGTAGCGATCCATCCACAACCGCACCGACACCACATCGATCGCGCCCAAGCTGCCAGCGGCCACCAGCTCCGGCAGCACATCCCTGCAGCCCGGCGACTGTGCCATCAGGGAATTCATGCCCTTGGCACCTACCGCCAGCACAACCGCATCAACGTCATCGATAACGCTGGAGCGTCCAGTTGCTTGGGAGCGGACCTCCACCGACTGGGTCGCTTCACTGGAGTGATCAAGATTGAGGCGCGTAGCCAACGTTCCTGCCAAGACAGTGAGCAGGCCAGAGTCCAGCAAGCGTTCAGCCAGGGGAGCGATCAACTGCTCGGCGATGCTGCCGGAACGCATCCACCGCACATCAAAGGAGTCTTGATGCGCCAGGGCGTAGTAGTAGAGCAGTTCCATGGTGACGGCTGCCGATAATTCCTCCGGTGGCTTGAACAGCCCCACCAGAAGAATCGGACGCAAAAACTCGTCGATCATCCGCTCACTGATTCCCAGTTGGCGGAACAGGGTCAACGCATCGATGGCGTCGTAACGCCGGAATGTCGCCTCGTTTCGATTCAGATCAAGCATGGCCACCAGTAGGCCGGCAATGCTGAAGCGATCGGCAACAGGCAGGCGCTTGAAATTCTTGATCGTCGCCATGGCCTGCCCCAGGGGGCTGGGGAGCTGCAGCCCATCACCGAACACCGGCGCAGTGGCCTCCAGACCGGCGGGGGACCAGAAGGCGCTGGTGGTGAATTCAGTGAACACATCAGTGAGCCCAAGCTCATCTGTCAGCGCATTGATGTTGGGGTAATCCCTCCAAAAGCCCCGGGTGCCGGCTTCAAAGGGTTTGCCAGTGGCGGTGCGCATCGCCGTCCTCCCCGTGGGATCCGACATCCCATCGATCAGGGTGACGCAAACGCCTGCTTCACAGAGAGCTTTGGCTGCACCCCAGCCGGCCCAGCCAGCGCCGATCACCACCACATGGGAGGCCTCAGCGTTCATGGCCTTGGGTTGCTCAGGCATCACCCTTTGAAAGTTCCGTGAATGATCAATGCATCATGAAGCTCTAGTGCTCAATCAGAGCAAGTTCAGAGCCTCAAGCACTTGGACCCGAATGCCACCGAGACGGGCCCATGCCCGCAAGGCATCAGTTTGGGAGCGGTAAGGCCGCCAGTCGTCTTCATCAATGCGCCGTTGAATGTGACGCATCACCCGTTCAGCGACGACACGGTCACTGGATGCTTTCAGAACGATCTGCCGACCATTCAACTCAAACGTGTCAGTCATTTTTGGGTGGTTTGATCAGCTCACCGGTCTGCAACGACACCACAGCGAAGCTGCCCACAAAGACAACCGCAACCAGGACGAGGAAGGCCGCTGTGAGATTGCTGATCTCAAGCTGCCCGAGCATGAAGGCAAGCAAGGGCATCATCCAAAGCAGCAACCGCTTTTGAACTTAAACGGACTGGTCGTTGTTCAGATTGCCAAGAACCATGCCGGCCATCGACAAACCGATGGCAAGCATCACAACCGCTTCGATCATGCGGCTTTATTGGAGACGCTTGGCTTCTTGAGCAGAACAGCCGCGGTGGAGGGCTTCGCCGTGACCTGGCCAGAAAGAGCAGATTGAGATTGGGGCTGCCAGGTGGATGCTGCTGAACAACGGGTGGGATTTTTCAACCAAGAACTGCGTCCCATCAACCTTCAATCAGCTGTAACCAGGATTACGGATGAAGCGCAGAAGATCTGTCTGATTGGCGACCGACGCCGGAAGTGAGGTGTTTCTTGATCAAGCACTAATCGCGTCAGGCATTGCTGCCGTCAAGCGATCACGGATCTGAACAGCTGCCTGGCGATAGGCCGCCCAGCCCCCCATGCGCCGCAGATCGGCACGACCACGATCATCCACAGCATTCGATACGCATACACCCTCCACCTCAGCTTTTTCAAACGCCGCTAACAAGGGGATTTCCGCCTGCATCACATCCACATCAAAACCCTCCAAAATCTGGCGTGCTTCCTGCGCAACCCGTTGTTTTCGGCTGTCCACCTTCACCAACAACGCGGCATGCATGGTGTCCATCTGTCTGAGGATTGAAGAGAGTTCAACGGTGAGCTCCACTGATCTCGCCTGCGGCGTGGTTGGCAGCAAAACAAGATCTGCTCCCGCCGAAAGATTTTTGAGTTCATCCTCGTGGCTGCTGGCCTGCCCGTCGGTGATGATCACCTGGGCGTGGCGGGTGGCTTTCGCTGCAGCCTCCACCGGCACCACCTCAAACGGAAGCATCCCCCGGGCGGCATAAGCGGTTGCTGAGCGATTGCGGTCCGCATCAACAACACACACCGACAGACCCTGCTGGGCCCAGACACAAGCCAAATGAATGCTGGTGCAGGTTTTTGCCACACCACCCTTCTGGCCAAAGACAGTCAAAAACATGGCGGAGGTTTAAATGCGCGGAATGATCGCGTCATTCGGGAAGAACTCTTCAAACACACAAATGCGGTCGGCCCAACGGGCCTCCACTTCCAAACGCATCAAGCGATTGCGCACCCACATCAAGGTGTCCACATCAATAGGTTTATGGAACTTGTGCTGCTGAGCCTTCACCCAATCATCCTTGCTCTGAGCGCTGTTCATGACCGCCAAAACTGATCTGCACTCACCGTACGGATGGCGTCTATGGGCGCCATTAGCTTCACACTGAGTAAGCATCAAAGATCACCCAATCGCAGACGAACTGTTCAGCAGAACAACGAATTAATGGAAGCTTTGAGTCCGGGCCAGAAGGTTCAGAGCTTGAGCCTCGAGATCGGTAGCCGATCCATCATTTCCACCAGTCAAGCGGCGACAGAATCGGTTCAATTCTCCTTCAGCCGTAATGACTCAAAAAACACCAGAACTCAAGCCGCGTCCGGTGCATACACCTCCCAAACGTGCTTGAAGCCTTTGAAGGCCTGAGCCGAACAAAATTCTTGTTCTGTAACAGCACGAACGACACGTGGGCTTGCAGCACTCCTATAAAGGATCTGTAGCAACTGCTACGCATTCACGTTCACCTCGTCTTCGGCGAGGCGCAGTTCGATTCAGGCCATGGAACGGGGACCTGAGCTTGCTTCGAGGAACTCATCATGACCCTGACCTATCGCGGCCAGAAGTACAACCAGAACAACGCTGCCGCATCCAACGCCCAGCGTCCTGTTCTTGTTTATCGCGGTCAGAAAGTATCCCGCTGACAACAGCACAACCTCTTTCAAGCCCCGCCTCGGCGGGGCTTTTTTTTATGGCTCATTCGCCTTCAGGATCTGGCTGCTTTGCCTTCCAACGTTCAAACCAAACCGCGACGGCGAGGGACACACCCACGGCAAATCCAGCACCAATCAGCACCACCCCAACTTCGACCGGCATCAACGCGACCTGATTACTGCCTCAAATCATCGGACAACACCCATCAAAACGATCAGGGCTGCGCTATCGAACCAACGCGTTATTGAACCAACGACTGGTAGGCCTCATTGACGCGTCGAAAAGCTTCCGCCGAACCACCGAGATCGGGATGATGCTGCTTCACCAGTTTTCGATGCGCCTGCTTGATCTCCGCCAGAGACGCATTGGCGTCCAAGCCCAACACCCTTAAAGCTGCACGGCGTGGATCACGGGCATCGCCATCGTCCTGACGATCCGTTTGACGTTGATCCGTTCGGGTGCGGCGACCCTGCCTTCTGGAACCTGATCGGTCCTGGCGCTGACGCAGCTGCTCCACCACCCGCCGTGGATCCTCATCCAGCCATTCACTGGCGCGAACTCCAAACAACGCAAACGCCGCCAAAACTGCCGTTGTTTGCTTGTTTGGTTTGGCTCCCACCGCTGCAATGAGATCTGTTCCCAGGCCAGGAACCAGTCGGTCCAGTCGCTGATCAAGAGTTAAGTGGGCAGGGAAACTACTGCGGTTGAGCTGATCAACCAAGACCTCCAACCCGCTCTGACGCAGTGCCGTCCATCCTGACTGCTGGGCGAGGGCCTGCCCCCATACCCGCACCTGTTGGCTGCTGATGCGCGGTTGAGCTTGCGCCGATGGCTCGCTCCAAGGGCGATGGGATCTGGGTTCCGTACGAATGCGTTGGCGTTGCTGACGTTGCAGTCGCTCCAACTCACGGTTAAGCCGCGACAGCTCGCGGCGTAAGGCGTCGTTCTCCGCCAGCAACGCCTCAACATTGCTGGTGACCCGTTGTTCAGGGCGTCCGCCTGACCAATGACGCGGATCAAATCCCAAAGCATGTCTCCCGTCTCACCACGGCAACAACTCACCATTGGCATGCCAGAAGCTGCCGCTGGTGGCCAGCGTCAAGCCATCAATCCGGGCCAACAGCCCCTTCACCGACTGCTCGGGCGGAATCCCGCTGGGATTGAAACGAATCATGCGGGTGCGCACCAATCCGGGATGCAAAATCGCCACAGCGATGCCCCGCGGTTCCAGATCAATCGCCAACGATTTTCCAGCCATGTTGAGGGCCACCTTCGACATCCGATAGCCATAGGAGCCTCCCGAGCTGTTGTCGTCGATGGACCCCATGCGGCTAGTCATCAGCACCAACTTGGCTCCGCTGGGCATCTGATCCACCAAAGCCCTGGCCAGCAGCAAAGGAGCAAGGGCATTCACCTCAAACTGTCGACGAATGCCATCGGGATCCAAATCCATTAGGCCCATCGACTGCAAAATCCCGGCATTGAGGATGACGCCATCGAGGGGCAAGCCATCCAGACGCTGCTCCAAGTCATCAATGGCTTGGCTATCGCTCAACTCAAGGCCGGATTCCACCCTCACCCCCAGGCCCTCCAGTTCATCACTGGCTTGCCGGCAAACCGCCACCACATCATCGCCTCGGGCCTTGAGCTGGCGGCAGTATTCCAAGCCGATCCCACGGTTTGCGCCGGTCACCAGAAACGTCGCCATTGGGAGGTTTCAGCAACCGCCATCCTGCCGGCTCTTGCGTCACACCACCGAATGAATCACGCCAAAAAATCTCCATCGATGCCGTACTGGTGCAAACACTGCTTCACCGTGAGCACCGAAACCGTGCTGCCGGTCTCTGAATCCACCAGAAGGTAAGGACAGCCTCGGAGCACGCAGCACCGCCGTGCATCGATGTAGGCATCAAAAGCATTGGCATGGGAACACTCCTCCACCCAACCTTCACTGCTGAGATACCGCGTGAGGATCATGTCCAAGACGCCTGGGCCACTGGTTATGGCTCAGAACTTTCCGCATCCCAGGAAGTGCCTTGAAGTCTTCGGGATCGCAACGGCCCGAGAAGGCCGAAGCAAGGCTGATCAATGGGATTCAGCTGCCCCCTGCACAACGGTGACCACCTGATTCCAGGTGGCATGCACCACGCGATAGGTCTTCAAAGTGGCGCGTGATTTGGTGCGGGCGTTCACAAAGGCTTTGAACTCCGTTTTGAAGCAGATCTCCTGGATCCACTGACCTCCCGTATCAAGCCTCTCGATGCAATACATCAGAGATAAAGCAGTTAAAAACATCACAACCGCAAACCATTTGCTGAGCACAAAATCAAAAGGTGCTGTTCGGGATCAATCAAAAAAAAGCCCCCGCGATTTGCGGAGGCTCGGGTGGTGTGAGGAGTCGACGATTTTGCAACTGCCGACCCTGATTTCATAGCCCGATTTCAGATCAGCAGCGGGCCAAGCCACAAAGCTTTATCCACTACAGATAAAGAAGACTGGCGCGACAGCGACGGAGCGCATCACGCACAGCTTCCAGCCTCGTCTCGTCCGGCCGCTGCAGCCCGGCAGGCACCACCATCACATCATCCGCATCCAGATGAACCCGTGCCGAGAACCAGGTGCCAGGTCCTGGCACAGACGCACGGCAGATCGGATCCTGGTTTTCGTCCAAACGTCGCTCGATCAACCAACTCTCCACCCGATCCAAGGGCTGAAAGGCCGTTGAGGCAGAAGCCACAGGCGCCATCAGGGTGAGCAGCAAAAAACGCAAGGCCTGCATCACAAGGCTTGGGCGAGCGAAGAAGCGCACCCATCGTCACAGAGAACACCTGTTCAGCCGCACCGTTGCGTTAGAAGAGCATCCTCGCGAAGCCGCCGATGCCGTTATTTCGCTGTGAGGGATGCTCCATGCGCATCGAACGCTCGATGGCGGCTTACTGGCGCAACAAGGGGAAATTGCTGTGTTCATCATGTCTCGACCGCCAGGAGATGCCTCTGAAAACGACCGAGAACGGCCAAAAGCAAGGCTCTTCCGAATTCCGTGCCAACAGCAACAAAAGCTGACGCCAGCTGTGGGAATGATGCCTTTGTAATTCCCTCCCCCTTGATCCATGGGTTTCCTCGCCGTCGCCGGATGCGTGCTCCTGGCTTCCGCCATGTCTGCTGCACTCACCACCAAGCCTTCTAAAGCCTGAGCGTTTGAAACGCCGGTGCAAATCTGAACAAAAACCGGGCCAGCCCCGGTTTTTTTGTGGCGGTGAACCTTTAGCCATGGATCTTTTCTCCCACCAAAGAGATTTAGAACTGCAAATCAAATGTGCAAGCCGCCCCCTTGCGGCTGTAGATCCTTGATCCACTGAGCGATACCCATGGAGAGCATCAGTCGCATCTGCGCCACGTCCAAGGGCACAACCATTGATGCCATCGGCCAGGGCCGCTACCGCGTCTGCAGTCGCCATGCGGTGTGCTCTGACGTTGAAGGTCTTTGGCAGGCCTATGAAATCCTGCGGCGCCAGGAACAATCCCTAAGTTGATTGCTGAGGCCAGGAATAAGTATCAACACTTACAGCACTTGAGTGTTCAGCACGTAACAATTGGCGCACCCCGGTGAGGGGTAATGCGTCGACTCCGGGAGGGCCTAGGGAACCCTCCTTTTTTATTGGGCGTTTTTAGAAATTCAGAGTTCCTGCACTGTCTTCCCCGAACTCCAGGTAAAGGCAGCGGGCATCTTCAGCACGACCGCAATCAATCAGGTGCTGGACCCGCTCACGCCACCACTGCGACACACCAGAACCCAACTCCTTGTTGGGCAGACCACCGAAGGATTCACTCACAGAAATCATCCGTGCTGGGAAAACGCTAAGCAAGATGATCGAGGGCGTGACTTGGCTTGTTACGTGCTGTTGGCAGCTGTTGTTACCCAAAGGTGGTGCCGTTCCACCCCCAACAGCTCGCCTGCACATCCTCAAAACCGATGTACACCCGGTTGGCAGGAATTCCGGTGCGTGCCTGAATCAGCTCACAGAACGCAGCTGTCATCGCAGGCGGACGCAGGGCACCGATCGACTTCACCTCCACATAGGCACAGGGCTCGAGGCTGCCGGCGAAGGTCATCGGCACGCCTGTCTCCAGGAGCGTCATCACGTAGGCCTCCGGCTTGCCCGTCTGGTTGGCCAACTCGGACGAAAGGGCCTGCAATAACGCTGATCCATCCTTCAACGCTGGCAGCGACGTGCGCACATTGATCAGAGGCATCGGCTCAAGAATGCTGGCAGAAGCTTGGCACTCTCAAGCTATGAGTGCCAAGACCTAGCTGTTGATCAAATTGAAATATTTCCAAAAGCAAAGACCATCAACCTGAACAATTCGAACAGAGAAAGGCTCATAAATTGCACACAAAAGTGATCAGCTCAATGATCATTCTTCACTTTTTTGGCCTCGGAGACGTTCTGCGTCGCTATGAACTCGAGCAGATTACCGGCCTGGCAATCCAAGGCTTCAGGCCACTCAGCCTGGATGAATTGATGCACTGGTCGCAAAACATGGCCGACCAGAACCAATGGGATGGCGAGGCAATTCGCCACGACGTGCTGAGCACTTGGCTTGATCAAGCCGAAGACATCACCCGCTGGAGGAATTGTTTGAGTCAGGCACCTGCTGAGGTTGAACTGTTGGCCGGCATTGGCGATCAGCACACTTGGCGTGATCATTGGGAAGGCTTGCTGCGCCAAACACCGCGCGCCGGCTGGTCATAACGAGCGGAGTGCAATGACAGGCTGTCCACCGATCAGCGGACGAGAAGCGGACGTCGCCGCTGTGATGCTCAAACCACGGCAGGTCTGGTCGAACAGCGGGATCGAGCTTGAACAAGTGCGTTCCGGCTTTGCCTGCGCTCTCCACATGCACCAACCGACGGTGCCGGCGGGAGTGAACAACAACTTGATCTCCCATCTTCAACACATGCTGGATCACCCCAATGAGGGTGATAACCACAACGCAGAACCATTCGCCCACTGCTACCGGCGTCTTGCTGAACTGCTGCCTGAACTGATCAACGAGGGCTGCAGCCCAAGAATCATGCTCGACTACTCGGGCAATCTGCTCTGGGGGATCGAGCAGATGGGGCGTCACGACATTGGCGATGCACTCCACTACCTCGCCTGTGATCCTTTGATGCAGAGGCACGTGGAGTGGCTTGGAACTTTCTGGAGCCATGCCGTAGCTCCATCCACACCCATCCCAGACCTGAAACTGCAAATCAGCGCCTGGCAACAACAGTTCGTGGCCTGTTTTGGCAGCGCTGCACTGGAACGGGTCAAGGGTTTCTCTCCACCGGAGATGGCGCTACCCAACCATCCCGACACCCTGTTCGAATTCGTCAAAGCCCTCAAAGAAGCGGGGTATCAGTGGCTCCTGGTTCAAGAGCACAGCGTTGAATGCATGGACGGCAGTCAACTGCGGCGCAGCCAATGCTTTGTGCCGAATCGGCTTCTTGCCAGGAACAGCCAAGGCGAGGAGATCAGCATCACTGCGCTGATCAAAACCCAGGGATCTGACACCAAACTTGTAGGCCAGATGCAGCCTTATTACGAGGCATTGGGTTGCGAACGGCAACGCTTGGATGACGTCGAGGTGCCATCACTGGTGAGCCAAATTGCCGATGGAGAAAACGGTGGGGTGATGATGAATGAATTCCCTGAAGCCTTCCGGCAGGCCAACCGCCACATCCGTGACAACCCCAACGGCACCGTGGCCATCAACGGCAGTGAATACATCGAAGCCCTAGAGCGCATCGGAGTGAATCCCGATCAGTTCCCCACCATCCAGGCGGTACAGCAACACCGCCTTTGGAATCAAATTGGCCTCAACGCCTCTACAGAAGGCGTTGAGGAGGCCATCAGCAGACTGAGTGCTGACGATTCCAGCTTCAGCATGGAGGGTGCGTCCTGGACCAACAACCTGAGCTGGGTCGAGGGCTACACCAATGTGCTGGGCCCGATGAATCAGCTCAGTGCTCAGTTCCATGCGCTGTTCGATCCATCAGTCGCCGCAGACCCCACAACAACCAGCACCAAGGAATATCAGGAGTCGTTACTGCATGTGCTGCTGCTGGAAACCAGTTGTTTTCGGTACTGGGGGCAAGGTGCCTGGACCGACTACGCCCAGGAAATCCACCGTCGCGGCAAGGAGCTGCTGAGTCAGCCGGATTTCACGAATCCCCCCCAGCCAGGGAACTCAAACTGAGAAGCGCTTTACAGAGCGTTACATTCGTGTAACGTGAGCATGTTCGGGCTGATGGGATGGGCGATTACACAACTGCAATCATTGCCACGCTGGGCATTGGCATCGTCATGACGGCTGCTGTGGTGTTTGCCCTGATGCGACCTAGCGACATGCCACCCATCGGTGAAAATCGCAACTGAGCATGGGTATCGCTACTGAACTACTGATTGCCGCCACCGAAATCGGAATCGCTCTGTTGGTGGCCGTTTCCCTCCCCGTTGCTGAATCCCAAAACTGATTTCGAATCAGGCCACGCCTCTTAAACGGAACTCCGTGTAAATCGAGGCGGCATCGCGCTCACGATCCAGATCTTCGAGGTCGCTGCATCGCGTTTGCATCCAATAAACCGTTTCCCTCCAAATCTCCAGGCGATAACGGCGCTCGAGGTTTTGTCCGGAACCGTCCAAAGTTTTACAAGCATCTTCCGTTAAATCTAGGAAGTACAGATTGAGATCGTTTGGGATGTCAACATTTAACGATCAGCGCTTGATCAAAATCAATCTATAAATAACGAGACGCAATATTTTTCGTCAAAACCAAGTATGCGACAGCTCACATCGTAGACAAAACGTACCCGTTGTTACGACATCAGAGAATCAAGCCAATACCTTGAGTCGAGCCTGTCGAAGTCACCATGGAGCCCATCGCTCTGACACTTGGCCAACAGTTCGATATCGAACAGCGCAGTCGCGATATCAGTGCAATCACCGATGTCAAACAGCTGCAGAAGATCAGCAAAGATCTTCTTTTGGCTTGGCAAGAAGAGATCGCTCGTTCACGCGCAGCAGCCAGCCCACACCTGAAATAACGCTTCGTTACAGTTGGCCGACTCGCTTATGAGTTGTGAATCTGAGCCTGCCTCAGCAATTCGAAGCTGAATCGATCAAACGGTCCATCGACGACACGGACGATCTCGATACGTTGAAAGCTCTGGCACGGGAACTTGCTGATCTCTACATCCGCCAGAGGGCTGCAACAGCCTGGGTGATCGCCGAGAAATAAGCGTCACACTTTGCTGTCGTTTCGCCAACGACGTTCCAAGTGCTGACGGGCCTCATCAACCGTTTGCGCACTGGGCATTGTCGTTTTGTCTCGATAAGGGCGCGTAATCGACCAAAACTTGAAGGCAGAAGCGAGCGCCACCACCACCCACGCGAGCACAATCCAGCCCGGATTCGTCATCGTTGCCCAGCAATGCATTCCATGATGGCGAACGAACAGCGAATTGGGCCTGCATGACCTGCCAACAGTGCAACCGTGGATGCTGAGGTGCGGCAGTTCGTGATCAGCCAACTGGTGGTGATCGCACTACCTGTCGGGACTCTGTTCGGCCTCTGGCTTTGGATGCTCAACTGGAGCGGTCGTTCCCGCAGAGACCAGTGACCTTTCTTGCCGGCCTACTGGCGCCCGTCTTGATGCTGTTCCATCTTGTTGGGCCCGTCCCTGCTGATCTTGGCGTGAGCAACGGGGCATTACGCAACTGCCCGACAACAGCTCACTGCACCAGCCAAACGTGGGAAAGCACCAACCCGATGGCTGAACTCAACAGGCTGAGTGAACTGGTGCAGGAATCGCCGCGGACGGTTGTCGTGGATCAAACCGAGACGTACCTCCATGCCGAAGCCAGCAGCGCTTTCTTTGGCTTTGTGGATGACCTCGAACTGTTCGCTGATCGCGACAACAGCCAGATCCAGGCACGGTCCGAGTCGCGCCTCGGCGACTCGGATCTTGGTGTGAACGCCGCAAGACTGGCGGCGCTGCGGTCCGGGCTGGAAGGCTGAAGCCTGCTTAAACCTTGGCGCGACGCAGTTTGCTCAGATCGGTGATCATTTCCTTGATGCCAACCACGAATCCGATGGCGGCCAGGGCCACGATGCTCAAGATGATCACCGTATCGAGCATTGAGCGTGGATCGATCCAATCGGGCATGGCATGAAGCGTGGGCTGATCTCGTATTAGCCAGAGCCGGATAAAATCCCAGCACGTAGCGCGAACGTTCAACACAAATCGTCAGACATGCACGACATCATCTGCCCTCACTGCAACACAGCCTTCAAGGTGGATGAAGCAGGGTATGCCGACATCCTCAAACAGGTGAGGGATCGAGATTTTGAGCAGCAACTGAATAAGCGACTAGCCCTGGCAGAACAAGACAAACGCAATGCCATCGAGTTGGCCATTGCCAAAAAAGACAGGGAGATGCAAACACTTGAGGGCCAACTCAAGCAAAGTGCACTGCATCAGGAACTTGCAATTAAAGATGCCGTCAACAAAGCGGAGAAGCAGCGGGATCGTATTGCCACTGAACTCCAGCAAATGCGTGAGCAGCAGGCAACAGAACTGCGCCTAGCAGAAACCAAATTCGCCAAAGAAATGCAGGCGATAACACTGCAAAAAGACAATGACGTGAGGGATTTGCAAGCGCAGCTCCAGGCTGGGGCCATGCAGCGCCAGCTAGCCGTGAATGAAGCGGTGAGCTCCATAGAGAAACAACGGGATGCACTACAGAGCGGCTTAAAAGAAGCGGAACTGAAGCATCAACTGGAATCACAATCACTGAAGGACCGCTACGAAGCACAGCTCAGTGACCGGGATCAGGCCATTGAACGCTTGCGCGACATGAAAGCGCGGCTCTCCACCAAAATGGTGGGAGAAACCCTTGAACAACACTGCGAAACCGAATTCAACAGGATTCGTGCAGCTGCTTTTCCGAAAGCCTATTTCGAAAAAGACAACGACGCGCGCAGTGGAAGCAAGGGTGATTACATTTTTCGCGACCAAGACGACCTCAACAACGAAATCATCTCAATCATGTTTGAGATGAAAAATGAGGCCGACACAACGGCCACAAAGAAGAAGAATGAAGATTTTCTCAAAGAGCTGAACAAAGACAGAAACGAAAAAAATTGCGAGTATGCGGTACTCGTCTCCCTCCTGGAGCCTGAAAACGAGCTTTACAACTCAGGCATCGTCGATATGTCTCATCGCTTCCCGAAGACCTATATCATTCGCCCACAATTCTTTATTCCATTCATCACATTGCTCCGCAATGCTGCTTTGAGATCCTTGGAATACAAGGCAGAGCTTGCTCTGGTGAAAGCCCAGAACATTGATGTAACCAACTTCGAGAACGACCTCGAAACCTTCAAAACATCCTTCTCACGCAACTACGACCTCGCTTCGAGACGCTTTCAAACGGCAATTGATGAAATCGATAAGTCGATTGATCACCTTCAAAAAACCAAGGACGCCCTGTTGGGCGCTGACCGAAACCTGCGGCTCGCCAATGACAAGGCACAGGATGTGACCGTTAAAAAGTTGACCAGACGCAATCCAACGATGGCTGCCAAGTTCGCCGATTTGGACAACGCCGCTGATCAGAAATCCGCCTGAGCAATGCCCTCCAGTCCACGCAACCGAATCGGCGAGGTTTACGGCAAACTCACCGTGGTGCGCTCATCCGAACGGCGAACCAAAGCAGGAAACGCCTTTTGGTGGTGCCGCTGCAGCTGTGGGGCCGAGCGAGAAGTGCCCAGCGACAAGTTGTCGCTGAACACTGCCCGCCGCAAGCCCACCGTGAATGCCTGTGAAACCTGTGCTCGCGAACTTCAAATTGAAGGGGTGTATCGCAAAAACGATCGTGAGGAAAAACAACGGCGACAGGCGGCACTCGAAGCGAGATCAAAGCTGACAGGTCAGGTGCCTGAACGCTGGCTTTCTCTACCGCTTACCGATGCCCACGCACGAGAGCTGGGACAAAAACTCTTTTTCCGTGGCACCACTTGTCTGCGTGGACACTTAGCGCCATACCGCATTAACGGCGGTTGCCAGGCTTGCTCTGGTCAGACTCCATCAGCGGCAAATTCGCCATCAACCAAGCCCATAGGGTCATGACGGCGGCGCCAAAGGCCAACATTGCCAGGAGCTTGGCTTCCATTTAGAGGAAATCGAAATCGTCTTCCGAATCGCCGGAAAATGCATTCATCACGAGAGCAGATAAGGGCACAAATTCGGCCGCCAGCACAAGTATTTCCACGGTATTGAGATCAGATGACTGAACCTAACGGATTTGACTTTACAAAAAGTCATGAGCAATACCGTTCAATTGGAGTGAGTTCAAATACTCATTTCGGATCCAGGCATAGGCATTTCACTCCGTTGTCAGCCCAGACGACCGAATCAGACTGAACTGAGTCGGACAACGACGATGCCAAAGGTACTGAGGGCAGCCTCACAAACGATTCGCAATCTGCTCAAGCCAGCAGTTCTACACAGCCTGTCGGAAGACAGGCTCCGCAACGACCGTCAGAGCTACTTCGCCATGACGCGGGCGCTGGTGGATGCCCAACTCGAGTGGCGTGATGCGGAGCTGAGCTCACGCCTCTGGAAAGAAGTGGTTGAGCGTGGCATGGATCGCGGCCGGCTGCTTCACCTCTTGTACAGCGTTGAAGCTCATCACGATGAGGAGGCCATGCAGAACGCCGACATGGCCTTTCTGCAGCTAGTTGATCCGAAGGATCCCTGACGCGGAACTCCCTCAGAGCTCAAACATAGTTCCCAAGAGCATGGCGGGATGGGTCGACTCACCTGCCGTGCCGCGTTCGAGCTGAACGGCCATAACGCAGTGGGCCATGAAACGAACGGCCGAAAGAACAGCCAGACCAATGCACAGGGGGCAGTGCGTGAGGGTCAAGACGGGTGCCTACCGGAGTGATGGACCCATCCCAAAGCAGAAGCTGGGATGCGCCACGATCTCTTCAACAAGCGTCATGCAAGACGCTCAGCCCACAGCAGGCGGGCGGCGGTGTACGGGTAGAGGGCGGCTGGTAAGGTTGTTGTTTATTGCTCTCTTTCGGGGAACGGATGAGTCAGGTCACAGTCGGCGAAAACGAAGGTATTGAATCCGCGTTGCGGCGCTTCAAACGCTCCGTCGCCAAAGCCGGCATCTTTTCTGATCTGCGTCGGATCCGTCACCACGAGACCCCCGTTGAGAAATACAAGCGCAAGCTGAAGCAGCGTTCCCGCAACCGTCGTCGCTGATCGAGCACTTCATTCAAGAAACGGGCCACTGGGCCCGTTTTTTTTTGCTCACGGTGTGCCCTTGTTTTCGCCAGACTTCAGAAACGCTTAAGACGACCTAGAGCAGTCGATGGTGTTGATCAATCCTTTTTGTCCCATCAGTGCTGCAAAGATCGCTGGCTTGAAGACCACTGTGGTCTTGCTGTTGGTGATGTTGATGAAGTCGAAATTGCTGCGAATCAAGATGTCCCTCCTGGGTTCTGTTCTTGGATTCGCCATGTTGGTTGGCTTTCTGTTGACCACAGGCCTTCTCACCGTGATCGCTGGCGGAGCCGTTGCTTACGCCGCAACGCAAAACGGGAGCAACTGAGTCATGCGCAATCGTTTGCCCTTCTTGAGCGGACTTGCACTGGCAACCCTCGGGGTTTCAGGTCTTGCTGGCGGAGGTTTGCTTTGGAATTTTCAGGGCCGCACCCTGGGGCTCGGCAGCACCGTCACGGCATTGGTTCTGCTGGGAATCAGTTTTGTTCTGCTTCGGCCTGAACCGCGACTCGCACCCTTTGAAGTCCCTGAAGTCAGCCAGCCACTCAAGGTCAAAGCACCACAGGCATCCATCCTCGGCCTGATGCTGGCCGCCCTGGGCACCTTCGGAATGGCGGGTTCGGGATTGCTGTGGAACTTTCAGGGTCTGGCGTTAGGACTCACCGGAACCCTCACGGCCACCGTTGCTCTTCTGCTGAGCTTCGTTTTTCTGTGGCCCCTCGGCGCAGCCAAGCCCGCCAAGCAAAATGCTTTCCCCGCTGCAGCCAGCAGCACTTTGGGAGCAGAACAGGTTGAATCAATCAAAACCGTCTCGCAAATCGCTTCCCCGCAAACGACGGCAGAAGCGATCGCCGAGCTGTTGGCGGCCGATCAGAAGGACCGTCCTGAAACGCAATTGGTGAATTTCGCTCCGTTGCATCTTTTGCCTGGCCAACGTTTGTCCACAAGAACTCGACGCGGCGGACGTTCCCTTGGCCGATACCGCTCGATGGCTAACGACTTATTTAAGAGCTGAAATCTCTCCAGATATTGCGAAGCTGTCGGTGCCAGGGAGTGATATTGAGATCACGGCGCTGATTAGATCTCCAGGGTTCGTCAACGTTGTATCCAGCTTTTTCCATGTCCCGTCTCAGACGACGGGTGACAGGGATGAGTGCGATTGAAAGCACCAACGCTGCGAGGAGCAGAAAGGGAAGCAACGACAGCAGCCAAATGGTGGCCATGACGGTGATTAGCCCCGCCATGACCGACTTCAGCCATCGCGGCAGGGTTCTGCTCCGTTGACCTGGAAGTTGCTTCATGGCTCAGGACGCCCCATTCGCTCTTGAAAAAATCCGCTGGAGTTCACGTTGAAACGCTATTGCGCTGAGAGGTTCTCCCAGACGCCTGCGTTGGTTGCGCCGCAGCGCAGCTCCAATCCAACAAACCTGAACAGCAATCAGTAGCGAAGCGACGAGCAGGAATGGTGATTCAGCATCATTCCACTGCATCTCAGCTCAATAACTGGATTGAGGCAGGGTAAAGCCCGACTGCATATGGCCAAAATCCAGCATCACGTAGGTCAACCAGATCAACACTGCTGCAACACCAGCGCCTGCGGCAACCTTCGCCAATGAGCGGCCAATCATCTCGAGCAGGCTGACCTCTTTCATCGCGTTAAACCAACTTTGACGATTCTGACGCGTCTTCACCCCGCACCGTCGGCAACCATGAAAAAAGCCCCGCAGTTGCGGGGCTTTCGCAAATGATCACGCTGAGGTTCAGCGGCTGGCCACGACTTCTTCAAGAACAGCAGCCTCGCCGTTGGCGAAATCTGTGTCTTGCTCAGCAGAGAATTGCATGTCGGGCTCGAGGCGGCGAGCAATGAGCTCATCGATGGAGAAGACGCCAGGGCCACAGGCGAGAACAGCCACAGCAGCCGCGAAATAAAGCCCAAGCAGCTCAAGCAGGTAGATGTTGAAGCCGGCGGTAACGATGGCGTGATAGATGGCGACGGAGATCGTCCCCGCTACTGCCAACGCTCCCATCCGCGTCAACAATCCAGTGATCAGCAACCAGCTTCCGATCACCTCCGAGAAGGCAGCGACGTAGGAGAGCAAGATCGGAAAGGGGAGATGCAACGGACGAACGAATGCATCGGCAAAATTTTCGATATTGGCGAGCTTCTCGTAGCCGTGGTGAATCAGCAGAGCCCCCGTGAACACCCGAAGCACAAGCAGACCAAGGTCGCCTGCAATGGGACGGGAAAGGATGGCGCGAATCACTGCAGAACACATCGACTACACACAACTTAAATAAGTTGTGTGGCGAGGCGCGATGCCGCGCCTCGCCAAAGCCAGGAATGGGTACTTCTACTCAGTCGTCGTACACCAGGCACTCAGGCTCATCGGGGTTCTGCTCGCAGAACAGCTCAAGGGGGGAAGGGTCATGGGGATCATCAGGAAATTCCTTCTTGTGATCCAACAGCCACTGGAGCTCTTCTGTGAGATGACGCACCTTGCCATCGTTGTGCTCAGACAGGGCCTTGAGAAACTCCTCTTGGTCCTTCTGGATGTGCTCGTCAATCGTTTTCATCACTGAAACTGTCATCTGGCTGACATTCGGTTGTTAGCGAAGACAAGCCCGATCGATCAGTCGGTAGATCTACCTTTATGGCCGAAACCACACAACAGATCCGCTCCGGCGCCTATCACGTCCTGTGACACCGCAGTGGCCATTTGACGTTGGCCGAAGGAAAGTCAGGTTGGCTGATCATTGAGTGGATGCCATTTTCAGAACGCAGTGTTCTCACGGGACTGCTCGTCTTTGCCATAGGAGTTGTGGTTGGAATCGGGATTGGCTCAGCCAGTGCTGTTGCCGCCCTGACCCAGGGCGCACCCGATGTTCTCCAGACCTGGTCGGGAGTTGTTGCCCTGCCTTGAAAACTTGACTTCGCCTCAATTCCTGTCTATCAGGGTCACAGATCGGGTGAGTCGCACGATGCTGACACGTGATCGAATGATCTTCAGTCGTGACAGAAGAACGATGCGGCAATTCCTCAATCGGCTTCAACGTTTTCTGTTCGGATAATTAGCGTGTTCCGACACTGATATTGCCAGCGCCAATCAGATGTGCGAGGCGTGCAGTGAGTTTCAGTTCGGTTCGATCAAATTGATCCTGATTGCCGGCAACGTAGGCAAGCTCTTCATCCGTGATCACCTGGTGGGTGACGGCATCAAGGTAGATCTGAACCAAGGACATCCAAACCGGCACCAACCGACAGCCATCCTGGCAACACTGGAGTGCAAACGGTGAATCGGGCCGCGCGGAACTGAGTCATGGATCGAGAAACCATTCAGAGCCTGATCAAGCAATGCAGTTTGGGGTTGTTTGATCTGGCCTGTGCCGTCAGCGGACACCCCAGCTGGGACCTCAACCTGCCAGTGGGGGTGATTGATGCACGACGCTCCAAACCGAAGCTGATGGTGAGCGCCATCGGCACCATCAACTCAACGTTGAAAGCCTCATCCACCATTGCCCACCCGTTGATGGTTCGCCTGTTCGAACGTTTCGAAGACGTGGGCCTGGAAGAGGCGCTGACGGAAATGAAACGTGGTGAAGATGGAGAGGCGTTCTGCGAGGTCTGGCAGGCCTACAGGGATGAACGCCGTTGCGGTGATACCCCGATGTGGAGCATCGAGGACGCGACGGCCTTTGTGGTGCAATCCCGCGAAGCCCACGCTGATCGTGAAGTGGCCTGCGTCGCCATTCTTCCGGGGGAGCCCCATCGCATCCTCACGTTTTCGGTGCCAATCGCCTTCCTGACACGAGATTGAGTGTGTCCGAACTGCTGATGCAAATCGCCCTGCTGGGCATCGCCATTGGCGCCAATGCCCTTTCAGCTCTGGCGGGAGGTGGGGCGGGACTGGTTCAACTGCCCGCACTAATCCTTCTCGGCCTGCCCTTTGCCATGGCACTGGCCACCCACAAAGTGGCCAGCGTTGCCCTGGGGCTGGGGGCTACAGGGCGTCATTGGCGTGCCAGCAGCCTTGACCTAAAACGCTCGGCGCTGGTATTGGCCGCCGGTCTTCCAGGAGTGTTTGTGGGGGCCAGCATGGTTCTTGCGCTGCCCGATCAAGCGGCCACCGCCAGCCTTGGGCTGCTGACCCTGGGGCTTGGGCTTTACTCGGCTCGGAAACCGGATCTGGGAACGACAGACCAGCCCCGCCCGCTGACAGCCCGCACCATCGGGCTTGGCAGCTGCGGGCTGTTCATCATCGGCATTCTCAACGGCTCACTCACCTCAGGCACGGGGTTGTTCGTCACCCTTTGGCTGGTGCGCTGGTTCGGGCTGAGTTACTCCAGAGCCGTCGCCCACACCCTGGTGCTGGTGGGCCTGGGATGGAATGGCACCGGTGCGCTGGTGCTGGGTCTGAGCGGAGAAATCCGTTGGGACTGGCTTCCTGCCCTGGTTCTCGGATCGTTGGTCGGAGGCTTCCTGGGGGCCCACTATTCCCTGGTGAAAGGCAGCCGCGTGGTCAAACGATCCTTTGAGATCTTGGCGCTGCTCATGGGCGGATCACTCCTCATCCGCAGTTTCTGAATCGGCGTCTGCAAGAAAACGCCCCGAGAACCGTGTGGCCAAAACCACTGTTGCGGCCCCATAGGCGATGAACGTCACCGCCTGTCCAGAGCTGGCCGTTTCGTAGACCTCACCCGTCAGCAGCATCCAGTCCATCAAGGACGCCACCGTTCCCCAGATCACCACCCATACGGACACGTAAGCAACACCGCGAAAGGTCCGATTCACAAAGCCATGGGTCGAGCGAACCCGACGCTAGGGGAAGCCGCTCGAACGAGGAAGGCCGTCGGCTCCCGTAATGTCGGTGATTGATCCGATTGAGGGGATGCCGAAGAAACGCCGCAAGCTCAACAAGGACATGGAAGCGGAAATGGCCGCTGCCAAGCGAAAGATTGAGCTAGTGGGCGCGCTGATCAACGACATCCGGAATGAAGACATCCAGGCTGAGTACCTCGGCGCCTTCACGCAGATCCGAAGCGCCGTGGTGAATCTCATCGCCAAATACACCACCGACGGATTCTGCGAAGAGACAGAAGGCCTGCTCGCGCTTTACAAGGGGCTGATCCAGCAATTTGAAGAGGAGTACGAGCTCTAGGAGGAGCTCGTACTGGTTGGCATGGGAACAGGCACCAGCGCAGCACAGCGTTTAAGTTCACTAGCCTTTGTGCCTTGCCATGGCTCTTCGAGAGACCAAACCTCAGGTGTCGCCACTGCGCCTGAAGATCACCGTGTTGATCGCCGGCTTCGGGCCACTGCTCGCCATCGGCCTGTGGCTTCAGTCCAAGGGTTTTTTCAGCTGACGCTATGCACCGTTCCCTCGCCACGGCTGGACTTCTGAGCCTTTGCCTGGTTCCCAGCGTGAGCTGGGCCGAGACCATCACCTTGACCCTGCGCAACGGCGACAGCCTGCACGGGGAATTGATTGAGCGAAATCCAAACAACGGAACCACGGTGCTGAACCATCCCCAGCTGGGACGGTTGGAAGTCACTGCAGAGCAACTCAAACCAGCCACCACTAAGCCCCTTTGGGTCAGCTCGATGTCCGCCGGTGTGATCGGCAATGAAAAGGACGGCGACACCTCCCTTTCGGTCAGCTTCACCGGAAAAACGCGCTACAAGGACGAACAACAGAAGCTGTCATTGAGCGGCAGCTTCAACGCAAGCAAGTCGAAGGATGCAGGAGAGGCACTCTCCATCGATACGGAGAAAGGGTCTGCGGAACTCCGCTACGACAAATCCATCGGTTCCAACCTCGATCTGTTTGCTCTGAGCAGTTACCAATACAACGGCACCAATGATTCCGGGGTGAACACCGTTCTGGGGAACATCGGTGTGGCATTCCCGCTACTGAAGTCAGACACAACTGAACTCATCGTCTCCATTGGTCCGTCGTTGCAGTGGAGCGGGGGAGGCATCACCTGTTTCAGCGACACGTTTTGCGGCAATAGCTATGGCGGCGCAACGCTGACGGCCGATCTCAGCTGGAAACCCTGGCCTTCGCTCCAGTTCGGGCTTCAAAACCAGTTCACGACGGTCTGGGCGAATGAGGTTCAACCGGCCAACACCCTGACCGCTGAGGTGCGCTACTACCCCGCAGAGAACAGCAAGTTGTTCACAACATTGCGGGTGCAATCGATTTACCAAAGCATGAACACACCCGAGTTGAACAACACCATCACCGCTCAGGTGGGCGCCGACTTCTGATGACAACACCCATACTTCACCCCCCGCTGGATGCAGAACAGATCCGTGCCCTGTTCACCAAGCCTTACGGCAAGCCCGGCCCCACAGCTGCGCAATGGAAGGCGGTCTACGCCAACGACGTGCATTTCACCGATCCGACCCAGGAACGGCAGGGAATTGACGCCTACATCCTTGCCCAGGATGGTCTGATGCAGCGCTGTGATGACGTTTTCCTGGAAACAGAATCAGTGGTGGTGAATGGTGAAACAGCCTTTGTTGAATGGCGCATGGGCCTCAAAATCAAAGGGATTGAATTCATCTACCCCGGCGCAACCCGACTCAGCTTCAATCCGGATGGAAAGATCGGGGATCACCGTGATTATTTTGATTTTGTCGGCCCAACGTTCGCTCCGGTGCCCGTGATTGGTGGACTGGTGCGGTGGCTCTACAAACGGTTCGTTGCCTGAACCACGGCCACAGGGCCATCTGTTGATCGGCCCACCGGGCAGCGGAAAGTCCACCCTCACCGCGATCCTCGCTCCGCTTCTCCCTGCACGGGTGATCAGCAATGACGCTCTGAGGGAACAGTTATGGGGGGACCCGAAGGTGCAGGGCCCTTGGTCTGAATTGGAGCCCCATCTTCATGGCGCCATCGACAGCGCCGTCGCCCATGGCGACAACGTGCTTGTGGATGCGACCCATGCGCAACTCAACTGGCGCCAACGGTTGATGCACCGAAGCCAGGGGGCTGGACACATTCAATGGACCGGCTGGTGGCTGCAAACACCCTTGGATCAGTGCCTGGTCTGGAACCGGTCCCGCCAACGATCCGTTCCAGAGTCCGTGATTCATGCAATGCACTGCAGGCTGAGCAGCCCACCTGACAGGCCAGAACTCAGCGAAGGATTCACAAGCTTGATCCGCCTCAATCCCGCCGGCTCACACCTCAACGAAGAGATCAGCCGTGCGATCCAAGCCATCCATCATCGGTCGCCATGAAGAAAGGTGAGCAGGTCATGCACCCCCTATGGAGTCCCATCAACGTGATTCCAACCGCATCCTTGTCATGAAGCTCGGCGAGCTCTTTCTCGAAGCCATGTCCACCGGCGTGATCACCAACGGAGAGATGGCATGGGTAACCGCCCGACAAGATCAATTCTCACGAACTGAGGAAGCTGTTGCGCAACGGCTCGGCCGGTTGATCGATGAAGGCACGATTCAGCTGGGTTGTCGCATGCCTGTGGCCTGATTGATGGCAGGGCTCTGATGACGCGCATGTCCTGCCGCTACACCGGCGATCTGCACTGTTCAGCCGAACATGGGCCCTCCGGTGTGTCGTTGAGCACCGATGCTCCGCCCGATCATGACGGTCGGGGGGAAAGCTTTTCACCAACAGATTTATTGGCCACCGCCCTGGGCACTTGCATCTTGACCGTGATGGGAATCACGGCCAAACGCCGAAACTGTTCTGTCACCGGCGCAGAAGCATCTGTCGAGAAGATCATGACCCAAACGGGGCCCCGCAAGATCGAAATACTTCGGGTGTGGATCACCCTGCCCCAAGGCTTATCGGAGGATCAAATTCAGTTGTTCAGGCGTGTTGCGAATGACTGCCCGGTGAAACGCAATTTGGAGTCATCCATGACGATTGATTTGATCTGGTGCTGATCATCAGCTTTTCTCGCAGAACGGATTTAAAGCAGAAAGAAGAAGAACAAGAGGAGGCACGGTGAGACTTCACTTCATACCAATTCATGTCTTCCGAGAAACCCCATCGGTGACATTCTTTGATGCTGGGGTTCCAGGAAGCAATGGTACTGACGTGGTCGCACACCATGGCGCCGCGACGTCACCCCCCGACCAAAACGGTTCAGAGCAGTACTACGTGCACCGACATCAGGTAGACAACAACCTTGTACTTGAGGGTTCTCGAACCTTCACGTTGCTCAATCCGGCTTGGGATCACCCACATCACATCATTCATTTAATCCGAGCGATGGGTGCTCTCCAAATCCCTATCGGCACCTATCACCGCTCCGTTTCCAGCGACGAAGGAAGCCTGGTTCTGAACCAGTCCATGCGTGATCAGGGATTTGATTACAGAACAGAATTCATCCCAGTAAGGCTTGAAGAACGAGAGGATCTCCTTAAGGCAAAAGCAACAATTCCATGGATTTGGAGCTGGAAAGATGGGCACATCTGCAGAGACCACGACGCTCAGTGATGGTGCTTACGTCGCCGTGAATGACGATGCATCCGCTTCACCAAGCGGCCGCTGACGGAACGATCTTCAGCACACTCGAACTGATTCCAACGCCATCCCAGCCAGGACAGCGCCACGACGATGGCAATGGCGATTAACCAACCCACGAGGACAACGGCTCAAGAGAACAACTCAGAGGCAAAGACTGCTGGACCACAGCTCTTCCTCATCACCAAGATGCGTCCGAACGCAGGTGGTGACGCACTCGCCATCATCGATCGAACAGGTGGTGATGCACTCCAGGCATGCCTCAACCGAATCCCAGGTTCCAGCCTGTTGTTGCTCCATAGCCTTCTCAACCGACTAAGTGCGTTGTAGGCCGCTAATCGGTCGCTGTCGCTGCTTCCGTAAAGAGGAGTGAAGGCGACGGGTTTCAGCGCTGACCATCCTGATCGAGGCTGAACTCGAGCAATGCTGCCGTGAGCAAGGTCTTCATCGACTGCAGCGCCTCCTGCTCCCTGGGATCAGGCCCCCCCGGCCATTTCTCAAGGTGAAAGCTCACCGAGCGGTGGAGCAGGCGAACAGCTTCAAGGTCCAGATCGAACTGGAGGGTGGGGCGGGGCTCACTCATCTCCCCATTCTCCCCAACAACACGCTGACAACAGAGAAGGAAGCGTATAGTACATAAATACTAAAAGCAAAAGATGGGCATCGTTAACGCTCCGCCGGCAAGCACCTGGCCGCCGATGGGCTCGATGCAGCTAAGACCCAGCCGGTCGCTCATGGTGTGCCTGACCTGCCAACACTTTCAGCACACCCTCACTGAGGGAGGAGTCACCCAGCCAGCTTGCGCTCACCACCAACAGCGCCTCCCCCAAGGAGCACACCTCACGCACCGCTGCCACCAATGGATGCAACGGCTAGAGAAAGAGATCGGCTGGTGTCCTGAAGGGGCCTGATTCGCCGCCCATCCTTCACAGCCAACACACCAACAAAAAAAGCCCCCTCCTCGGAGGGGGCTTTCCGATTCAGTTGATCTGAATCGTTTTGGCTGTTCCAGAAGGAACAGGTTGATTCCAGATCAACCGATGGCAGGAGCCTGCAGAGCCACAGGAGTGGACTCAACAGCAGCCAGGTCGAGGGGGAAGTTGTGAGCGTTGCGCTCGTGCTGCACTTCCATGCCGAGGTTGGCGCGGTTCAGCACATCAGCCCAGGTGTTCAGGACGCGGCCCTGACTATCCAGGATGGACTGGTTGAAGTTGAAGCCGTTCAGGTTGAAGGCCATGGTGCTGATGCCCATGGACGTGAACCAAATGCCGACAACAGGCCAGGCGCCCAGGAAGAAGTGAAGGCTACGGCTGTTGTTGAAGGAGGCGTATTGGAAGATCAGGCGACCGAAGTAACCGTGGGCAGCCACGATGTTGTAGGTCTCTTCCTCTTGGCCAAACTTGTAGCCGTAGTTCTGGGACTCGCTCTCGGTGGTTTCACGCACCAGGGAGGAGGTCACCAGGGAGCCGTGCATGGCGGAGAACAAGCTGCCGCCGAAAACACCTGCGACGCCCAGCATGTGGAAGGGGTGCATCAGGATGTTGTGCTCGGCCTGGAACACCAACATGAAGTTGAAGGTGCCAGAGATGCCCAGGGGCATGCCATCAGAGAAGGAGCCCTGACCGAAGGGGTAAACCAAGAAAACAGCCATCGCTGCAGACAGCGGAGCGCTGTAGGCAACGCAGATCCAGGGGCGCATGCCCAGGCGGTAGGAGAGCTCCCACTGGCGACCCATGTAGGCGGAAATGCCGATGAGGAAGTGGAAGCAGACCAACTGATAAGGACCGCCGTTGTACAGCCACTCATCAAGGGAAGCAGCTTCCCAGATGGGATAGAAGTGCAGGCCGATGGCGTTGGAAGACGGAATAACAGCACCGGAGATGATGTTGTTGCCGTAGATCAGGGAGCCAGCGACAGGCTCGCGGATGCCATCGATATCAACCGGGGGAGCGGCGATAAAAGCAATGGTGAAGCAGATGGTGGCCGCCAGGAGGCAGGGAATCATCAGCACGCCGAACCAACCCACATAGATGCGGTTGTTGGTGTCGGTCACCCACTGACAAAAGGCTCCCCAATTGCTCTGGCGTCCGCTGCGAATTGCGGTGGACATGGAAGAAAAGAAGACGGATAAACCTCTCCCAAAAAAATGGGACAGGTGAAACAAGTTTATGGAGAGAACCTTCCGTTACATGGCAACTCAATAATCGGAATCAGCTCTCAAAAAAACTTCATTAAGCGCTTTACGAAGCATTCATGAAGTTGCATGAAGCAGCCAGTCACGGGATTGCTGAACGAAGCCGTTCCAGTTCATCCGTTCCTCCTCAGCAGCCCGAGCCACCAACAACGGCGCTTGCTGCTTCAACGCCACAAGATCGAGCTCATCAACACCGGCATTGATCGCCAGCCAATCCGCCATGGATCGGCCCACCACACGGGTGAGGTAAGCCGCACTGAGGGCCTGCATCGAACCAGCGATCAGCCAACTCCCCCCGTCCAGCTTGGCCAGTCCAAGCAAGGTCTGACCGGTCCACTCCACCACGCCCTGGGCGAGCGCCACGCGAGCCAGCTGTGCCGCCGCTTCCCTGAGCACATCGGGCTGCAGCGACGCCCCCCAGATCTCACCCATCTCCTTGATCATCAAACCGTTGGCCACAGTGACGGCAAGAAGATCAAGGCTGGCGATGGGGGATGCCATCACAGACCCAGCCACCACCCACTGGGTGCGTTGCTGGATCTGCAGAAAGCGCTCACGTCGAAGCGATTCGAGGTCACGCTGCCAACGGCGATGCAGTTCCGCCAGCAGCCGCGGCCGCGTCTCGATCGCAGCCTGTTTCAGCGAACTGCGCAGCGGTGCCAGGGCAGCCCTCAGGTTCATCGAAGGCTCCTGAACCAGGATCCGCTCGCGCCAGCGCTCGGGAAGGTCATCCCGAATTGAATCGATGGCATCGGTCGACGCGTCCTGCACTTCGGTCGCCACGAGCAGCCAAGCCGGCTGATCGTCCGGCACCTGCTGAAGCCAGAGCAGATCTGAGGCCAGCAGTGGCGCCTTCAGGCTAAACAGGATCAGATCTTGATCCAGCAGGCCGCGGGGCCAGCAACGGCTGCCGTCATCGGTGGTCAGGGGATGGCAGAGCGACAGCGTCAATGGCACCGGGCCAGCCAGAGAGCTGCTGAGGTCTGCTTCATTCGGTCCCTGAGAAGCTCCCAAGGCGACCATTGCCATGCGCACAGGACCGCTGCGGTCCAGCACTGACTTGAGTTCAGCGCGACGGGCCAGATCCGCGGAGGGTTGCTGCTCAAAACCCGCGAACTGATCCAACACTTCCTGGCATCGAGCCATCCATCCATTCAGCGATACCGGTGGTGTGAAACGCGGTTGGCTTGGCTTGCGCCCAAGCCAGATCACAACGCCACCGGCGGCCAGCAGCCCCAGCCCCCCGCCGGGAATGTGCATCACATCACTGACCAGCCACTGTCCAGCAAGCAGACCAGCCCCAGCCAGAGCCAGCGGCCGCAGCAGCGACGACGGTGGCATCACCAGGTCTGGCAATGAAGCCGGGAGTTTCAACAGTAAGGCTGCTGTAGCAGTGGCCCTTCTTAGCTCAACCCACCACCTGAAACCAGAACTTCAGGCCAGAAGGACGACTTCTCCATAAGTTGGGAACAGGCCGGAGTCAGCCGTGACACACAGTCATCCCATAGCGATGGTCGACAACCGCCGGGGGGTGCGCAGGGTTCTCATAGTGGCCCTGGCCCTGAACATCACCATGTCGCTGCTGAAGCTTCTGGTGGGGGCCATGAGTGGCTCCCTGGCGGTGATCGCTGACGGCATGCACAGCGCCACCGATGCGCTGTCCAGCCTCACGGGACTGGTCACCAACAAACTTTCCGATCCACGGCCCGACCGGGATCACCCCTATGGCCACCGTAAATACGAGGCTGTCGGAGCCCTCGGTATCGCTGGGTTCATCCTCTTCACAGCAATCGAAATCCTGCTGCGTTCAGGGGAGAGGCTCCTCGAGGGCCTGCCACCCATCCGTGTGACAAGCCAGGAGCTCGTGCTGCTAACGCTCGTGCTGGGATTCAATCTCCTGCTGGCGGGATATGAGCTTCGAGAAGGTCGGCGACTGAACAGCAACCTGCTCAAAGCAGATGCCCAGCATGCGGCGAGCGACGTTTGGACCACCGTGGTGGTGCTGGTGGGCATGGCGGGGGCGGTCTGGCTGCAGGTGAGCTGGCTCGACGTCGCGCTGGCCATCCCGATGGCGCTCCTGCTGATCCGTGTGTGCTGGCAGGTGCTGCGCGGCACCCTGCCCTGGTTGGTGGACCACATGGCGGTTGCCCCTGAAGCCATCTATGCCGAAGCTATGGCCACCGCCGGAGTGATGAACTGCCACGACATCGCCAGCCGGGGCGTTCTGGGCCAGCAGGTGTTCATCGAAATGCATATGGTTGTCGACGCAGACGACCTCACCAAGGCGCACAGGATCACCGAGGAGGTGGAAGAGCGCTTGGACGAAAGCTTCGGGCCGGTGCGGTGCACCATCCATCTGGAACCCAAGGACTACGTGGAGGACGGGATCACCTACACCGGCGCCCATGGCTGATGTCGACACCGCAACACATGAGCTCGCTGGACTGACCGTGCGTCAGCAGCGGGGGCTGATTGAGGTGCTCGATGAAGTTCGCCGTGCCGAAGGCTGGTCTTGGCAACTTCCGGTGTTGCTGCGGGAACGATGCTGGCTGCGGCTATCTCGCACTCCCCTGACCGAGCTGCACCGCTTGCTCCCTCCGGATGGACGCGATGAGGCGCCAGAACTGATGCAGTACCGGCGGTTGCTGCAGCAGGGAATGGATCCACTGATGGCCCAACAAAACTGCTGGCATGACTTCGGCATCGAGGACTGCCAGAGAGCGCTGCGGGACTACTGGAACAGTCGTGACACTGCCATCCACGGTTGGACAGCCGAGCGGTACCGACAACTGGTGAGCAGCTATCGCGAACGGATTGATCGGGGAATCACAGCGGTTCCGATGCTCGTGCTGGCTCGGAAGAACAGCGTTGAATGCCACCAGCTGCTCTGGATCACCGAAAACACCCCGGTGATGCGTCACACTTGCGCCTGATTCCAGGCCATGGGCCATGAGTGATTCCTACAGCGATCCCCAACAACAGGCGGGACAGGGAGACGGCGGCCGAGACGGTCAGCGCAGTCGTGGCAACCGTGGCGGCGGCCGTGAAGGCGGCCGTGAAGGCGGAGGCTTCCGGATTCGCCTGAGTGACAACGAAATGCGCTCGGCAAGGGCACTGCAGGAGGCCTTCAATCTCCGCTCAACCGTTGCCGTTCTGGGTTTCGCAGTCCGCAGCCTCGGCCAAATGCTGGAAGAAGGCCAACTCGACGCCCTGATCGAGCAGCAACGCAATCAGCCTGCCCGGGGTGGCCGGCGTGATGGTGGTAGCCGCGATGGTGGAGGTCGCGATGGTGGAGGTCGCGGGCGCCGTTTTGACGACGAGCGCGGCAGCCGCGGATCCCGCCCGAACCCCTTCGCCCGACCTTCCAAACCCCAGCCGGAAGTCCAGGCTGAACCGGTTGACGAGCCAGAGGTGGAACCGGTGGTGGAGCCGGTGGTGGAGTCAGAAGTAGCCCCCAGCGACGACACCAAAACCGAAGCAACCGAGGTCTGATTGATGAGCCGGCCAAGGGTTCTTTCCGGGGTGCAACCGACCGGAGCACTGCACCTCGGCAATTGGCTGGGTGCCATCCGCAATTGGGTTGACCTGCAGGAGACCCACGACACCTTTGTTTGTGTTGTGGATCTCCACGCCATCACCGTTCCCCATGACCCCAGCCGCCTGGCTGAGAACACCCGTTCCACAGCAGCGCTCTACCTGGCCTGTGGCATGGACCCCAAGCGCTGCGCAGTGTTTGTGCAGAGCCAGGTGGCAGCCCACAGTGAACTGTGCTGGTTGCTGAATTGCGTCACGCCACTCAACTGGCTTGAGCGGATGATTCAGTTCAAGGAGAAAGCGGTGAAGCAGGGGGACAACGTCTCCCTGGGCCTGCTGGACTATCCGGTACTGATGGCCGCCGACATCCTTCTCTACGACGCTGACCTAGTGCCCGTCGGCGAAGATCAGAAGCAGCACCTGGAGCTGGCGCGTGACATCGCGCAACAGCGCATTAATGCCCGCTTCGGTGGCAAGGACACCCCGGTGCTCAAAGTGCCCAAACCGATGATCCTCAAGGAAGGGGCACGGGTCATGAGCCTGACGGATGGCCGCAGCAAGATGAGCAAGAGCGACCCCAACGAAGGGAGTCGCATCACCCTTCTGGACCCTCCTGAGCTGATCACCAAAAAGATCAAACGCGCCAAAACCGATCCAGAGCGTGGTCTCGAATTCGGCAACCCCGATCGGCCAGAAACCGACAACCTCTTAGGGCTTTACGCGATCCTGAGCGGTAAGGGGCGTGAGCAGGCCGCCAACGAGTGCGCCGAGATGGGTTGGGGACAGTTCAAGCCGCTGCTGGCGGAAGCCACCGTGAACGCGCTGGAACCTATCCAAGCCCGCTACCGCGAGCTGATGGATGACCCCACGGAGCTCGATCAGGTGCTCAGCACAGGCCGCGAGAAAGCCGAAACCGTGGCCAACGCCACGCTCGAACGGGTTCGGGACGCCTTGGGCTTCGCCCGACCAGCCTGATCGCCGCCAAAGAAAAGCATTAACTGCTCTTATCAATACGGCCGATTTCGTTTTGAGCGACACCCCCTAAGGCTTGACGGAGACAACCTCAGTCGCAGCAGCGAGTCTCGCAAGACTCTCATCCTTCTCTCAGTTGCATATACACAGCGCAGACTGCGCGTCAACCCCTCAAGCACCGATCTCGCGCGCAGGCCTCGTGGGCCAGCACTGTGACCGTCCACCTGATTGCTCTTTGTGCGTCGTCTTTTTTCTGCGTTCAGCCCAGTCACGCCTTGGAACCGACCTGTCGTCGGTGCTGCCCTGACCGCAGGATTGGTGCTGTCCGCAGGAGCCACACAGCTACCCCAGAAAACAGACACGCCTTCAGACCATGCCGCGCATGGCGAAACCAGCAGCCGCGCCCATCTGGCCACCGGCAACGAAGGTGGGCGTTATGAGCTGACGCCTGAGCGCCGCGCCCTGCTCAACACCATTCGCTTCGCCGAGGGGACCTGGAAGGACGGTGAAGATAAGGGTTACCAAATCACGTATGGCGGAGGGCAGTTTCAGGACCTCTCGCGTCATCCCGAGCGGGTGATCGTGAAGCGCTACACCAGCGCTGCAGCTGGGGCCTATCAATTCCTGCCGAAGACCTGGAAAGGAGTGGCCAAGGAGCTGAAGCTGACCAGCTTCGAGCCAAGGCACCAGGACCAAGCCGCTCTGCACCTTGTTGAGCGTCGGGGTGCTCTCAAAGAAATTGACCGGCAAGGTCTGACCAAGAACGCCATGGCGAAGTTGGCTCCCGAATGGGCATCCTTCCCCACCTGGACTGGCCGCTCCGCCTACGGGCAACCGGTGAAGAGCCATCAGGAACTGGCGAGCTTTTACAGCAGCAACCTGCGCCAGCTGCGCAATCAGCTGGGGGCCTGAGACGAACGGGTCGAACCCAACTTCGCGGCCAAGGCCCACACCTCCGTGACCAAGCCATGCCACGGGTTCATCACCTCCATCGAGACCGCCATGGGCTGCGTTGATGCAGCCACAAGAGAGCGCGTTGCAGCAATTGCCTTCTTGCCGTCCTGCAGCCGCTCCTCCATGCGCTGACGCTCCTCTGATGGCATCACCTCCTCCGGACAGGCCTGCAGAAGCTCCTCCCCGCGCTGAAACCAGTGCTCGAAGTCATCGAGAAGGGATGCCAGCAACTCATCCAACAGTGCGCCAGCATCGCGATTAATTGACTCACCCACGTGTTGCCCTCGGGTCTCGCCCATAGGATGGCGGGCCCCGAACCTGAACCGGTGAGCAGCGCTGCAGCAACCACCCCAGCCCCTTCAGCACCAGTGGTTCTGCCCAAGACCAGCGAAAGCGATCAACTGCTCAAGATTCGCCACTCGATGAGCCATGTGATGGCCATGGCTGTGCAGCAGTTGTTCCCCAAGGCACGCGTCACCATCGGCCCCTGGACCGAAGCCGGTTTCTATTACGACTTCGACAATCCCGATCCCTTCACCGAGGCCGACCTGAAGGCCATCAAGAAAGGGATGATCAAGATCATCAACAAGAAGCTGCCCCTGGAGCGGGTCGAGGTGAGCCGCAGCGAGGCCGAAGCAAAAATCAAGGCCCAGAACGAGCCCTACAAACTCGAGATCCTTGAAGGACTGCAGGAGCCGATCACCCTCTACACCCTTGGCGAGGACTGGTGGGACCTCTGTGCTGGCCCCCACGTGGATCACACCGGCCAACTCAACGCCAAGGCCTTCGAGCTGGAAAGCGTGGCAGGCGCCTACTGGCGTGGTGATGAGACCAAAGCGCAGCTGCAACGCATCTACGGCACGGCCTGGGAAACCTCAGAACAGCTGGCGGAGCACAAACATCGCAAGGAAGAAGCTCTCCGCCGCGACCATCGCCGGATCGGCAAAGATCTCGACCTGTTCTCCATCGAGGACGAGGCCGGGGCTGGCCTGGTGTTCTGGCACCCCCGCGGTGCCCGCATGCGTCTTCTGATCGAAGAGTTCTGGCGGCAGGCCCACTTCGAGGGCGGATACGAGCTCCTCTACACCCCCCACGTGGCGGACATCAGCCTCTGGAAGACCTCAGGCCACCTCGACTTCTACGCCGAGAGCATGTTCGGCCCGATGGAGGTGGACGAGCGGGAGTACCAGCTCAAGCCGATGAACTGCCCGTTCCATGTGCTCACCTACGCCAGCAAACTGCGCAGCTACCGGGAACTGCCAATCCGCTGGGCGGAGCTTGGAACGGTGTATCGCTACGAGCGCCCCGGTGTGATGCACGGTCTGATGCGGGTCCGGGGCTTCACCCAGGACGATGCCCACGTGTTCTGCCTGCCCGAGCAGATCAGCGACGAGATCCTGAAAATCCTCGATCTCACCGAGCGGATCCTCTCCGCCTTCGATTTCAGCAACTACGAGATAAACCTCTCCACCCGCCCTGAGAAGTCCATCGGCGATGACGCCGTCTGGGACCTGGCCACCAAGGGACTGATTGAAGCCCTGGAGCGCAAGGGTTGGGCCTACAAAATCGATGAGGGCGGCGGCGCCTTCTACGGCCCGAAAATTGATCTCAAGATCGAAGATGCCATTGGCCGGATGTGGCAGTGCTCCACCATCCAGTTGGACTTCAACCTGCCGGAACGGTTTGAGCTCGACTACATCGCCGCCGACGGCAGCAAGCAGCGGCCGATCATGATCCACCGCGCCATCTTCGGTTCGCTGGAGCGATTCTTCGGGATCATGACCGAGAACTACGCCGGCGATTACCCCTTCTGGCTGGCTCCGGAACAGGTGCGCCTGTTGCCCGTCACCGACGAGGTGCAGCCCTACGCGGAACAGTTGCTGAACCAGCTCACCCAAGCTGGTGTGCGCGCCACCATCGACCGCAGCGGCGACCGTCTGGGCAAGTTGATCCGCACCGGCGAACAGATGAAGATCCCCGTGTTGGCGGTCATCGGTGCCAAGGAAGCTGAGCAGAACGCCGTAAGCCTGCGCAGCCGACGAGACGGTGACATCGGGGTCACATCGGTGGCCGACCTGCTCAGTGCTGCTCAAATGGCTAACAGCCAGCGCGCCGCAGGCCTGGAGCTGAACCGATGACGGACTCCCCCGTGCAGAAGCTTGCCGATCTCGCGCATCTGCGCGGAGCACCGGACCTGCTTCCCCAGAACAGAAACGAACTGCGCGGAGAACTCGATCAGGCGATGGCCAACGTCAGCTGGTTCACCATCGGCGTCATGGCCCCGTCCATGGAGCAGGCCCTCACAGCGCTGCGCAGCCTCGAGCAAAGCCAACAGTGGGAGCCCCTCCAGCTCGTCGACAGCCCCGAGGAGCCGGGCCCTGTTTTTCTGAAAGCCAATCAGAAGGGAGGCACGATCCGCATTCGGATCGAGCACGGCCTCGGCGAGGGAATTCTGATCAGTGGCCACGGCGACGACGACACCACGCCAAGCACCACCTGGGGACCGCTTCCTCTGGACTTCTTCTCCTGAGCGAACCACGCTGTTAGGAGATGCTGAGGCCATGGATGGCCACCACCACACTCCTGGCGGGGGACATGGGAGGCACCAAGACCCTGCTCGCTCTCTATGGGAGTGAGTCGGGTCAGATGCGCCTGCTTCATCAAGAACGCTTCCGCTCGGGAGAATGGCCATCCCTTGAGCCGATGCTCGAGGCCTTCCTCAACAATCGCCCAGCTGATCTCCCGGCTCCAGCGCATGCCTGCATCGCCGTTGCCGGCCCGGTGCGTCATAAGGAGGCCCGGATCACGAATCTTCCCTGGCGGTTACGGGAGGCCGACCTGGCGAGGGCAGCAGGTACTGAACGCCTCGAGCTGGTGAATGATTTCGGCGTTCTGATTTACGGGCTGCCCCATTTCGACGGCAACCAGCAGGTAATCCTTCAGAACGGCCACCAAGACGCGGGCCCTCTGGCAATTCTTGGTGCCGGCACCGGTCTCGGTATGGCACGAGGACTGCAGAGCGAGCAGGGACTGGTGGCCCTGGCGAGCGAAGGAGGGCACCGCGAATTTGCCCCGCGCAATGAAGCGGAATGGGAGCTGGCCTGCTGGCTCAAACAAGACCTCAGCGTCAGCCGGCTGTCGATTGAACGCATCGTGAGTGGAACCGGCCTTGGGCATGTGGCCCACTGGCTGCTTCAGAAACCCGATGCCGCCATGCACCCCCTACGCAGCGTGGCTGAGGCGTGGCGGCGCAACAGTTCCAACGATCTTCCTGCTCAGGTGAGCGTCGCGGCTGAAGGGGGTGATCCATTAATGCAACGCGCTTTACAGCTTTGGCTGGAGGCCTATGGCGCAGCGGCAGGCGATCTAGCCCTTCAAGAACTCTGCACAGGAGGCCTCTGGGTTGGTGGTGGCACAGCATCAAAACAATTGAAGGGACTGCAATCCGCCAGCTTTCTCAACGCGATGCGCGATAAGGGACGCTTCCGCGAACTGATCGAAGGGATGCAGGTCACAGCGGTGATTGATCCCGATGCCGGACTGTTCAGTGCAGCCTGTCGCGCCAGGATGCTGGCAGAGTCAGGTGGGACACTGGCCTGAGAAGAGGATCAGCGATGGCGCAGCCGCGCATCGGTCAGAAAGTGGTCGTGGACGTCCCGGCAACCACCGCCAATCTCGGCCCCGGATTTGACTGCCTGGGTGCAGCCCTCGACCTGAACAACCGATTCGCGATGCGGCGGATCGAAGGGGGCGGTGAACGGTTTGAGCTGATTATTGAGGGATCAGAGGGGAGCCACCTCCGCGGTGGTCCAGAAAACCTCGTCTACCGCGCGGCCCAACGGGTGTGGAAAGCGGCTGGCCTGGAACCCGTTGCCCTTGAGGCACGGGTGCGTCTTGCCGTGCCGCCGGCACGGGGGCTGGGCAGCAGTGCCACGGCCATCGTGGCGGGATTAATGGGAGCCAATGCCCTCGTCGGTGAGCCCCTCTCCAAGGAGAAGCTGCTCGAGCTGGCCATCGACATCGAAGGGCACCCCGACAATGTTGTTCCCTCCCTTCTGGGGGGCCTCTGCATGACCGCAAAGGCCGCCTCTCAGCGCTGGCGCGTGGTGCGTTGCGAATGGGCGCCAAGCGTGAAGGCCGTCGTGGCGATTCCATCGATTCGCCTGAGCACCAGCGAAGCCCGCCGGGCCATGCCCAAGGCCATTCCCGTTGGCGATGCTGTGGTCAACCTGGGTGCCTTGACGCTTCTGCTGCAGGGGCTGCGCACCGGAAATGGTGATCTGATCTCCGACGGCATGCACGATCGTTTGCACGAGCCTTACCGCTGGCGGCTGATCAAAGGCGGTGACGAGGTCAAACAGGCGGCCATGGACGCGGGAGCCTGGGGCTGCGCCATCAGCGGAGCCGGACCAAGCGTCCTGGCTCTTTGTGAGGAAGACAAGGGCCCAGCCGTCAGTCGCGCCATGGTCAAAGCCTGGGAAGCGGCAGGAGTCGCCAGCCGCGCACCGGTGCTGAATTTGCAGACGTCAGGCAGCCACTGGCAACCGGCCGAGGATGAGTAGATCCACCTAAACAGGGCATTCAGCCCTGTTAGCTTTGTTAAAGATTGCGGACATGGAATGGATGCTGGGTTAGCAGAGCTTGCTGTCTCGGGCAGTCCCTTCCCCTGGTTGTCATTGATTGTGCTGTTGCCGGCGGCAGCAGCGTTGGTGTTGCCACTGGTTCCGAGCAGCGAAGAAAATCCATCACCCGCCCCGAAAATCATCACCCTGGTCGTCCTGCTGGTCGATCTCCTGTTGATGATGGGGGTGTTGGCCACCCGCTTCGACCCCAGCACTGAAGGGCTCCAGCTGGTGGAGCGGGTGAGCTGGCTCCCAGCACTCGGCCTCGAATGGTCCCTTGGTGTTGATGGTCTTTCAGCACCTCTTGTGGTGCTCAGCGGGCTGGTCACTTTTCTGTCTGTGGCTGCCAGTTGGTCGGTGCAGCGCAAATCACGGCTGTACTTCGCCCTGATGCTGGTTCAGGCCTCGGCCCAGGGCCTGGTCTTTCTCTCGCAGGATTTCCTGCTGTTCTTCCTGGCATGGGAGCTGGAACTTGTTCCCGTCTACCTACTGATCGCCATCTGGGGCGGACAAAACCGCCAGTACGCCGCGACCAAATTCATCCTCTACACAGCCCTGGCCTCTTTGCTGATCCTGATCAGCGGCCTGGCGCTGGCTCTTTCTGGTGACACCTTCACCTTCAACCTCACCGAACTTGCATCTCGCTCCCCCGGCGGCAGCTTTGGCTTGTTGTGTTACGTGGGCTTCCTGATTGGCTTCGGCGTGAAACTGCCGATGTTCCCGCTCCACACCTGGCTGCCCGATGCCCACGGCGAGGCGAACGCGCCGGTATCGATGCTGCTGGCCGGGGTACTCCTGAAAATGGGCGGCTACGCACTGCTGCGCTTCAACGTGCAGATGTTGCCGGAAGCGCACGCCACCTTGGCGCCGGCACTGGTGATCCTTGGGATCGTGAACATCGTTTATGGCGCCCTCAACGCCTTCGCCCAAGACAACGTCAAACGCAGGATCGCCTGCAGTTCCGTCAGCCACATGGGCTTTGTCCTGGTCGGTATCGGTGCCGTTGATGCCCTGGGAATCAGCGGAGCCATGCTCCAGATGGTGAGCCATGGTCTGATCGCTGCAGCAATGTTCTTCGTAACGGGTGTGTTCTACGAGCGAACCAAGACCCTCTCGATCCCCAACATGGGCGGACTGGCCAAGGCCCTGCCGATCACCTTTGCCTTCTTCCTGGCCAGCTCCCTGGCGTCACTGGCGCTGCCTGGCATGAGTGGCTTCATCAGTGAAATCACCGTGTTCCTTGGCATCACCAGCCAGGAAGCCTTCACCTCGGTGTTCCGCTCGATCACCGTGCTGATGGCCGCCATCGGTCTGGTGCTCACACCGATCTATCTCCTCTCCATGTGCCGCCGGGTGTTCTTCGGCCCCAGGATTCCTGCCCTGGCCAGCGTTGCTGACATGCGGCCCAGGGAACTGGTGATTGGCCTCAGCCTTCTGGTGCCAACCCTTGTGATCGGCATCTGGCCCCGCATTGCCATGGACCTTTACGAGGCCTCCACCAACGCTCTTGCCCTGCAGTTCATTGCCAGCTGAGATGTCGACTGTTTCCCCCCTTCTGCGCGGCCAAGGGCTTCCCGAGTTCCGTGCCATTTCCCCAGAGCTCGTCAGTACAGACATCCCGGTTCTGCTCGCACAGCTGGATCAGGACTTCAGCGCGCTGGAGCAGGCTCTGGATAAAGCCCTTGCAGGACCATCGAAGCTGTCCTGGGATGGGGTGATGCAACCGCTGCAGGCCATCGGCGAACGGCTGCGTTGGAGCTGGGGTGTGGTGTCACACCTCAATGGCGTTTGCAATTCCGCTGAACTGCGCGATGCCCATGCCGCCCAGCAACCCGATGTTGTGCGCCTGAGCAACCGCCTTGGCCAAAGCCAGATTCTTCATCGGGCCTTGATGGCCCTTCAAAGCGATCCCGCCGAACCACTCAATCCAACCCAAGAGCGGATTCTGAAATCAGAGCTGCTCTCGATGCAGCAGCGCGGTGTTGGCCTCAGTGGCGACGAGAAGGAAGCCTTCAACAGCACCAGTGAACGCCTGGCCGCTCTCTCGACCCAGTTCGGCAACCACGTGCTCGATGCCACGCAGCAGTGGACCCTGAAGCTCAGCCAAACCAGCGACGTGGAAGGCCTGCCGCAGCGGGCTTTGGAGGCGTTGGCCGCAGCAGCGCGCGAAGCAGGGGACGCTGATGCGTCTGCGGAGTCAGGCCCCTGGCTGCTGGGACTGGACATGCCCCGCTATCTGCCCTTCCTCACCCATGCCAACAACCGATCCCTGAGAGAAAAGGCCTATCGCGCCCATGTGGGGCGGGCCAGTGAAGGAGAACTCGATAACCGGGCACTGATCGAGGAGATCCTGACCCTGAGGCGCGAACAAGCTTCCCGCCTGGGCTATGCCCATTGGGCTGACCTCAGCCTCAGCGCCAAGATGGCTGACGATGTTCCAGCCGTGGAAGCACTGCTGGACGAACTTCGTGCTGCGGCATACCCAGCAGCTGAGCAAGAGTTGCGGGATCTCCAAGCCATCGCCAGGGAGCACAAGGCCCCTGAAGCTGATGAGCTAGCTCCCTGGGATATCGCTTACTGGTCGGAGAAGTTGCGTCAATCCCGGTATGACCTGGACCAAGAAGCGCTGCGCCCCTGGTTCCCGCTGCCGCAGGTGCTCGAAGGCCTGTTCAGCCTGTGTTCACGGCTGTTCGAGGTCGAGATCGTCGCCGCCGACGGCGAGGCACCAACCTGGAACGACGATGTGCGCTTCTTCCGGGTGAAGCGCTCCGATGGCACACCGATCGCCGGCTTTTACCTCGACCCCTTCAGCCGCCCCGCCAGCAAGCGCGGTGGAGCTTGGATGGATGAATGCTTAGGCCTCAGCAAGAAACCCGATGGATCTGTCGTGCTGCCGGTGGCTTACCTGGTCTGCAACCAGACCCCACCTGTGGGTGAAACGCCCAGCCTGATGAGCTTCGAGGAAGTGGAGACCCTCTTCCATGAATTCGGCCATGGGCTCCAACACATGCTCACCACCGTTGAGGAACCGGAAGCAGCCGGCATCAGCAACGTGGAATGGGATGCCGTGGAACTCCCCAGCCAGTTCATGGAGAACTGGTGCCTTGATCACGCCACCTTGATGGGCATGGCGCGCCACTGGCAGACCGGTGAACCCCTGCCCGAGGAGGAATTCAACAAGCTGCGCAACAGCCGCACCTTCAACGCAGGCCTGGCCACCCTGCGGCAGGTTCACTTTGCTCTGAGTGATCTTCGCCTCCACAGCCAGTGGACCCCGGAACTTGGCGTTACCCCAGACGAACTGCGCCGTGAGATTGCCACCACCACCACGGTGATGGCTCCCATCCCAGAGGATCAGTTCCTCTGCGCCTTCGGCCACATCTTCGCGGGGGGCTACTCCGCTGGGTACTACTCCTACAAATGGGCTGAGGTGCTCAGTGCCGATGCCTTCTCCGCTTTTGAGGAGGTGGGTCTGGATCAGGAGGATCAGGTTCGCGAAACGGGAGCCCGCTTCCGCGACACCGTGCTCAGCCTCGGTGGCAGTCGCTCCCCAGCAGAAGTGTTTGAAGCCTTCCGAGGCCGTCCGGCCAGCACCGAAGCACTGATTCGCCATTCCGGCCTGGTGGCCGCGGCCTGAGCTCAGGCGCGCAAGCTGCTGCTGAGCCGTCGAATCGCGGCAGGGTGGCTGATCAGCTGCTGATGGGTCCAGACGGGGATTTCCTCACACCGGCCCAGCGGCAGAACAGCCCTCCAGCCGGGGCAGACCATCAGATCCCAGCGGCAAAAGAAACTGGAGCAGTCGACCCCAGCCAGGGCATCGGATTGGCGATTCAGGTCCCGCAGCAGGTGACTGCCCACTTTCATGTCGGCCGCACCGGCCAGTAGCGGACGGGGAATCATCTGAGCAGCCAAGGTGCCCTGCTGCGGGCTTCCCACGCTGAAGAAGCGCCGGGTGCGCTGCGCCCCCCCCAGCTCCTGCAGCCAGATTCTGCCGATCACGCCCCCCATCGAAAAACCCAGAAGATCGACCCTGGTTTCTGCACCGAAGCGCCGCTGAATGTGCTCATCCAGCCGCGAGGCCAACTGCCGCAGGGGAACCCAACCCAGACCATGGGGCAGGTGTGGCGCCAGCAACGGTAGATCAGGCTGGTCCAACCCCTGAATCAATCGGTGAAAGAGACGGGGCGAGTCCCAGAGACCATGCACCAACACCAAAGGGATGTTCACAGGGCTGATTTACCGCCATGGCGCGAGCGTTCCACAAACACCCGACCGTTAAATCCCGGAACCGGTGCAGCACATTTGGTCAACCGCAACCACATCGGCATGGGCCCGTAGAGGGTTTCCAGCCGATCCAACATCTGCTCGCTGAAGTGCTCGATCGTTAGGCAACGAACCTGCTGGGACAACCCTTGCAGGGCCTGAATCGCCACGCTGTAGTCGAGGCTCTGGCTCAGGTCGTCGGCCACGGCAGCAGCCTTCAAATCAAGCTGAACACTGAAATCAAGGTTGAACCATTGGCCATCCCGGCGTTCGTGTTCCAACACCCCGACATGGGCCCACAACCGCAGCTCCCGCAGACCGATGCAATCCATCAGAGCGGCCGATCGATATGGGTGAAAACGCGGCTGCCGTTGGCATAGTCGGCAGCGATGTGCCCCTCGCCGCGCAACCGATAGCGGTAGGTCACCAGCCCCTCAAGGCCAACGGGTCCCCGGGGAGGCAGGGTCTGGGTGCTGATGCCCACCTCAGCGCCGAATCCATAACGGAACCCATCGGCGAAGCGGCTGGAACAGTTGTGATAAACCCCGGCGCTATCCACCGCCGCAAGAAAACGATCAGCCGCCTGGGCATCCTCCGTCAGGATCACTTCGGTGTGACGTGAGCCATAGGAACGGATGTGATCGGTGGCTGCCTCGAGATCGTCCACCAGCTTCACCGCCAGGATCAGATCCAAATACTCCGTGCTCCAGTCCTCCTCGGTGGCAGCTTCTGCCACGCCGAGGGCGACGCTCGCGGCATCACCCCGCAGCTGCACCCCGGCAGCGGCGAATGCCGGCAGCGCAGCGGTAAGGAAAGGCTGGGCAATGGAGCGGTGCACCAGCAAGGTCTCGATGGCGTTGCAGGCGGCGGGGTACTGGCTCTTGCTGTCCACCGCCACCCGAACGGCTTTATCGATGTCGGCCGCAGCATCCACGTAGAGATGGCACACCCCATCGGCATGGCCCAGCACAGGAATGCGGGTGTTGTCCTGGATGAAGCGCACCAGCTCGTTGCTTCCCCTGGGGATGATCAGATCCACGAGCCCATCGAGACGCAACAACGCCAGGCTTTCCTGTCGTGTTGTAAGCAGCGCCAGGGCATCGGCAGACACCGGACTGGCCGCCAGGCCTGCCTGTAGGGCGTCCATCACAGCCTCATTGGTGCAGCGGGCCTCACTGCCCCCTTTCAACAGAGCACCGTTGCCCGAACGGATCGCCAGCGAGGCGATCTGCATCACAGCATCAGGCCTGGCTTCAAAGATCACACCCACCACCCCAAGCGGCACGGAGACCCGTTCCAGCACCAAGCCCTGGTCCAGCTCCCGGTGCAACTGACGACAGCCCAGCGGATCACTGAGGCTGGCCACCTTGCGAACGCCATCAATCGCCGCGGCCAACTTGGTGTCATCCAGCTTCAGCCGAGCCATCAGAGCCGGCGACAGCCCATCGGCCGCAGAGCGTTCGAGGTCTTCACGGTTGGCCGCGAGGATGGTTGATGCGCGGTCGGTCAGCGCGTCCGCCATCGCCTGGAGCGCCAGGGCCCGTTGGCCGTCATCGGTCTGCCCAAGATCAACAGCAGCACGGCGGACAGCCGCGGCACGCTGCAACAGCGCGGCGGAGGGCTCTGGAACGCTGGACATCAACGCAATCAATCTGGAGCCATCATCCCGTTCAGCCGCTGCAGAGCGAGCCGCGCTGCCCCCAGGCATCCAGCACCATTGCCGAGGCAGGCGGCCTCGATCCGCAACCCCTCCCGTGAGACGGCCTGAACCCGAGACTCCACCTCTCGACGCACCGATGGCAAAAAGTGGCGGGCGGCACCCGCCAGTCCGCCACCCAACAGAACCAACTGCGGTGTGAACACGTACACCAGCGAAGCAACACCACAGCCGAGGCGCTCGCCGTAACGGCTCCAAACCTCCAGAGCCGCCGTATCACCTGCATCAGCCTCTGCACTGAGCTCGCGGGGATCGCGATCACACAACCGCCGCAACCCCGTGATGCTGGCGAACTGCTCCAGTGAGCCACGGTTGCCGCTGTTGCAGGCCGGACCATCGGGCTGCACCCCAATCAGACCGGGTTCCGCTGCAGCACCGTTGTGGCCAGTAAATAGCTCACCTCTCAAAAGCACTCCCCCCCCCACACCGGTTCCGAGGGTCAGCAGCACCACATCATCAACACCACGGGCAGCACCGAGCCAGGCCTCTCCGACCACCGCACAGTTGCCGTCATTGGCAAGGGTGACCCGACGATTGAGCCTGGACTCCAGCCAATCCGCCAGCGGCACGTCCTCCCAGCCAGGCAGGTTGATGCATACCCGGGCCACCCGGGCCGCCACATCCATCGGACCAGGGAGTCCGATGCCGACCGCCTCAGCCGCATGCTCCGGGTCAATCTGTTCAATGGCTTCACAGAGGGCCATCGTCACGGCGCCAGGCACTGCGGGCTGAGGCGTGGGCACTTGCGCCTCCGCTAGCACCGTGCCGTCAGCACGAATCCGAGCCAGCTTGATCGCCGTGCCCCCGAGATCCACCCCAATCACCTGCGCGTCAGGCATCCCTTAGAACCGGAAGAACACCTGCAACTGGCTCTGCCAGGTGCCATTGGCATCCATGGCCGCAGACACAGACGTGGTCGGCGTCAGCCGATAGGAGACCGTGGCCTGCGGAGGGACATCGGTTGTGTTCGGTGCCATCAGAACAGAGAGGTCGAACTTGTCGGTCAACGCCACACCGAACTCCGTTACCACTGTGAGTGTTGGCGAAATCTGGCCGGAGGTGCGCTCCTTCTCTGATTTCACATCGGGGTTGACGTAGGTCGGGAAAATCGCCACCTGGAGGCGCTGCCCCATGGCATCGGTCAAGGTGCCCAGCACCGGTGAGAGCAGCGACTGACTCAGCATCGTGGCCAAAGCAGCACCACCGTTTCCGCCCAAAGAGGCCAGGGAATTACCACCGATCAGACCCAACAGCTGCTGCTCGCTCATCGGCGGTGTGCTGCGTAGAACAAGATTTTCTTTGTCAACCAGACGGTTGGCCGGCCCCGTGGCCTGGACCATGACCTTCACCAAGCGGAGCTGACCACCCTCGGCATAAGCGCTGCCCGTGCCATTGGAAGCAAATAGGTTGGCACTGGTGATCTGATCGCTGGTGCCCGCGCTGACGGTATCGGAGACCCTGGCTTGCATGGCGATATCCACGTAGGGCACCAGACCCAGCGAGGGAGTGAACACCGCTGCATTCGCCGCCTGCGGATCCAAACGCAGTGGAGCAAGGGGAGGGATCCAGATCCTGCCGGACTTGAGCCGGATCAAGCCTCGCGCCTCCAGAGAGGGATCCAAGGGGCCGTTCAACGTGACGGTGCCTCCCCCTTTGAAGCTGATCCAAGGGGGCATCAGCACCTCGATATCAGGGCCCAGGGCCAGTCGAAGATTTTTAAAGCGGATGGCCGGCAGTCTCGGCATGAACCGTTGCAGCTGATCCGGACCTTGGATGGATCGGTTGGGGCCCATCAGGACCAGAGGTTCCTGGAAGTCCCACTTCTCCGCCAGGAGTTGCATCACCGATTCGGAACCGGGCTGTACCTCCTTTGAGGGGCCCTCAACACCGGTGGAAACCAGGGTTTGAAGTCCGCGCTGCCGCAGCCGTCCGAAGAATCCGGACTGAGGCCGAAGCGTTCCTCGCGACAGGGCCAGATTTCCAGAGAGAACGGGTTGCACCAAGGCACCAGAAACCTGCAGTTCGCCATCGGCCTGGAACTGCACGATCGGCTGAAGAATCTGACCCTTGCTGAGTTGCAAGGTGAGCGGTGAAGCGCCGCTCTGGGGGGTGAACAAGCCAAGGGTTCCTGAACCGCGCAGCGATCCGCCGCGGCCCACTTCGGCCTCCAGTCGTTGAACCAAGACGCGATCGAAATCGAACAGGATCAAGGCATTGATCCGGCTCAGCTCCTGTTCACCGATGCTGAGATCTCCATTGCTAACCACCACAAAGCCATTGGCTTGGGGTTGGTTCAAAGGCCCGCGCAGCAGCAGCCGCAGATTGGTGCTCCCCTGCTTAACGGTGAACGAATCCCCGGCGAGGAGCGTCAACACGCCAAGGGCATCCCCATGGCTGTCCAGCCTCAGATTCAGATCGGCTTCGGGATCAAAGGGAACCGTGCCAGACACATTGACGGCTTCTTTGCTCTCGCCTCCCTTCAAGGACAGATCCAGTCGAATCAACTCACGATCAACAACGAGTGATCGCTGCTCCAACTGCAGGGGCTGGCCCGCCAGGCTGGCGGAATCGAACACCAGATCGGAAACCAGCAGAGGCGCCGCTCCGCTGAGGTCGTAGCGGCCGCGGATGCCAACGCTGCCGCGGAGCTGCGGCGGTACAGGAGCCAACAACGCCAGCAGCGAGATCGGAACCTGCAGCAGGGAAAGGTCACCGGATCCTCCGAGCAGCGGGCCGCGAAGCGTGGCAACCACCGGTTCAAGCTGAAGTGCTTTGGCCTGGTCATCACCCTCAATCCATAGATGCGCCTTGGCGATCAGATCGGCTTTCAGACGTTTTGAATTGGGCCCCTCGATCGTTCCAGACAGATTGACCCGCCCTTCCAGGCGATCCAGATCTGGGCCCTTGCGGGGATTGGTCAGGGCATAGGCCTCGAGAGCCCGGCGCGATTGCGCCAGTGCTCGCAACTGACCATCAAGCGAGCCGCCGAAGGTGTTGATGAACAGGGTTCCGAGGTCCTCAGCACGCCCGGGGGCCAGACCCGGATGGGGGTCGCTCCCTCTCAACTGACGGGCCAGCAGCGTCAGCCAGGTCACATCCAGGCCTTCGGCCTTGATTGAGCTGTGCATCCGCCCACCCAGATGGCCACGGGCCTTCAGCCGGATGCTGCCCTGCAAGGGCGTGAGCGCTGCATCGGCTTTAAAACGTCCATCGCTCAAGGAGCCCTCCACCTCGAGGCTCTGCATGGCAACCCCCGCCATCGAGGGGTCAGCAATTGCGGCAGCCCCCCGGATCGCAAGGGGGGCCATGGCAAGACTCCCGGCACCCGTGAGCTGACCTGCCACCGCTTTGGGCTGGGTGACCGGCGGAAGGATGAAACGCAGACCATCGATGTTGAAGCCCGCTGCACGCCACCGGTAGCGGCGTTGATCCCCAGCCGGAGCCAGTCCGTCCAAGCGCAACTGCCCCTCACCCCGGCGCAAGCGCACGGTCTTGGGCCAAGCATCGGCATCGAGCTCAGCCACGAGCGTGCCAGGCACAGCGGGATGCTGGGCCGCCATCGCCAGGCGAGCACCGCGACCGAGTTCGCCGTTGAGGCTGCCTTGCCAGCGCTCGGGAACCTGCAATGCCCCGACGCGGGGTTGATCCAGCATCAGGCTGATATCGGGCTGCAGTGCCGACAGCAAACCGTTCACGCGACCCCGCGCCGCCACCTGACCCCCCAACGGCGTACCAATCAAGGGGGTGAAGCGGCTCAGGTTGAGAGGTTTGAGTTCAAAGCCGCTCTGAAGTTCACCGACTTGAAGCCGCCCCTGCGCCAGCTGCAAAGGCAGGCGCGCTTCGGCCCGCAACACCGGACTGGTGAAGCGATCCAGCACGAGGGCGGAATCCTCCGTGGACCATCGGGTCTGCAACGACCATTGGTCCAGCAGAGGGTTGGCCGCCTGGCCAAGCTTCAGGCTCAGCTCCGGTGAGGCCAACGCACCACTGACGTCGACGGCTCCAAGGATCGGAGCGGCTTGGCCCAATCCAGCCTGCAAGGTCGGCACCGCAGACCAGAAGCGGGGATCGATCTGCAACTCTGAACTGCGCAGATCCAGCTTGGATCCGATCGTTCCGACCAGCCCGAAGTTCAGTCCCGGGGCACTGAGGCGGAGGCTGTCCACGGCAACAGACGGTTGCTGCACTTGCAACCAGGGGATGCGCCCCTGAGCCTCCAGCGTCAGGGCCTTGTTGAGCCCCGTGGCCTCAGGCAATTTGATCTGTCCATCGGCACTCCACTGGGGCTCCTCCCAGGGGCCCTGGATCCTGAGCTTCAAACGGTCTTTGCTTGCGGGGCTGAGATCTGTGCTGCGCACGTCAGCGCGGAGATCAAAACTCTTGTTCAAGGCAACGGAGCCTGAGGCCCGAGCCTCAAAGGCTGCGAAACGCAGTGTGGAGGGCTCCAGCGTCAGTCGATCGCCCTTGCAAGCGACGCTGAGGCGATGGCTGTTCAGCGAAGCAAGCTTGAGACGATTGAGGCTGAGCCCACCTCGGCAGTTCAAAGAGCCATCGGCCCAGCCGATCTGAACATCTCCCTCCAACGTCCCTGAGGCGTCCAGATCCTGAGCGGGGGCGATGACGGCTCCCAACGGGTTCAGGTTGAGTCGATCCATCCGAGTTCGCAGCCTGAAGCTCGGGCGATCCCAATGGCCTTGTCCGTCCAGCCGCAGCGCCCCTTCAGCGCCGACCCAGCGAAGTTCCGATGCGGTGCTGAAAAAGGCTTCCCCGAGCCGAACCGCGCCCCGGCTGCGAAGTTCAAGGGTCTGCTGCTGTGGACCGAAACGAAGCTTGGCGGGGTCGGCCAACCGGTACTGCACTCCAAGTCGCGGCAGGGCGCCGTCGCCGCTCAGCTCACCAAAGGTCCAGTAACGACCAGCCTCATTGGCCTGCAACTGGCCGCGCAGCTTGTGCAGTGTGATCTGCAGAACCGGCTGCAGACGCCGAAGACTCGCCAGGGGAGCAAGGCTGACCTCCAGCCCCGCCAGGCTCAGCTCTGAGCGATCCGCCGCCGACGGCAAGATCCGACTCGGCCCAATGGCGATCCCCAAGCCCAAGGGGCGAAGTCCCTCGTAGGGACCAATGTCCACTTTGTGGCCCAGAGGACCCGAAAGCGTGCGCTCCAAACCAGGGCGCACGCGGCTCAGGACGCGTTCCGCAGCACGGTCAAGGGCGATGAAGCCTGCGGCTCCACCCCCGATCAGAACGAAACTTCCAGCAACCAACAAGGTCCTGCGCCGCGTTTTCCCCATCAGACGCGGCGGTCACCCCGGAATCTCGCGCAATATAAGGAGACTGTTTTCAGTCCACCAGACCCAATGTCCTTCGATCAGCTGCTGCTTACTGCCGCTCCTTGGCTTGGTTGGTCTGGACTTGGGCTCGGAGCGCTGACAGCCGTTGCCTTCCTGACCAATTGGGGCATTCGGTTTCGGCTGGTCGGTGTGAGCAGCTTCACCCTGCTGCTGGCCGTGAGTTGCTGGGCGTTCGGCGTGAGCTACACACCGCCAGTAGTGGTGGAGGGTGCGGTACGTGCACCGATCGTGTTCGACAACGGCAACGACCTCGTAGTGGCGCAGGTTCCCGCCGACCTGGCCCCAACCACAGTTCAAGCCACCCTGGAGCAATTGGAGGGCAACCTGCGCGGCTCCGGTCGGTCCAGCAGCACTGTGCTGGTGCGGTTGCGGGGCATCCAGGCGGAGGGCGATGGGCTTGGACGCCCCGTCATCCTGGGCGAGGTCAGCAAGACCTTGCGTTGATGCCGGACTTCAACGACGCGATTAAGGAGCTCCCCCAGTCGTTTCGCAGGGAAAAACAGGAACTGGATCGGGCCGGCATCAACCGCTGGTCCAGCATCTGTGACTTAACAGATGTGCAGCTAAGCCAACTCGCTCGCAGTGGCCAGGCTTCGGCCCGAAACCTGAAACGGCTGAGGGGCATGGCCAACTTGGTCTGCAGTTTGGATTTGCCTCCCCAGGACGCCGCGCTGCTGATGCATGCGGGCATTGCCACACCCGCTGCTCTGGCGGCATGCACCCCCGAACGTCTCGTCCGCCAGACCGGGCGGCTGGAGCGCAGCCTTGGAACCAAACGGCCTGTCGTGGTGGATCTGCAGGTGGCCGGCGATTGGATCCGACGCGCCAGGCAACTGGGGAACTGACCCCAGCAGCCCTGCCTTGGCATCCAATCCTGCGTATGAACCGTGTATGAGCTTGAAACTCCTACGCACGGCTCTGGTCGCACTGGCCCTGCTCGGGTCACCTTTGCTCGTGATTGCCGCTGACTCGGATTTGCTCAACAGCGTCAAGCGCAATCCTGAAAAGGCGAAGGCAATGTGCCGCACGTTCCGGCAGATGAACGCCAACGGCCGGTCGCCGTTCTCCAAGGCGTACATCAACCAGGTCGCTGCCAGTGAGAACCTGAGTTTTCAGGATGCAGAAATTCTCATGACCTACACGGTGGGGATGCATTGCGACGATGTCCGCTGAGACAAGCGGAATTGCCTGCCGCCCTGCGGCACTCACCCTGTCCGATGGCGTCGTGCTGCAGTCACGGCTTTGGCATCCCAATCGTGAAGGTCCCTGGCCTGCCCTGCTGATGCGGCAGCCCTACGGAAACCGCATCGCCTCAACCGTCACCTACGCCCACCCCAGCTGGTGGGCCTCCCATGGATTCCTGGTGGTCGTTCAAGACGTACGGGGACAAGGGGAGTCGGAAGGCAGCTTCGGAGGGTTTGGTCAGGAAACAGCCGACACCAGCGCTACCCACGCTTGGGTGCGGCAGCTGCCGGAATGCAATGGTCGCTTGGGGGTCTACGGGTTTTCGTATCAGGGACTGACCCAGCTCACTGCCGCTGAGTCAGCCCCACCACCGGATTGCACCGCCCCAGCAATGACCGGGTTGGACGAACGACGCCACTGGAGTTGTGAGGGCGGTGCCCACTGGTGGCACCTGGGCCTTGGCTGGGGGCTCCAGCTCGCCGCCCTCCAGGCCCAGCGACGCGGAGATGCAACGGCTTGGCTGGAGATCCGCCGCAGCCTGGAGGAGAACCACTATCTGCGGGACGGGCTTTCACTGCTGCGACGCCATGACCCCGATGGCATGGCCTTGCGCTGGTTACAAAGCGACCCCAACAACGATCAGCAGTGGATGGTTCATCGCCCCCCGGAGAGCTGGCTTCAACGGCCGATGCTGTTGATCGGTGGATGGTGGGATCCGCATTTGGTGGGTCTTTTGGACCTCTGGCATCGCAGCCAGGTCGCCGGCGGCCAGCCATCCCTTCACATTGGGCCGGCCACTCACCTGGAGTGGTGGCCGGAAACCCAACAGCTGATGCTGCAGTTTTTCCAACAGCATCTGCAGAAGCGCCCCCTGCAGGAGCCGAAGCCCAACCACCAGCTCTGGAACATCACACAGCATCAGTGGGACGCGATCCCCACACCCGGCACCAGCGGGCCGGCGTCATGGGGTCTGAGGAGCCATGGACTGGCCTGCATCGATCCGAGCGAGGGTGCCCTCGTGGCGGATGGGGAAGGAGAGGGAAGCGTGGTCATCGTGCATGACCCCTGGCGACCGGTCCCAGCCATCGGTGGACACCTTGGGATAACCCCTGGCCCCGCGGACCGCATGGCCGTCGATCAACGCAGCGACGTCGCGACTTTCACCTCTGCACCCCTGGTTGACGAGCTTCTTCTGTCGGGTCAACCGTTGCTGCTGCTGAACGCCGAGGCGGACCAGCCCGGATTTGATCTGTGTATCAGCCTGTCGCGCCTGCCTGCGGACGCCAACAGCGTTGAACAACTGAGCACGGGAATCGTGCGGGTTCGAGGAGAGGAGGCGTTGCAGCCGGCCAGACGCACCGTGACCCTCCAGCCGCTGCACGCGACCCTGGCCAAAGGCGATCGACTGCGGATCTCCGTTGCCGCAGCAGCTTGGCCCGCCATTGGCGTCAACCCTGGCCACGACGCCGTGCCCTGCGGAGCACCAAGCCCAGAGCATCGTGTGGTGACGCTGACACTGGAACTTACTGACTCCACCCTGCAGCTGAACCCCTTTGATTCCGGCAGACTGAAGCTCGACTGATCGTTTGTGGTTTGAAGCTCTCCGCTGCCCTGCTGGCCATCGCTCTGTCAGCTCCCATGGGGTTGATCAGTCCCGCAGCAGCGGAGCAACTCACCAGAACCGAACTCAGTCCTGCGCAAGCGACAGCGGCGGCTGAACTGCTGCTGGAGGCGCTCAAAAACCGCCAAGGAGACGTCATGCATGACGCTCTCGCCGCCCCGGTTCAGGCCAGTGTTGATGTGAAGAGCGTCCAGGCACGCCTGGACCAACGCGTGGCCATTAATGCAACCCGCGTCGTCAGCGTGATCCCTGGCTACAACACGACAACCGTTGACGCTGTGGTGACCACTGCATCCGGTGATGAAGGGATGCTGATGGTGCTGGATGAGGACGGCAAGCTGCTCGCCTGGAAGTGGACCAAACAGATCCAACCGATCGAGACAACAGCCCTCGACTTCACCCGCGACCTAGCGGCAGGACGCTGGGTTGCAGCGCGATCCAAGATGTCCCTGCAGCTGCAGGAAGAGCTGGCCCCGGGCGACCTGGAGCGCAAATGGACCAAGCTCAGCCAGGTGTCAGGCGGGTTCCGCAAGGTCAAAGACGCCGTGATCGCCCATCAAGGCGGCGATCAGCAGCTCGTGCTGGTGGCAGTTGCCTTCGGCAAGGCCACAACCAACCTGTTTGTGATCTTTGACGAAAGCGGTCGGATCATCAACGTCGACATTTCCCGAGACTTCGTCTGATCATCAACGGATCTGTTTCGTAAAACAGGCTTAACATCGCGCCCAATTCTCAGATCTCCCATGGGTGTCGCCGCAGTCCTCGACTGGATGGTGCAGGACGGCGAACGGTTGGCGAATTGTCGCCATGACCACCCGTTTGCGGTGCTTGGTCCTCAACCCTCAGAGCAGGGTTGGACCGTGCGGATGTGGATGCCGGAAGCCCAAACGATCACCCTTCTTCAGGCTGGCGAAGAGATCGCCATGACCACCCCGAACCACCCCTGGGTGTTCGAGGCACAGCTCAACAGAGATCCTGGCTGCACCTACAGGGTCAGGGTTGAACGCGGCGGGATCGTGCACGAACAGAACGATCCCTGGGCCTTCCGTGGTGAATGGATGGGCGAAATGGATCGCCACCTGTTTGCTGAGGGCAACCATCACCACATCTGGCAAAAGATGGGTGCCCACCTCACCGAGCGTGAAGGCATCACTGGTGTGATGTTCTGCCTTTGGGCTCCCAATGCTCTGAGCGTCTCCGTCATCGGAGATCTGAACTCCTGGGACGGACGTCACCACCCCATGCAGCAGCGTGTTGGGGGGATCTGGGAACTGTTCATTCCCGGACTCGAGGAGGGACATCTCTACAAGTACGAAATCCGTACCCAAGACGGCCACTGCTACCAAAAGGCTGATCCTTACGGCTTCCAGCACGAGGTTCGCCCGGACAACAGCTCCGTTGTGGCTCGTCTGGGCGGATTTCAGTGGTCCGATCAGGGCTGGATGCAGAAGCGCGACAGCAGCAACGCGCTCGATCAACCGATCTCGGTGTATGAAATGCACCTGGGCAGCTGGATTCACGCCTCAGCAGAAGAGCCCTGGATACAACCCGACGGCACCCCTCGCCCGCCCGTACCCGCGGCGGAGATGAAGCCTGGCGCTCGGCTGCTCACCTACGCAGAGCTCGCCGATCGCCTGATTCCTTATGTGAAGGAAAGGGGATTCACCCACATCGAGGTGATGCCGATCACCGAACACCCCTTCGATGGCTCCTGGGGCTATCAAGTAACGGGTTGGTATGCACCCACCAGCCGCTATGGAACGCCTGACGAATTCCGAGCGTTTGTGGATCGCTGCCACGCCGAAGGCATCGGTGTGATCATCGACTGGGTTCCGGGCCATTTTCCGAAGGATGCCCATGGCTTGGCCTTCTTTGATGGCGAACACCTCTATGAACACAGTGATCCCCGGATCGGGGAACACAAGGAATGGGGAACGCTGATCTTCAATTACAGCCGTAACGAGGTTCGTAACTTCCTTGTTGCCAACCTCATCTTCTGGTTCGAGCAGTTCCACATCGATGGCATCCGCGTGGATGCCGTGGCCTCGATGCTCTACCGCGACTACCTGCGCCCCGATGGGGAATGGCTCCCCAACGAGAACGGCGGTCGGGAGAACACCGAAGCTGTGCGTTTCCTTCAGCAGGCCAACCACGTGCTGTTCCAGCACTTCCCAGGCGCCCTCTCCATCGCAGAGGAATCAACAACCTGGCCGATGGTGACGCAGCCCACGGATAGCGGCGGTCTCGGGTTCAACCTCAAATGGAACATGGGTTGGATGCACGACATGCTCGATTACTTCGAGCTGGACCCGTGGTTCCGCCAGTTCCACCAGAACAACATCACCTTCTCGATCTGGTACACCTACACCGAGAACTTCATGCTTGCGCTGAGCCACGATGAAGTGGTGCACGGCAAAAGCCATCTCCTGCACAAAATGCCGGGAGATGACTGGCAGAAGTACGCCAACACCAGGGCGTTGCTGGCCTACATGTGGACGCACCCCGGCAAGAAGACGATCTTCATGGGGATGGAGTTCGGCCAGCGCGCTGAATGGAATGTTTGGGGGGATCTGGAGTGGGATCTGCTCAACTACGAGCCCCACAAGGGCATCCAGCGGTTGGTGGATGATCTCAACGTTCTCTACAAGGCAGAACCGGCCCTCTGGCGGGACGACTTCGATCAGTTCGGCTTCCAGTGGATCGATTGCAACGACAACCGCCACTCCGTGATCAGCTTCATGCGTCGGGAGAGTGCCAGCGGCACCTGGCTGGTGGTGGTGGCGAACTTCACGCCCCAAAGCCACTCCCACTACCGCGTGGGCGTTCCCCTCTCCGGCTTCTACGAGGAGATCTTCAACTCCGATGCAGCCAAGTACGGCGGAAGCAACCTCGGCAACATGGGCGGCAAACCAACAGACGAGTGGGGCATCCACGGCTACGAGAACTCCCTGGACCTCTGCCTGCCGCCGCTGAGCCTGATGGTGTTCAAGCACGACCCGAAACGCAGCCTGAGCAGCAGCGTTCCGGACAACATCGTGTGACGAACGTGATGACAAAGAGGGGGTAAAGCTCTAGCCAAGGCCTGGATTCGGGTAGGTTTTCGGCTGACCTGACCGGGCTTGATGAGCGACTCTTTACCCCTGCTCCTGCGTGCTGCGCGAGGTGAATCGGTGGAGCGTCCTCCGGTGTGGATGATGCGCCAAGCCGGTCGCTACATGAAGATCTACCGGGATCTACGGGACAAGTACCCCAGCTTCCGTGAGCGTTCCGAAAACCCCGATCTCTCCTATGAGATCTCCATGCAGCCGTTTCACGCCTTCAAGCCCGATGGCGTGATCCTGTTCTCGGACATCCTCACGCCCCTGCCGGGGATGGGAATTGAATTCGACATCATCGAGAGCAAAGGCCCCCAGATCGGCGATCCAATCCGGAGCATGGCCCAGGTGGATGCTCTGCGCCCGCTGAACCCAGCCGAATCAATGCCTTTTGTGGGTGAGGTGCTGGGTCGTCTCCGACAAAGCGTTGGCAACGAAGCAGCTGTCCTCGGATTCGTTGGTGCCCCCTGGACCCTGGCTGCCTACGTGGTGGAGGGCAAGAGCAGCAAGAACTACGCGGTGATCAAGGCCATGGCCTTCCGCGAACCCGAGATCCTGCACAAGCTGCTCGACCACTTTGCAGAGTCGATCGCCAATTACCTGCGTTATCAGATTGATTCCGGCGCCCAGGTGGTGCAAATGTTTGATTCCTGGGCTGGTCAACTAAGCCCGGCGGACTACGACACCTTCGCTGCGCCCTATCAGAAAAAGGTGGTGGATCTGGTCAAGCAGACGCACCCCGACACCCCCTTCATCCTCTATATCTCCGGCAGTGCCGGCGTGATCGAGCGGATGGCCAACACTGGTGTTGACATCATTTCTCTGGATTGGACCGTGGACATGGCTGAAGCCCTGGCACGTCTGCCGGAGCACATCGGTGTTCAGGGCAATGTGGATCCCGGCCTTCTGTTCGGCACCCCGGAGGCGATTGAGGCCCGCATCGATGACTGCGTGCGCAAGGCCCGCGGCCGGAAGCACATCCTCAACCTCGGCCACGGAATCCTTCCGGGTACTCCGGAAGAGAACGGTGAAGCCTTCTTCCGGTCCGGCAAGAGCGTGATGGACCGTCTCGGGGCTGTCGTTTGACCCGCATCCTGGTGACCGGCGCCAGTGGATGCGTCGGTCAGTACATCTCCCGATGGCTGCTGGACCACTCCGATGCGGAGCTGCTGCTCTGGCTGAGGGACCCCGCCAAACTCACCGCTGTTCCAGCAGACCATCCTCGTATCCGCCTTTTGGTGGGGGACCTGCGGGACACCGACCGTTTTGCCCAGGAGCTGGCATCGGTGAACCGGGTAATTCACACCGCCACTGCCTGGGGTGACCCCGAGCGGGCCGAGCAGGTGAATGTGGTGGCGGTGAAACGGATGCTGGCTCTTCTGGATCCCAGCAAGCTGGAGCAGATCATTTATTTCTCAACGGCCAGCGTGCTCGATCGGCACCTGCGCCCCCTGCCTGAAGCGCTGGCCTACGGCACGGAATACATCCAAACCAAGGCTCGCTGCCTCAGGGATCTTGAGCAGCACCCCCTGGCCAGCAAAATCGTCGCGGTGTTTCCCACCTTGGTATTCGGCGGACGGGTTGACGGCACCAGCCCCTTCCCCACCAGTTACCTCACCGAGGGTTTGGCTGAAGCCAGCCGTTGGCTCTGGCTGGCCCGTTGGCTTCGGGTGGATGCGAGCTTCCACTTCATCCATGCCGAAGACATCGCCCGCATCTGTGGTCTGTTGGCCACACGCCCCCATGAACCGAACCGTGAACCCGGGCAAGGCGCCCTGCGCCGAGTGGTGATGGGGCAACCAGCGATCTCGGTGAACGACACCGTGAAAACGCTCTGCCGATGGCGTGGTGTGGCCCGAACCCCTGGCATTCCTCTCTGGCCATGGCTGATCGAGACGCTGATCCACGTTCTGCCAATCGAAGTGAATGCCTGGGACCGGTTCAGCATTCGACAACGCCACTTCATTCACGACCCGGTGACGCAGCCGGAACGTTTCGGTGGCAGCAGTCATGCCCCTGACTTGGCAACAGTTCTTAGCGATTCCGGCCTACCCAATCGCGGAACCCCTAGACCCGCGCGTAAGGTCTTTGCATCGACCTAGCACTTTCATGCGCTCCGTGATCCGCACCATTGCAGCTGCTTGCTGCGCATTCCTGATGCTGATCGGCCTCAACGTCGGCAGTGCTCAAGCCGCCACCGTTGAAGTGAAGCTCGGCACCGACGGCGGCATGCTCGCCTTTGAGCCCGCCACTGTGAACATCAAGGCTGGCGACACCGTCAAGTTCGTCAACAACAAACTGGCTCCTCACAACGCTGTTTTCGAGGGCCACGATGAGTACAGCCATTCCGATCTCGCCTTCAACCCCGGCGAAGCTTGGGAAGAAACCTTCGCTACCGCTGGCACCTACGACTTCTACTGCGAGCCCCACCGTGGTGCTGGCATGGTCGGCAAAGTGATCGTTGAGTGATACCAGGATTTCTCACGAAATCACCGGAAACCTCAAACTCAACTCATAACCCTGAGCTGTGTATCAACCACAGCTCAGGGTTCTTTTTTTGTTGGCAACGATGGATACCTTGGGGCATTGAAGGGGTTGCGATGGCACGCGTATCAGGTCTGATCCTGACGTTGCTGTTGATCGTTGGCGCGGCAGGTCTGCTGTCTGCGCCGGCAATGGCGGTCGACGGCGCTGCTTTGGAGCGAGGCGAGCAGATTTTCAACAGCAACTGTGCGGCTTGTCACATGGGGGGCGGCAATGTGATCCGCGCCAACCGAACACTGAAAATCAGCGACTTGAACAACCATGTGGAGGCCTACTCCAGTTCCCCGCTGGAGGCCCTGGAGCATGAGATCGAGGATGGGCTAAACGCCATGCCCAGCTATGCCGACAAACTGAGTGAAGAGGACATCATTGCGGTGGCCACCTATGTCGAACAACGGGCCGAATTGGGCTGGTCCAGGCGATGAGTCGTGAAGCTCTTCGAGATTTTCTGCGGGCTGTGGAGCATCACCAGGGCTTGCGGCGCGAGGCGGCCCAATGCAGTAATGACGATCAACTGTTAGCCCTGGCACGCCGCCATGGGTTCAATGTGATCCAGCGGGATCTTTGCGACGACGCCCGGGAATCAGCCATCACCCGCTGGTTCGAAACCAGCCGGATCCAGCACTCTTTCCAACCAACACCCTCTCAATCACCACCGTCTCAATCACCACAGTCCTGATGGCCGTTGTCACCCTGCTAAGTGATTTCATCGACGGCACCAGCATGGCCCTGGCAGAAGACACCGATGCCGCCGATCTGAACGCCTTCATGACCGCCAATCAAGGCCGGCTCTGGGCGAGCGTGCAGCAGCGCCGGCGGCAGCGACGACAAACGATCGAACGGCGTGGTCCGGGAACGGTTTACTTTGCCGCGGACACCCCAGGAGCTGCGGCCGTGGAGCGTTATCTCAGCAGTGACACGGGCTCAGCAGAGGAAGCTGCAGCGATGCAGGCCATGAAGACCGCTGGGGTGGAGATCGCCCCCCATGTGGGGGCAGACCGTGAACGCGATGCCCTGCTCAACGGCCAATTGAGAGGCCTGACGGCCCAGGCCAAGGCCGAGGGTTTTGGTTGAACCCATGGGCGATGCAGCGATGACACTCCCTGACAACCCGCTTGGCCTCCATAGTTTTGACGCACTGGTCGAATGGACCGTTTCCTATCTCCACTTCAAACATGCCCTGGAGGTGATTGCCTTCACCCCAGAGACCGCCACGCCTTATCTCAATCGCTTCAGCGAGTTCAGCATCCGCTACGCCACTGAGATGAAAAAGCAGGACATCCTGGAGGCCCGCCTTCCCAAAGAGATGCGGGAGACCATCGAAGCCGAAAACTCTCACCGTGCTCTTCTGCGTGAACTGCTCAACGGCTGATTAAGCCGCGGACTAGGCCTGCTTGGCCGCCTGCAACACAGCCAGATAGAGGTCCTCGTCGATTTCCCGGATGTCGTACTCCGTGGGTTTCACCCCGTGGTGGTGCTCATGCACCACCATCCAACAGCTGCGTTCCAGCTCACCGCCAGCCGTTGCAGCGAGGGCCAAGCCCTGCTGCACGAGGGAATCCACCAGCGGCTGATCAGGCATTGGCATCAAAAGTTCGGCAAACTCTAAAAAGACGCCCCGGTTTGCCGCCCCCTGGCGTGAGGACCGATCCAAAGGCTTCGGTTTGCCCCCACTGAAGACGGAACAAGCCCCATACGGTGAACCCAGTTTGAAACGCATCCGAGATGCAACCCACGGCGGAACAGTTCACTGAACAAGCCTGGGCCGCCATCGTCGCCGCCCAGCAACTGGCGCAGAGCGCCAAGCATCAGCAACTTGAAACGGAGCATCTGCTGCTTGCGCTGTTGCAGCAGAACGGTCTGGCTGGACGCATTCTCAGCAAAGCAGGGGTCGACGTTGGCACGTTCCAGGCGGCCGTCGACAGCCATCTAAGGCAGCAGCCCAGTCTTGGCTCTCCACCGGAATCCGTTTTTCTGGGACGATCGCTCAACAGCTGCCTGGATCGAGCCGAAACAGCCCGCGATGGATTCAGTGACAGCTACATCGCCATCGAACATCTGTTGCTGGCCTTGGCCGACGATGACCGCTGCGGCAGGCAACTGCTCAGCCAGGCGGGCGTTGACACCAGCAAACTCAAAGAAGCCATTACAGCTGTGCGAGGCAACCAGACGGTGACCGATCAGAACCCGGAAGGGACCTATGAATCGCTTGAGAAGTACGGACGGGACCTGACGGCAGCAGCCCGTGAAGGCAAGCTGGACCCTGTGATCGGTCGCGACGAAGAGATCCGGCGCACCATCCAAATCCTCAGCCGGCGCACCAAAAACAACCCCGTGCTGATCGGCGAACCAGGAGTCGGAAAGACCGCCATTGTTGAAGGTCTTGCGCAGCGAATCGTGAATGGCGATGTGCCCCAGGCCTTGCAGAACCGTCAGCTGATCGCCCTCGACATGGGTGCCCTGATCGCCGGTGCGAAATACCGCGGTGAGTTCGAGGAGCGGCTCAAAGCTGTGCTCAAAGAGGTCACCTCCTCGGAAGGCCAGATCGTGCTGTTCATCGATGAAATCCACACGGTGGTAGGCGCTGGAGCCACCGGTGGAGCGATGGATGCCAGCAATCTGCTCAAGCCGATGCTGGCCCGGGGGGAACTGCGCTGCATTGGCGCAACCACCCTCGACGAGCACCGCCAGCACATCGAAAAAGACCCTGCTCTAGAGCGACGCTTCCAGCAGGTGCTGGTGGATCAACCCACTGTGGAAGACACGATTTCAATCCTGCGGGGTCTGAAAGAGCGTTACGAGGTGCACCACGGCGTCCGCATCGCCGACAGTGCCCTGGTGGCGGCGGCTGTTTTGAGCAGCCGCTACATCGCCGACCGCTTTCTGCCCGACAAGGCAATCGATCTGGTGGATGAATCAGCCGCTCGCCTGAAGATGGAGATCACCTCCAAACCGGAGGAGATCGATGAAATCGATCGCAAGATTCTGCAGCTGGAGATGGAGAAGCTCTCCCTCGGCCGTGAATCCGACAGTGCCAGTCAAGAACGGCTGCAACGGATCGAACGGGAGCTAGCGGACCTGGGCGAACAGCAAAGTTCCCTGAATGCCCAATGGCAGCAGGAGAAAGGCGCAATCGATGAGCTGTCGTCGCTCAAAGAGGAGATCGAACGGGTGCAGCTGCAGGTGGAACAGGCCAAACGCAGCTACGACCTCAACAAAGCGGCGGAACTGGAATACGGCACCCTGGCCTCGCTGCAGAAGCAGTTGCTCGAGCAGGAAGCCCAAATCGCCTCAGAGGAGCCTGGCGAGAAAGGCTTGCTGCGGGAGGAGGTGAGTGAAGACGACATCGCCGAGGTGATCGCCAAGTGGACCGGAATCCCTGTGGCGCGGCTGGTGCAGAGCGAAATGGAAAAGCTGCTGCAGCTAGAGGATGACCTGCATCAGCGGGTGATCGGCCAGCACCAGGCCGTTACCGCCGTCGCGGATGCAATTCAACGGTCCAGGGCTGGTCTGAGCGATCCGAACCGCCCCATCGCCAGCTTCCTGTTTCTCGGCCCCACCGGTGTCGGCAAGACGGAACTCTCCAAAGCGCTCGCCAACCGGCTGTTCGACAGCGATGACGCCATGGTGCGCATCGACATGTCGGAGTACATGGAGAAGCACACCGTGAGCCGTTTGATCGGTGCGCCTCCCGGCTACGTGGGATATGAGGCTGGTGGCCAGCTCACCGAAGCGGTACGCCGTCGGCCCTACGCCGTGATCCTGTTCGACGAGGTGGAGAAAGCCCACCCGGATGTCTTCAACGTGATGCTGCAGATCCTCGATGACGGTCGCGTCACCGATGGGCAGGGCCGCACCGTGGACTTCACCAACACCGTGCTGATTCTCACCAGCAACATCGGCAGCCAGTCGATCCTTGAGCTGGCCGGCGATCCCGAGCAGCATGGAGCGATGGAAAGCCGGGTGAATGAAGCTCTCCGGGCCCACTTCCGGCCGGAATTCCTCAATCGCCTCGACGATCAGATCATTTTCCACAGCCTCAGGCGGGAGGAACTGCGCCAGATCGTCACCCTCCAGGTGGAACGTCTGCGCCAACGGCTGGCTGAGCGCAAGCTGGAGCTCAGCCTGAGTGATGGGGCCGCCGACTGGCTCGCCAACGCCGGATATGACCCCGTCTACGGGGCACGACCGCTCAAACGGGCTGTGCAACGCGAACTGGAGACACCCATTGCCAAGGCGATCCTGGCGGGTCGTTACAGCGAGGGGCAAGCGATCAGCGTGGAGCTGGAATCGGACGCGTTAGCCCTGCGCTGAAAACCAAGAGGGAACCGCGCTGTACGTGGCCGCATTACTGCTGTTCTCCCTCGCCTCCACGGCGTAGCAACAGGTGCGACCACCATCCCGCTCCTGCAGCAGCTCGTTGGCCCAGGTCCAGATCAAGGCCGCCGTGGCCTCCATGCCCACGTTTTCCATCACACGGAGATCAATGGCCTCGAGATCGTGCAGCCGCTGCCATTCCGCCAGCAGTGGATCGTCGACATTGACCAGAAAGGTGTGGTCGAACTGCTGCCGCAAGCGTTGTTCGAAGGGGCGAAGGCTGGAGAAATCAACAACAAAACCACAGGCATCCAGCTCCGTTGCGGCGAACCAGAGGTTGAAACTGCGGCTGTACCCATGCACGAAGCGGCAATGGCCTTGGTGGCGCCACTGCCGGTGACAGCAGGGATAGCCGCTGAAGGCTTTGGTGCAGCTGTAGGGGGTCGGAGAAACGAGCAAGGGGTGAAAACACGGAATGGAGCACGCTGCGGGAAGATTCAGGCGTTGCCCGAATGTCCGAGGCCTGATGCAGCCCCTCAGCCCCGCCTTCATTGACCAACTCCGTTTTAACGAAGCGGGGCTGATTCCAGCTGTGGCCCAGGACTGGCTGGACGGTGCTGTGCTGATGGTGGCCTGGATGAACCGGGACGCGATTGAAGCAACCCTGCGCAGCGGTGAGGTGCATTACTGGAGCCGTTCACGCCAGGAGCTTTGGCACAAGGGGGGCACCAGCGGCCACATCCAGACGATGCGGGAGATCCGCTACGACTGTGATGCCGACGTGCTGCTGGTGACCGTGGAGCAGGCAGGGGATGTGGCCTGCCACACCGGTTCCCGCAGCTGTTTTTACGAAAACAGCGATGCTCGATCTGCAGGAGGAGCAGAGGCTTTAGCTCCGCCAACGGATGCCTGCACCGAATTGTTCAGGGTGATCGAGGGGAGACGCGAGCAACCGGAGGAAGACAGTTACACCAACAAGCTGCTGGCGGGGGGAGACAACAGCATCCTCAAGAAAATCGGGGAGGAGAGTGCTGAATTCGTGATGGCCTGCAAAGACGACAACGCCGCCGAGATCGCCGGGGAGGCTGCAGACATCGTCTTCCACATGCAGGTGGCCTTGGCCCACCACGGCGTGAGCTGGCGACAGGTGCAGGAAGTGCTGGCAGCGCGACGGGGTGCCCCGCGCCGGCACTAAGGCAGGCAGGGGCTGTCGCTGCTGATCACCACTTCATCGCCAAGCTCCACGGTGTCCAACAACACCCCCATGGTGAGTCGACCGGTGTTGATGCAACCGCCAGTCACCGCTTTGCCGATCCTGGACTCATCATTGGTGCCATGAATGGCGAAGCTGTACCAGCGGAAGACACCGTCGTAGGTGTTGAAGCGAAAGGGCTGATCTGTGGCCGGCACAGGAGCCAGGCTGATGTAACCGATGCCGTATTCACCGGTTTCTCCATCACCTTTGAAGTCGATGGAGTTCATGTTGGTGAAGAGGCTCTCGCGCAACTCCTCCTCTGTTTTTCCAGATTGCTCCACCAGGGAGGGATCCATCTCGAAGCGGTCGTTGCTGAGGATCGCGTTGACCTGAAACGTACCTAGCGGCGTAACACCCTCTTCAAAGATGGTGCCTTCACAACCGATGCCATGGCGACCATGGCCAACGGTGAAACGCAACGGACCCTCAGCACGATCCAACACACCTTCACTAGCTGCTGGATTGCTGCCGTCTAGCTGGATCCGAATCGGTTCCCGAACCTGTGGGTCCTGCTGGGGCAGGCTGTTGTTGGAACGACAGCCCACCAGGCTCACCAGCAGGCCGGCCAGCGCCAGAGAACGAATCAGGTTCATGGATCGACCACGACTGCCGGCAGCATGCCGCGCCCGAATGGTGACGTCACTCAGGTGATTCGGATTCGGCCGGTTCGTTGGGCCTTCGAAACGTCGAACCGAAACGGGTGGTCTGCTCCATCACCCAGGCCAACGTGAGGCGATCCCGCTCCGATGGCACCAACACCGGACGTTCACCTTGGCTAATCGCCATGACATCGGTGGGCTCAGAACTGTGGCCCCAGAGCCCGAAGGCGTGGCCCAGTTCGTGCAGGGCCGTGGCCTGCAATGCATCAGCCCGAAGCCCTGGTGACACCATCACCTTCACCCGGGGCTCAAGCCTTCGGCGGCCCTGCCGCTGCACGTCCACAACCTGAAGTTGTGTGCGTCCGTTGCTGGCCCGCCACACCCCAGCCACCTGGCGACGGGCCGGACGCTGCCGATGAATCAAGACGTTGGCCTGTTCAGGACTGGTCACCAGCGTGAGAGGAACCAGTGCGCCCCAGGTGGTCAGCGCCGAGGAGACCTGATCAAGCCAGCGTTGGTCCCAACGGTTGGCCGGTGTGGCAGAAGCGGGCTGAATCCAGATGCACCAGTGCTTCAACACCGGCGGGCCCAAAGAGGTGCTGGCGATGGACGAGGCATAGCCCGGCCGCAGGCCTGGAGCCTGGCGTTCCAAAGCCACCTGCAACGTTCGAACCTGCTGTTGTGGAGGACAGAGCTCGGGCTGCATCAGGAGGCGGGAAGACCAACACCACGGGCCATCAGGGTCGCCATCAAGGGGATGCTGGCGAAGCCCACCAATTCAACGTTGATGATCCAAGCCAGACGGGTCGCGAGAGCTTCGCTCACCTTCGGCAGCTCACCCTTGCGCAGCGGAATCGCCCAGAGGATGTAGGTGATCGTGGGGTAAAGCGACAGACCCCCTACCGAGAGGTACAAGCCAACCTTCCACCAGAACAACGGATTCTGGGTGTAAAACTCAGCTCCCTGGCCGAAGTGGATCACCCGCAGGATTCCACTCACGAGAAGAGCCAGGGCAGCGATGCCATAAACGATGTCGGTGATCACCATCGCCGTGGCTTCCTGGCGATTGGGATCAGCTTTGATCAGCTTCCGCTCCAGCACCAGGGCGCCAAAACAGAGCATGAAACTGAGGTAGTGAACGTAGGCAACGCCAGCGTTTTTGGCGATGTCGGACGTGAGAGCGACGGCCAGGGGCATGGGCGAAGCAGAGGAAGGTGCGGCGACCTTAGCCACCCAATTGAATTAACAATGAAAGATTCACTTCATCAACAAGAAGAAAGAGTGAAATAGCGCACAAAGTATTAATTCGGGAGTCTTTATTATGACCACCAGAAAAAAACACTTTGGTTCTAGGTTCAATTCAGCCGTATCGCCATCATGACGAGTTCTCTGAGTGCTTTTCTCGGCGAAATTGGTCGCCATCAACTGCTCACTCCAGAGCAGGAACTCATGATGGGGAGAAAGGTTCAGGCGATGGTCGCCATCACAGAACGCTGTCATCTGGCTGGCGGCAGTGGCCCAGCCTGTGAGTACAGCGATGAAGAAAAAGGTGTGATTCGCCGTGGCGAACGGGCCAAAAATCAGATGATTACGTCCAACCTTCGTCTTGTTGTCAATCTAGCCAAGCGTTATCAGGGCAAAGGTCTGGATCTGCTCGATCTGATTCAGGAGGGAACCCTGGGCCTGACCCGTGCCGTCGAGAAATACGACCCCACCCGCGGCCATCGTTTCTCCACCTATGCCTACTGGTGGATTCGGCAGGGCCTGAACCGAGCGCTCTCCACCCAAAGCCGCACGATTCGCATTCCCGTGAATGTGAACGAAAAGCTCACCAAATTGCGGGCCGCCAAGGCACGCTTGATGCAGCGAAACGGCCTCAGCCCCAGCGGTGAACAACTGGCGGAGTTCATGGAGATCCCCATCGCTGAGGTGGAAGATCTGCTGGCCTGTGAACTGCGCAGCGTCACCGTGAGCCTGCAGGGTGTTGTGAAATCAAAATCGGATCCCTCCGAGCTGGTGGATGTGCTGCCCAGCGAGGAGCTACCGCCGATGGAACGGGCCGAGATCGATGAACGCACCGCATCGGTCTGGTCCTTGCTGGCCAAAGCCAATCTCACCCCGAAAGAACACACCGTCGTAACCCTGCGCTTTGGGCTGGATGGCACCAACGAATGGCGCACTCTCGCTGAAGTGGCTCGCCATATGAACTGTTCACGGGAGTATTGCCGTCAGGTGGTGCAGCGGGCCCTGCGCAAACTGCGCAAGACGGGACTTCAGAGCGGACTCGTGGAATCCACACCCTGAACATCGGCCCGCCCCGCTGGCGTCCTGCGAAGGAACTGGGGAGAGTGGGTCCAACCGGTTCCCTTGCATGACTGACCATGCTGCGCGTACCACCGTTGAAGCCGACGTGCTTGAACGGGAGGTGATCGACGAAACCCTGCTGCGGCGCCTGTTGCAACGGGCCGGCAGAGGTCTTGCCGCCCCAGCCCTGGAAGCCCTGGAGTTGATGCTTGACCCCGAGACACCCTCAGCCGCACGGCTGACGATGCTCGCTGCCCTGAGCTACCTCCTGATGCCAGCCGACCTGATTCCAGACCTGCTGCCGGTGGCCGGTTTCAGTGATGATCTGGTGGCGCTTACGGCCATGGTTGGTTTGTGGAGCAATCACGTCACTCCAGCAATCCGGATGCGGGCTCGACGCAAACTGGATCGCTGGTTTCCCCTGGCGCACTGAATCGCTGAACTAAATCGCTGATCAATGTCTGGCTGGACCCCTGAATTTGAAGCGGATCTCACTCTGCTGCTGAAGGACTGGTTGAAGCAGCAAGGGCGCACACAGGCCGACCTGCGCCGAAACTTGCGCGCTGTGTCGACCCGAATGCCCGCTCTGCTTGAGGTGCTGGAGCGAGAACACAAACTGCGTGGACTGGCTGGACTGGCTGATCGGCTTTGCAGCGTTGAAGCCGAATGGCATGGCCAGCCCTCAAGCGACAGTGCCGGTGTCGCAACAGCCGATGACGATCCGTTCGGCCAACTTGATCTTCTTTTGCAGGAAATTCGAGACGACTGCACCGATTAGGGGCCGACACGGGCAAAGTGGTGGCTCAGACATCGCCGCGATGACGCCCACTCAACTCCTCAGCGCCTCTTTTCTGTTGATGATGTCGGTGTTCAGCGGTTCCTCGGCCTTTGCGCAAACCGAGGGGTGGCTGCGGGGACCGGGCAGCACCACAGGAAAAGACAGCAAAATTGAAGCCGATTGCGTCACGGCAGAAGACGGCTCGGTCACCTGCGACACCAAGGTGGTCAACCCGGCCAGCGACACCAAAGCTCGCCCTTACTACAACCCCTTCAACGACTGAACCCCGTGAGTGAACCCACTCGTTCCAAGAGAAGTTTCCTCGGTTTCGTTGATGCTGGTGAGCGTGAAGTCGCCCGACTGCTCACCCTGATCACGGCTGTGGTGATCAGCGCCGCCATCATCAAGCTGATGATTTCCTTGGGCTCCAAGTTGCTGACTGGGTCAGCTGCAACGTGGTTGGGTGATGACCTGATCAAGATCCTCGGCGATCTCCTCACCGTTTTGATCGCACTGGAGGTGCTGCAAAACATCACCAGTTACCTCAGGCGCCACGTGGTGCAGATCGAACTTGTTCTGGTCACCGCGCTGACGGCAGTTGCTCGAAAGGTGATCGTGTTGCCCTCGGGCGCTGAAAACAAACCCCAACTTCTGGTAGGCCTTGGCATCGCAGTCGTCTCACTTTCAGCCGCTTACTGGTTGGTGAAGCGTGCCAATGCCACTCCCTCCCGTAAGCGACTGGGACGGGGAGGATCAGCCACCAAGCTTGATTTCCCAGACTGAGGTTTGACGAGTCGAAAGGAAGGCCGCCCTTCCAGGTGGAAAGACGGCCTAACTCGCTCGTTTGCGCATAGCAATCGACCTCAACTTCAGTGTCTGATGCCTTGGAAAATCTTCTCCAGCAATGGAACTGAGACAGGAAGGTCGAAGCGTCTGGCTCAAGGCACCCTGGGGCCATCGGGTCCAGGTGTGAAGCGGCTCTCCTGCGGGGCACCTACGAACGATGCTGAGGGGAGTCGACTGGCTGGACGCTCTTCGTTGTCGCGCCAGACGAATCGCTTACGAATGGGTGGAAACTGTTGGAGCAGGGGCCAGAAAGTCAGTCTGCTTCTGGGGTTTGCTCAGGTGGAGTGTCTGCCGTCATGGGCTCCTCCGATCTCGATGCACTCACTCTCGTCAGCGATGAAGCCGGCGGCAATCAGCTGTCGTGCTCATTGCCTTTTTGGGCAAGTCCAACCCATGGTGGGAGTGGTGTGCCTCAGCGGGCTGAAGTGGCATCCCAGTGCAAGGCAAGCCAGAGGGTTCCAGGATCGGGATCCGTGCGCTCAACCCTGTGGCGTTGATGGGGCGGAATCAAAAGATGATCCCCAGGGCTGAGATCCACAATTCGATCGGGGTTCTGCAGGGCAACACAGGCGCTTCCCCGCAACACAAGCACCCATTCGTGATCGGACTGGTCCATCCATTCGTCATGAGGTGACAGGTAGTCGTTGGATGCAATCAGCAGCAATCTCCACGTCTCGGCAGACGCCAACACCCGCGTTGATTCTTCACCGGGAGGAGGGCACGGGGTCGCCAGCAGGTTGGCTTCTCCACCCGGCGCGTGGTCACGCTCACCCCAGCGCCGACCGATGTTGAAGCCCCAGGATTGGGCCAACTGAACGACCTGGTTGTGATCAGCACAAGCCGCCAGCTGATCACGGCTGCTGGAGTCGTTCTGCACACGCTCCGCAAGGAGCTGAAGTTGGGAAATCTTGTTGAGGAAACGGATCAGATCCTGCTCCGCCATGGGGACCACCACACAGCTTCAACAGTGATCCTGACAACAGACCAAATCAGAGATGGACGCAAAAGTCAGAAGATCCTGACCTTCTGTTTCATGCCGTCTGCAACCAAGGCACTCACCATCGGAGATCTGGAAGCTGGATTCTCGACCTACTGCCAGGCCCTTCGTCGCCTTGTTGCCGATGGACGCGACCTCAACGCCATTCGCCGGACGGTCTGCTGGGATTACCTCAACAGGTTGCACACCTCGCTTCCGAAGGACTACCGCTCTCCCGACGAACTGATCCAGCGGTACCAAAAGGAAGCATCACCTGCTCAAGCAGACTGATCAAAGCCACACCATCCTTGTGCTGAGCCAAGTCCTGCGCTGCTGCATTGGTGCGTTTCTAGTTCTGCTGCTGAGCCTTGGATCGAGCGGAACATCGCGTGCAGCCGCGGCGGACACCAGCCCCGGCGCTCTGTTGTTCGAACAGCATTGCGCTGGATGCCACATCAACGGGGGCAACATCATTCGCCGTGGGAAAAACCTGAAGCTCAAGACCCTCGAGCGTGATGAGATTGCAACGGCGACGGCCATCGCAGCCATCGCCCGGGAAGGGCGAGGCCAGATGAGCGGTTATGCCGACGTTCTTGGGACTGATGGGGACCAGCTCGTGGCCGAATGGATTCTCATCCAGGCTCAGAACGCTTGGACCCAGGGATAAACCTCGAGCGCCGTCCAAATCCTCTGCTTCCAATAGATGTCGTCCTCAACCAGCTTGCGAACAACGTCGATGTTGTCTGCTTCGAAGATTCCGAAAACGTGGGTACTTCCTTCGGTGGGACCAAGTGTGACCAGCGTCCCCTGCTCTTTCAGAGCCTGAAGACGAGCAAGGTGCTCATCACGATAAGGAGCACGCTTCTCAAGAGCATCCGTGCAGTAAGTGCCCCACAAGACGAAACGTGCCATAGCGAAGGATGAAACAACGAAGAACTTTTCAGTGAAAAATGATGGCATAACGACTTGAACAAAGGCTATGTTGTAAAGGTTGATTTCTCTCGAAAGCGATGCTCACTGGGAGCGACCTTCTCAATAAAGTCAAAGACCTGGGTGACGTCAGCAAGTCTGATCTTGTTCGTGCCTGTGGCTATGTCTCAAACAAAAAGGATGGTGCTGAACGTCTGAATTTCACCGCTTTTTATGAAGCACTGCTGGAGGCCAAAGGCGTCAGCCTTGGTGTAGGTGGTGTTGGCGGCGTGGGCAAAGGCGGCCGCAAACTCAGCTATGTGGCCACTGTGCAAGGCAACGGCAATCTGCTCATCGGCAAGGCCTATACAGCGCTGCTCGACCTGAAGCCTGGAGATGAATTTGAAATCAAACTGGGTCGCAAACAAATCCGTCTAACACCTGTAGGTGCCACTGACGAAGACGAAGAGTGATTGAACCTTTGAAAGCAGTGCAACCCCGGCCAAAGCCGGGGTTTTTTCATGGCTTGACCCGGATGGCAGCCACTAGGGCTGATCGGCGGCGGCACGCAACTCAGCGCAAAAACGACCAGCTTCCTGAGCAATCTCTCCTGGCGATGCTGCAGCCATCCTTTTCACAAGTGCGCTGCCCACAATCGCTCCATCGGCACCCCAGCCCCGAACCTGACGTACCTGCTCCGCACCAGAGATCCCGAAACCAACAGCAACAGGAACCGGCGAGGTTTGTTTGAGTTGCTGGACCAAACCTTCAACCCTGCTTTCCATCTGAGCTCGCTCGCCGGTGACACCGGTGACACTCACCAGGTAAGTGAAACCTCGGCTGCATGTCGCAATCCGACCCATCCGATCTTGGGGGGTGGTAGGTGCAACCAAGAGCACCAAATCCAAGCCATGACGCTCTGCGATTGTCGACAACCGCTCCGCCTCTTCGAGGGGTAGATCAGGCACCACCAAACCCGCCGCTCCAGCCTCCGCTGCAGACTGGCAAAACGCCTCCATCCCCACATTGAGCAGTGGATTGGAATACGTGAACAGGATCACGGGAATCTGCAGCTGCCCTTTCAACGACCGAAGCATGTCCAGAACACCCGTAGGGGTGGTTCCGGCAGCAAGGGCACGGGAAGCAGCAGCCTGAATGACCGGCCCGTCAGCGAGTGGGTCGCTATACGGCATTCCCAGTTCCACCATGTCAGCCCCTGCGCTTTGCAGACTGAGGAGCACATCAGCGGTGACTGCGAGATCCGGATCGCCGGCCATCAGGAATGGCATCAAGGCGAGGCGACCGTCCTGCTTCAGCTGCTCAAAGCGCTGGGCGATGGAAGAGGACTGCTGATTGGGCATCTCGGTCAACCGACCAGGAACAAACTTCGGAAGCCTATGAGTCGACGGGGGCATCACCGTCAGTGGGAACCGAAGCATCCGCTCCAATCTTGCGCAGCAGTTCCTGCTGTTCCACCTCGGGGAGAGCGTCAAAACGGGCTTGAAGCGCCTCAGCTTCCTCTTTGTCGTAGACCTCGCGGTAGCGACGCCGCTGGTCCATGTAGGTCATCTGGCCGGTGACCACACGAAACAGGTAGGAACTTGTCCACACCACCACAATCACAACAAGCAGGGCCTCAGCAGCAATCCCTGCCGAAAACCCCTCAAAGCCTGCAGCCTGAAAGCCGACCTGCCCAAGCCCTCCAAGCAGGAGGACTGCAAGTCCGATCAGAAGAACCTTGCCACGCGTCAATTCAGACGTCTCCTTGCCCGCTCAGCCGGAAATTGAGGAAGGGGGCAAACAGGATCATCCCCGGGAAAAAGAAGAAGACCATTCCATAGATCCCCAGACGCTCCAGCTTGCCCATGCGATGCCAACGCTTGTTCATCCACGCGTAGAGGGCGAGTGGAATCACAACGAGATACAGGCCGCCCAGAACGATGTAGGCCAACAGAGCCAACAACGTGTCCTGTGGGACTTGAGAAAGCAGGGACGATAGGTCCAAGACTTGGGGACAGCTTGGGGAAATCTAAGATGTCTGGGCGGGGGCATGGCGGAATCGGTAGACGCACGCGACTTAAAATCGCTTGGGCCGAAAGGCCTGTGGGGGTTCAAGTCCCCCTGCCCCCACCACCCGCCATCAAGACGGCAGCAACTCGGCGAGCTTGGTGCGGAAATCTCCCTTGGGCATGCCGCCCTTCAGTTCTCCTTCGATCGAAAAATCTCCATCAGGATCGTTTACCAGCAGATAGGTGGGCCAGCCCATCCCCTCCTTGTTGGGGTATTGCTTGAGAAGGATCTTCCGGTATTTCCGATACATCTCCGTGTCCTGCAGCATCACAGAGATGAAGCTGCAGCCGAGTTCCTCAGCCACCTTGCCGTCGTAGTGACTCATGCGGTGACAGGTGCCGCAATCTTCAGAGCTGAACTTGATCAGATGCATCGGCGACGGCCCAAGACAAGATCTCTCCAGCATGGAAAGGAACCAGCCCATTCACAAGTTCCGGCACAAGATGGTCACGACGTTGCAACGTGATCTGACGGCTGTTGACCGGAAGGTTGTAGAAGGCCGGCCCATTCAGACTGGCGAAGGTTTCGAGATTGGCCAGAGCGCCTTCCTCATCAAAAACCTGGGCATAGCTCTCCAAAGCGAAGGGTGCATTGAAGATGCCGGCGCATCCGCAGGCACTTTCCTTGGATGCCCGCTCGTGCGGTGCCGTGTCGGTGCCGAGAAAGAAGCGTGGGTCGCCGCTGGTGGCCGCACGGCGCAGGGCCTGTCGGTGACACTCCCGCTTGGCCACGGGGAGGCAATAAAAATCACTCCGCAAACCGCCAGCAAACATCGCGTTGCGGTTGATGTGGAGATGGTGGGGGGTGATGGTGGCGGCGAGATGACGATCCGCTGAGCTGACGTACTGCACCGCTTGCTCGGTGGTGATGTGCTCGAACACAACCTTCAGCTCGGGGTGGCGGTCCCGCAGCGGTGCCAGATGGCGTTCGATGAACACCGCCTCACGGTCGAAGATGTCGATCTCGCTATCCGTGACTTCACCATGGATCAGCAAGGGCATGCCGATCCGGGCCATCGTTTCCAGCACAGGATCGATCTGCAGCAGATCCGTCACCCCTGCTGCGGAATTGGTGGTGGCGTTGGCGGGATAAAGCTTGGCCGCGGCAAACACGCCCTCTCGAAACCCCGTCTCCAGCTCGGCAGGGGCAATCGAATCCGTGAGATACGCCGTCATCAGGGGCGTGAACTCCAGATCAGCGGGACACGACGCCTGAATGCGGTCGCGGTAAGCCCGTGCAGAAGCGACCGTGGTCACCGGGGGACGCAGGTTGGGCATCACGATGGCCCGCTGAAAACGGCGGGCTGTAAGGGCCACAACCTGGTTCAGCATCTCTCCATCGCGGAGATGAACGTGCCAATCATCTGGAGCGATGATCGAGATCTGATCAGACATTCAGCGGCAAACCGTTCACGGCAAGGCGCAAGGCATCAAGGCGATCACCACTAATGTGGCTTTGGGGGAGCCGTTCCAACAGCTTCAGCTTCTGAAGACGCTTCTCCGTGCTGCCCGTTGCACCTACCAGGAACACTTGACGTCCTTCTTCAATCGCTTCCTTGACGGCATTCTCGAGGGCGATCGCAGCGGTGACCCCCAGGTGTGACACCTCGGAGAGGTCGAAGACCACCGCCTGGCAATTGCCGATGGCGTTGTGCTCGCGCGAGATGGCCTTGGCCACGCCGAAGATCATCGGACCGGCGAGCTGAAACAACAAAACCTTGCCTGAGGCCTGATCCAGCAACATCTGCTCTTCATCGGTCAGCTCCACATCGTCATCGGCGGTGCTGATCGTTTTCACTTTTCTGGACTGCAATGCACTCATCCGATCAATGGTGAGCACATTGGCCACGAAAACACCGATGCCAACTGCAGTGATGAGATCCACCAGCACCGTGAGCGCAATCACGCCGTAGGTGATCACGGCCGCTTTCACCGAGAGATGGTGGGCCCGTTGGAGGAAATCCCAATCGATGATGTCGATGCCCACCTTCAGGGCGATGCCCGCCAGCACAGCGAGGGGAATCGTGGATGCGAGAGGGGCAGCGGCCAGGACGACCACCATCAAAATCACCGCCCGGACAATGCCCGACAGGGCCGATCGTCCACCGGCCTGAATATTGACCACGGTGCCCATGGTGGCTCCCGCTCCAGGCAGTCCTCCAAACACCCCCGAAGCAATGTTGGCCAGTCCCTGGCCCACCAATTCTTTGTTTGAGTTGTGCTCAGTGCGGGTGAGGCTGTCTGCCACAACAGACGTGAGCAGCGCATCGATGCAGCCGAGCATGCCCAGCACAGCTGCATCCACGAACATCAAACGCAGCTGTCCACCCGAAAAGGTGGGCACATGCAGGCTGGGAAGCTCAGCGTTGAACGGCGGAATGGTCTTGAGGCCAGCGTCGTGGAACAAAGTCATCGACAGAACCGTTCCCAACACCAGAGCCAGCAGCTGCGGCGGACAGAAACGCTTCACGCTGGCTGGGGTGAACCAGAGGATCGCAACGGTGATCAAAGCCAGCGCCAGCTCCATCGGCTGAATACCAGCAATCAAGCCCGGCAGGTTGGACAGGGTTCCCATCACCCCGCCCGATACGGTCTGCCCCAGGAAGGCGGGCAGCTGGAGAATCACCAAGATCGCTCCAATCCCCGACATGAAGCCGGAGATCACCGTATAAGGCATCTGTGTGACGTATCGACCCAGACGGAAGACGCCGAAGAGGATTTGGAACAGACCCGCCAGGATGACCACGGTGAAGGCCATGGCCATCGCCGTTTCCTTGTCCGGAGCGGTGGCGGTGAAGCTCAGGATCACCGAGGTGAACACCACCGTCATCGGGCCGGTGGGTTCGGAGATCAAGGTGGGCGTTCCGCCGAAAAGAGACGCCACCAAGCCGATGATCACGGCCCCCCAAAGCCCAGGGGCAGGGTCACCCGTTGCGGCAACCCCGAAGGCCAGGGCCATCGGCAGAGCAATCACCGCGGCGGTCACGCCACCAAAGGCGTCACCCCGCAGGTTGCTGGTGCTGATCCGGTTCAACAAGGTTTCTTATCTATTACCCAGGTGAGAGACCTTAGGTTGATTCCCTTCAAAGCAGAATCCCCGTACACCTGATCTAGCCCATGCCTGAATTTCTCCAGGCCTCGATCCAAGTGCTGCTTGGCATCGGACTGCTGTTCGGTGGCGGAGAGCTGTTCGTTCAGGGTTCCGTCGCCATGGCGGTGATCTTCGGCATCCCCCAGCTCGTGATTGGCCTCACGGTGGTTTCCCTGGGCACCAGCGCACCGGAACTATTCGTGAGTTTGAGTTCGGTGCTGCAGGGGGCTGACGCCCTCGCCGTGAGCAATGTGGTGGGCAGCAACATCTTCAACGTAATGGTGGTGCTGGGCAGCAGCGCCCTTGTGCTGCCCTTGCGCGTCGAAAGCCGTCTTGTGAGGCGCGATGTGCCTCTGATGATTGCGATCTCGGCGGCGGTCTGGGGCATGGCCTCCGCAGGACGGGTCACCTGGCAAGCGGGCCTGGCGTTGCTGCTGGGGCTCGTGATCAACACCATCTGGGAGATCCGCACCGCCCGTGAACAACCGGACGACAGCGGCAGCGCTGAACCCGATATCGAAGAGGACGCGGCGAGCGGCGGTTGGACCCTGGCCATCGTGCGGCTGTTAGCAGGCATCGGCATCCTCACCATCGGATCCAGGGTGCTGGTGAGCGGTGCCACTGCTGCCGCCACCTATCTGGGGGTCAGTGAAGCGGTGATCGGTCTGACGATCGTTTCCGCCGGAACCTCGATGCCGGAATTGATCACTTCCCTGGTGGCCGCCATGCGCGGGCGCACCGATCTGGCCATTGGCAACGTGGTGGGCAGCTGCCTGTTGAACCTGCTGCTGGTGCTGGGCGCTGGAGCCTTGGCTGCCGCTGGCCGTGGCCTGGACGTTAGCCCCGAATTGATTCAGGACGACCTTCCAGTGATGTTGCTCACCAGCCTGGCCTGCATGCCGATCTTCTGGACGCAAGGACGGATCAGCCGACTGGAAGGTGGACTGTTACTGGGGTTGTACATCCTCTACATCGTTGACAACGTTCTTCCCAGAACAACCCTCGCCAGTTGGTCGGACGAGTTCCGGCTGTTGATGCTCTGTTTTGTGCTGCCAGTCGTGATGATCGTGATCATGACCCAGGCCTTGGTGTTCTGGCGCACCAAGACCTAGCTGCATCCGGGTGCGGCCCGTGATGAAACGAATGGAGTTGTATTTCCACATTCGGTGATGACCGTCTGATCCACCGAGGTCATCCTTGGTGGGTGTCGATCGGCTTGCCGATGCTCGACCTGCTTCCACAGCTGAACGACAAAAATCTTCCCTGGCTCGACGTCATCCATCCGATCGTCGTTCACTTCGTGATCGCCATGGCCCTGATCACGGTTGTGTTCGACGTCATTGGTCTAATCAGTGGCAAGAAGAACCTGTTCGAGGTGAGCTTTTGGAACCTGATCGTGGCCACCGTCGCGATCTTCGTGGCCATCATCTTCGGCCAGGTGGAAGCCGGTCTCGCCAATCCCTACGGCGCTTCGCGGGACATCCTTAATCTCCACAGCACCATCGGCTGGTCGCTGGCTGGAGTGCTGGCCCTGCTGACGGGCTGGCGCTACGTGGCGCGGCAAAAAGATCCAGCAAACTTGCCCAGGGGCTTTCTGGTCTTTGACCTCGTGCTGGCGGGGCTCGTGATCACGCAGGTATATCTCGGCGACAAGCTGGTCTGGGTTTACGGACTGCACACGGTCCCCGTGGTTGAAGCCATCCGTCAGGGGGTGGTGTCATGACATGTTTCGCCGCGATCGCATCGCCGATCAACGACATCGCCGACTCCCTCGGCGCCAACAACCTTCCCTACGCGATTCCGCTGCACCCCAACCTGGTGCACCTGACCATCGGCCTGTTTGCCATCGCCATCGCCTTCGACGTGGCCGGTGCGTTCTACCCGCTGGAGAAACGGGTGTTCCGCTACCTAGCCCTACCGGTGACCCGCAGCGGCTTCCATGACGTGGGCTGGTACAACCTCGTCGCCTGCAGCGGCATCAGCTTTTTCACCGTGGCCGCGGGGTTCTACGAAATGCTGCTGGCGGTGCCGTTGCCAGGCATTCGCAGCATCCTCGGCCAAACCGCCATCGACACGATGATCTGGCATGCCATCGGTGGCGTCGCGATCCTGCTGGTGATCGTGGCCATGACCATCTGGCGTGGTTATCAACGCTTTATCTGGCGCAAGGAGCTGGGCCGTCAAGTGAGCTGGCTGTATCTGCTCTGCGGCATCGGCATGCTGCTGGTGATGGGGCTGCACGGAAGCCTGGGGGCCTGGTTGGCCAGTGACTTCGGGGTCCACATCACCGCAGACCAGTTGCTGGCAGCTGGTGCCGATCTAAATGAGGTGCTGCCGTGACCACAACAACACCCAGAAACGGCCCCAACATTGCCGCGATCGTGATCATTGCGATTTCCGTAGCCATCAACCTGGTGATCGCCAAGGCGATTGCCAGCTGGTCCTACAGCTGGTTTCCACCGCAGGCCTCCAGCGCAGCAGCGTACGTCGACGATCTGTTCGCCCTAGAAACCGGCATCGGCTCCTTCATCTTCTTCGGCTGCACCGGCGTGATGGGCTGGGTTCTTCTGTTCAACCGGGCGGGCAAATACGACGAAAGCGACGGAGCACCGATTGAGGGCAACACCAAATTGGAGATCATCTGGACCGTGATCCCACTGCTGCTGGTGTTCGCCATCGCCTTCACGTCAATGAAGGTGAATGAAACCCTGAACGCCCTGGGGCCGAAGCAGAAGTACGCCATCGGCTCCGACACCAGCGCACTGCTCTCGGCCGATCCCTTGGCGCAGGTGGGACCAATCCAGGTCATTGCGCGGCAATGGAGCTGGGAATTTAGATATCCCAGTGGCGTTCGCAGTTCTGAACTGCACCTCCCCATCGATCAAAGGGTCAACCTTCAGCTGCAGTCCGAGGACGTGATTCACAGCTTCTATGTGCCGGCCTTCCGGCTGAAGCAGGACATCGTTCCCGGCAGCCTGATCTCCTACAGCCTCACGCCCACCCGAGAGGGACGCTTCCGCCTGCGCGACGCCATGTTCAGTGGCGCCTACATGTCGGTGAATCAATCGAACGTAATCGTCGAATCAGAGGAGGCGTACGCCGATTGGATGAAGCGTTCGGCCAAGCAAGCCCTGCAACCCGGCTTCGACCCCGGCCGCACGCTTTACGACCGCCGCATCGCCCGCGGTGACAAAGGCTGGGCCACGGTGCCACCGGCTCCTGCCCCGATGGTGAACGACCCCGGCGATCCCTCCATCCCGCACGACGCCTGAGCCATGACCACCACCAACTACGACCCACGCATCCTCAAGGCTCCGCACCCGGTCCCTGGGGCACCAGACAACTGGAAGCGCTTCTTCAGCTTCAACACTGACGCCAAGGTGATCGGCATTCAGTACATCGCCACCTCACTGTTCTTCCTGCTGGTGGGTGGATTGCTAGCGATGATCGTGCGCGGAGAACTGATCACGCCCCCAGCGGATCTGGTGGATCCGAGTGTCTACAACGGTCTCTACACGATGCACGGAACAGTGATGCTGTTCCTGTTTCTGTTTCCGATCCTCAATGGCTTCAACAACCTGTTGATCCCCACGATGATCGGTGCGCCAGACATGGCCTTCCCGAAGCTGAATGCGGCCGCCTTCTGGTTGGTGCCGGTGTTCGCCGTCGTGTTGATGGGCAGTTTCTTCGCCCCCGGGGGTCCGGCGTCATCGGGTTGGTGGTCCTATCCACCGATGAGCCTGCAGAACCCGCTGAACCACTTCATCAACGGCCAGTTTCTCTGGATCCTGGCGGTGGCTCTTTCAGGGATCTCCTCGATCATGGGCGCCGTCAATTTCGTGACGACGATCATCAGGATGCGGGCCCCTGGCATGGGATTTTTCAAGATGCCGATTTTCGTCTGGACCGCCTGGGCCGCACAAACCATCCAGCTCGTGGGCCTGCCCGCTCTGACCGGTGGTGCGGTGATGCTGCTGTTCGACCTCAGCTTCGGTACCAGCTTTTTCCGGCCTGAAGGCGGCGGTGATCCCGTGCTGTTTCAGCACTTCTTCTGGTTCTATTCCCACCCCGCCGTGTACGTGCTGGTGTTGCCGGTGTTCGGCATCTTTTCCGAGTTGTTTCCGGTCTATGCCCGCAAGCCCTTGTTTGGCTACCGCTTTGTGGCGATCGCCTCCTTCGGCATCACCTTCCTCAGTCTGATCGTCTGGGTTCACCACATGTTCTATTCGGGCACACCGATGTGGATGCGCAATCTGTTCATGGCCACCACGATGCTCATCGCCGTCCCCACCGGCGTGAAAGTGTTTGCCTGGCTCGGAACACTGTGGAAAGGCAATCTCCGCCTGAGCACCCCGATGCTGTTCTGCCTGGGGGGCCTGTTCAACTTCATCTTCGCCGGCATCACCGGCGTGATGCTGGCCACCGTTCCCATCGACGTGCACGTGGGGAACACCTACTTCGTGGTGGCCCACTTCCATTACGTGATCTTCAACACGATCGGCTTCGGTGTGTTCGCCGGGATCTACCACTGGTTCCCCAAATTCACCGGCCGCATGTATTACGAGGGTCTGGGCAAGGTGCACTTCGCACTCACCTTCATCGGCGCCACCCTCAATTGGTTGCCCTTGCACTGGGCTGGCTTGCTGGGGATGCCGCGCCGGGTCGCCTCCTATGACCCGGAATTCGCCATCTGGAATGTGATCGCAAGCATCGGCGCCTTCATGCTCGGCGTCGCCTCGATCCCTTTCATTCTCAACATGGTGAGCTCCTGGGCCAGGGGGCCTCAGGCTCCCCCCAATCCCTGGCGGGCCATCGGTCTGGAGTGGCTGCTGCCCTCGCCGCCACCGGCTGAAAACTTCGAGGACGACATCCCCACCGTGATCAGCGAGCCCTACGGCTACGGCCTGGGGCAACCCCTCGTCGAGGACGAGGAGTTCTACGTGCGTCGTTCCCAGGAGGCCTGAGCCGATGACCAGCGTCAATCCCGACCTGCAGATGAATCACACCCCGGGCCATGTGAAGCACGACGGTCACAACATGACCGGTTTCGTGATCTTCCTCTGCTCCGAGAGCGTCATTTTCCTGGCTTTCTTTGCCGGCTACGCCGTGCTCAAGCTCACAGCCCCGCAATGGCTACCGGATGGCGTCGAGGGGCTGGAGGTGCGCATGCCCCTGATCAACAGCGTTGTGCTGGTGAGCTCAAGTTTCGTGGCCTATGCCGCCGAGCGGTATCTGCACAAGGGCAACCTCTGGGGCTTCCGTGCGGTGTGGCTGCTCACCATGGCGATGGGGTCGTATTTCGTGTATGGCCAATACGTCGAATGGTCGGAACTGACCTTCAGCCTCAGCAGCGGTGTGTTCGGCGGGATGTTCTATCTGCTCACCGGCTTTCACGGCCTGCACGTGATCACCGGCATCCTGCTGATGGGACTGATGTTGGCGCGTTCGTTTATCCCAGGGAACTACGACAAAGGCGAGATGGGCGTTGCTGCGGTGAGCCTGTTCTGGCACTTCGTTGATGTGATCTGGATCCTTCTTTTCCTTCTGATCTACGTGTGGCAGTAATTCCGTGATCATCGACGACAACCACTACGACGTGATCGTGATCGGCAGCGGCGCCGGAGGGGGAACGCTGGCGGGAGCTCTGAGCCGCAAGGGCAAGACCGTGCTGGTGCTGGAACGCGGCGGGGCGATGGCCCTCGAAGACCAGAACGTTGCCGACGTGGATCTGTTCCGCAAGGATCGCTACCACCCCAAGAGCGAACGCTGGTTCGGCCCCGACGGCGATCCCTTTGCCCCGCAAACCACCTACGCCCGCGGTGGCAACACCAAGATCTGGGGCGCAGTGCTGGAACGCATGCGCGAAAGAGATTTTGAGGAGGTCGCCCTTCAGGACGGCATCTCACCTGCATGGCCCCTGGATTACGCCGAGCTGGAGCCCTATTACCAACAGGCCGAACAGCTGTATCGGGTGCATGGCAAGGCGGGGGTTGATCCCACCGAACCCAAGCGCAAGGGAGAGTTCCTGGCTCCACCGAAGCCCATCGAACCCTTCCTCGAACCCCTGCGCGGCGCCCTGCAGCGTCAGGGCTGTCAGCCCTACGACATCCCGATCAGTTGGTCGGATGACGCCGACGATCCCAGCGGTGATGCCCAGTTGTTTGGTTTACAGGTTGGTGATCCAAAACGGCTCAGCGTGCGTGACAACGCAAAGGTGTTGCGTTTGCACGTGAATCCCGGTGGCCGAGCCATCCGGGCTGTGGAAGCAGAGGTGAGCGGCGATGCCTGGCTGTTCAGCGCAGATGTGGTGGTGCTTGCCGCGGGGGCGATCAACACCCCTGCGATCTTGATGCGCTCCAACAATGCCCACCATCCCAAGGGCATCAGCAACGGATCGGATCAGGTGGGCCGGAACCTGATGAATCTGCAGCTCACCTCAATCCTGCAGCTAGCCACGGAACGGAACAGCGGCCGCTATGGGCGCTCACTGGGAATCAACGACTACTACTGGGGTGACAAGAACGTCAGTTTTCCCCTGGGGCACATTCAGGCCGCCGGTGGCGTGCTGCAGGACGCGCTTTTTGCCGAGTCACCACCGGTGCTTTCGTTGGTAACCAAGCTGATCCCCGACTTCGGTTTGGAGCGCCTGGCCTCCCGCTCGGTGGCCTGGTGGGCCATGAGTGAGGTGCGTCCGGATCCCCACAACAAGGTTTGGCTCAACAACGAGCAGATCCGAATCAACTACATCCCCAACAACCGAGAAGCCCACGACCGGCTCGTGTACCGCTGGATCGACACCCTCAAAGGGGTGGAGAACGACCCAATCACAAAGGTGTTGCTGAAGGCTCCCACCCATGCCCGTGGTGAAGCCCCGCTCAGCGTGGTGGGCTTTGGCTGCGGCACCTGCCGGATGGGGGACGACGCCGCCCGTTCCGTGGTGGACCCTCAGGGCAAATGCCATGAGCTCGAGAACCTCTACATCGCCGACAGCAGCATTTTTCCCAGCTGCCCAAGCGTTGGCCCAGGCCTCACTGTGATCGCCATGGCGCTCAGGCTTGCCGACCATTTGGCCTGACCGAAAACGCGATTGCTTACATCGTGACGAACTCTTCGGAGACGGAGGGATGCAGCGCCATCGTGCGATCGAAATCAGCCTTTGTGGCGCCCATCCCCACGGCAACCGCCGCCATCTGAATGATTTCCGCGGCTTGCTCACCAACCATGTGGCAGCCCAGCACCCGATCGGTTTGCTTCTCCACCACCAACTTGAGCAGACAGCGGGGGCCGGAAGCGGGCAACGCCCGCGCCATGGAACGAAAGCGGGCGCGGTGCACAACTACGCCGTCCACACCATGGCGTTCGATGGCCTGTTCTTCCGATAAACCAACGGTCGCTAGCTCTGGATCGCTGAACACAGCACTGGCCACCAGATCGTGGTCCACCTGCCGCTGACGCGAGCCAAAGATGCTGTCGGCGAAAGCACGACCTTCATCAATGGCCACAGGCGTGAGATTGACCCGATCGGTGACATCGCCGACGGCATGGATGTGGGGAACCGAGGTGCAGGAGTTGGCATCGACCGTGATGCGGCCGTTGTCCACCGCAACTCCAGCAGCGTCCAGCCCCAGATCCGCAAGCCAGGGGCGACGGCCAGTGGCCATCAGCACACCCCCGCAATCCAAGGTCTGACCATTCCCCAGCTGCGCCGTCAGCGCCCCGGGATCTCCCTCCACGGCCACCAGCGTTTGCTCCAACAGCACCTCGATGCCCTGCTCACGCATGCCACCCAGCACGGCATCGGCCAACTCGGCATCAAAACCGCGCAGCAAGCGAGGACCACGCACCACCTGGGTGACCGCCACACCAAGGCCCCGCAGGATGCAGGCGAATTCGCAGGCAATAAAGCCTGCGCCCACCACAACCACTGCGGGAGGGACATCCTCCAGCAAAAACATGTCGTCACTGACCCAGGTGTGTTCAACCCCTGGAATCTCCGGCCGGGCCGGACGGCCACCCACTGCCACCAGAAATCGTGGGGCTGAAAGCTCCTTTTGAACGGACCCGCCGCGTTGATCGGAAATGCCGATGCGATCTGCTGCCGTGAAGCGTCCCCAACCGGAGATCAACTGAACGCCGGCCTTCTCCAGAAATCCGAGATGGAGCGCATTGAGCCGATCCACTTCAGCGCGCACCCGACGCAGGAGATCAGGCACATCCGACCGCACCGAACCGATCTCAAGGCCGTAGGCCGAGGCATCCGCCAGTTGATGGCGGGCCTGGGCGCCGTACACCAAAAGCTTCTTGGGAACACAGCCGCGGATCACGCAGGTGCCGCCGACGCGATCTCCCTCCACGATCGCGACGCGGGCTCCATGACGGGCCGCGCGTTTCGCAGCGGCCAGCCCACCGGACCCCGCCCCAAGAACAATCAGATCCAGATCAGCGCCCATAACAGAAGGGTGCTCGAGACGACGGGCGTCATCGTAAAGATGGCGTTATGGTCCGGGGAAGGGGGTCATAAAGGCCCAAGACGAGTCGGTCGTATTTCAACCGCGTCCTTAAATCATGAACCGTTCTTCCAAGCGCCGCAGGCAGCCGCCTGAACCTGAGCTGCGCCTCAAACGATCGCAACGCCGCGAGATCGTGATGATGATCACCAGCGACGACATGAAACTACGGCTGAAGCAGTTGGCTGATCAGGGCCGCCAGCAGGACTGTCTGGCGCTGATGCACGAACTGGGCGACTGGCAGTCCTATGGACGGGCCACGCTTGCGCCGATCCTGCATGCCCCTTTCATCGGAATCAGCTGAACCCCTGAGCTGGTCGGAACTGGCCAGCCTGGCGACGCCGGAACCGAATCGGATTGAAGGGCCGACCAGTGCCCAGGCCACGTTGCGCCTGTTCGGACAGCCTGAATCCAACGTGATGGTCACGCTGTACCGCGACCACCACGCCTGGTGCCCCTACTGCCAAAAAATCTGGCTCTGGCTGGAGTTCATGCGCATCCCCTACCGGATCCGCAAAGTCACCATGCGCTGCTACGGCCCTAAGGAGCCGTGGTTCCTGGAGAAAGTGCCTTCGGGGATGTTGCCGGCCCTGGAGCTCAACGGGCGGCTGATCACCGAAAGCGACGACATCCTGTTGGCCCTCGAACAGCGGTTCGGCCCCCTCGGCATGGCGATGACAGCGCCGGAAGCTCTGGAGCTGCGCCGCCTTGAACGGCTGCTGTTTCAGGCCTGGTGCATCTGGCTGTGTTCACCACGGCTGAGTCCGAGGCAACAGGTTCTGGCCCGAGAGCAGTTTCAAGACATCGCCCGGCGCTTCGAACGGGAGCTGAACCAGGACGGAGGACCGTGGCTGCGGGGCCCGGAGCCGCAGACCGTGGATCTGATCTTTGTTCCCTACGTGGAACGGATGAATGCCTCGCTGGCTTACTACAAGGGATACCGGCTGAGGGCTGAGCATCCAGCCATTGACCGCTGGTTCCGCGCCCTGGAACAACTGGAGACCTACCGCGGCACCCAAAGCGACTTCCACACCCATGCCCATGACCTGCCTCCCCAGATGGGCGGCTGCTGGTCGGACGATGGAGCAGACGCGCAACGCTTGGCCGAAAGGATCGACCGAGGTGATGGCCTTGGTGAGGACGAAGCCTGCTGGGATGCGGACCATCAAGCCAATCAAGCCGTCATCGCCCTGAGCCGGGTGCTGCGTCACCAACAACGGCTTCGGGACGTGAATCCCATGGGTCCTGCAGCCTTTGATCAGCCCCTGCGCTGTGCCCTAACCCGGTTGGTCCGCAACACGCCCTGCCCCCCTCCAGCGGGGAGTGCCGCCGGGCTCCGCTATCTGCGCGATCGCATTTCGGTTCCAAGGGACATGCCGCTCCCAGCAGCGCGTCTGCTGCGTCAGGCCCTCGAAGCCACCGCCCAGCTGGATGGGCCTGAACAAGCCAAGCCTCTGCCGGTGCGGGATCGCTTTGATCAGGATCCCCGACCCTTCTTAATTGGGTCATAGTGCGGGGGCGCTAAAGCTGAGTCGTGCCCCTGCGACTGCCCGCCTACCAACCGATCCCAGCCCCCGATCGGGGGACCGATCTGATTGAAGTGTCGGCGGCGCAGCTGCAGCCAACCCAGTGGTGTGTTGGGCTGGCGGAGATCTGGTCGCGCGAAAAGGATTTCGCCCAGGACAGCCGTCAGCAGCGTCTCGACTACCTGCGCGGCAAACCGGTCCCTTTAATCCGGTCTGCCGATGGCGCCATGTGGATGCTGGACCGGCACCACCGGCTGCGGGGGCTGATCGGCATTGATCCAGGTGCCACCACCTGGGCCTACGTGGTGCAGGAGCTCCCAACCGCCGACCGAAGCGCTGTGCTGGCCTATCTGCACAACCAGGGCTGGCTCTACCTCTACGACGGGCGAGGCAACGGCCCCCACCCGGTCGAGCAGCTGCCCAAAAGCCTACTGGGGCTGGACGACGATCCCTACCGGAGCCTCGTGTGGAAGTTAAAGCAGGAGGGGTGGATCAAGCCTCAGCCCCTGATCCCATATCACGAGTTTCGTTGGGGTGCCTGGCTGCGCAGCCGCCCCCTACCCCCCTTCAGCTCCAGGCGGCTGGACCCAGCGCTCGCAGCAGCACGCCAGCTGGTGTGCTCTGCAGCTGCACATGACATGCCGGGCTGGAAAGGCGATAAGAAAGCCTGCCGCTGATCAGCGTTTCTTGCGTGAATCAATCTGCAGCAGATCCTTCACTTTCTGCACCTGACCGGCGAGCTGGGGATCGGAGGCCAGTTTTTTCTCCACCTGCTCGATCGCGTACATCACCGTGGTGTGGTCCTTTCCGCCGAAGTTGTCGCCGATCCTCGGCAGGCTGAGGTCGGTGCCCTGGCGCATGAGGTACATCCCCACCTGACGGGCCTGGCTCACGGCACGGCGTCGGGTGCTGCTGCACATCTCCTCAGCCGTGACATCAAACACTTCAGACACCTTGTCGATCACCTGTTGCGGCGTGACCTCCACCCCCTGCCCCGTGGGGTCGAGCATCGGCGCCACCGATTCGACGGTCATCGGCAACCCTGTGATTGAGGCGAAGGCCACAGCCCGGGTCAGGGCACCTTCCAACTCGCGGATGTTCGAGGTGAAGCGGCCGGCGATGTACTGGATCAGATCACGGGGCAGCGACATGCGCTCCTGCTCCGCTTTCTTCTGAAGGATCGCCATGCGTGTCTCCAGGTCAGGCGACTGAATGTCAGCGATCAGTCCCATCTGGAACCGGGAGATCAAACGCTGCTGCAACCGCGGAATCTGACTAGGGGGACGATCGCTGGCGATCACCACCTGACGGCCTGCCTCGTGCAGGGCATTGAAGGTGTGGAAGAACTCCTCCTGGGTGTACTCCTTGCCTTCGATGAATTGAATGTCATCCACCAGGATCAGATCAGCGGCGCGATAGCGATCGCGGAAGGCCTGCATCCCGTCCTTGCGGATGGCCTGGATCAGATCATTGGTGAAGGTTTCGGTGGAGACGTAGGCCACCCGAGCCCCGGGATCGATTTCGAGCCGGTAGTGGCCGATGGCTTGCATCAGGTGGGTTTTTCCCAGGCCCACACCGCCGCAGATGAACAGGGGGTTGAACTCCCGGCCCGGTGCTTCGGCCACAGCCAGAGCCGCCGCATGGGCCATCCGGCTGTTGGGACCGACCACGAAACGGCCGAACACATATCGGGGATTGAGCCCGGGAAGGTAGCGCCGTGGGGAGCCGTTCCGGCCCGGAGCCGACGCCGACTCCTGAGCCGCTGCCGGCGGAGCCGCATCAGCAGCTGAGGCCTCATCGGTGGCGTCCGGCGGCGGCAGGGCGGTTTCTGCCAGAACCGTCACCTGAACGGGCTGACCGCTGATGCTGCTAGCCATCTCGGCGATCGTGGGCAGCAGCTGCTCACGCAGACGAACGCTGGCGAAGGGATTCGGGGCCAGAAGCTTCAGCTCTCCATTGGCAAAGCCGCTGCAACCCGTGGGGCGAATGAAGGTCTCGAAGGTGGGCTTGCTCAGCTTGGCCTGCAACCCATCCCGCACCTTGATCCAGAGCTCTTCGCCCGTCTGCGCCAAAACCGCCCATCGCCCGAGCGCTGAATCTACGCATGCCGATCCGCTCAGGCCGTCTTAAATGCATCAGCACACATCTCGTCGTGATGCCCAACGCCCAGCATTGGCTCGCCATCGCCCTGGCCGGAAGCGCACTCTCCGGTTGCAGCCTGGTGAGAGACCAGCTGGGCTTGACGCCCAAGCCACCGATGACAGCGCCGCCGGTGGTGCACGATCAGCCCCGCAGTGCTCCGCTGCAGCCTGGAGAAAACGTGATCGTGAAGGCGGTGGATCGTGTCGGACCGGCAGTGGTGCGCATCGATGTGGTGAAGGAGATCTCGAATCCCTTCGGAGGGATTTTCGGCATGGGTCCCTCCAGCCAGCGACAGCAGGGCCAAGGCTCCGGCTTCATCACCCGCGCCAGCGGGCTGATCTTCACCAATGAGCATGTGGTCCGTGGTGCGGATCAGGTGGCGGTGACCCTTCCGGACGGACGCAGTTTCAAGGGCAAGGTTCTCGGCACCGACCCCCTCACCGACGTGGCGGTGGTGAAAGTAGTGGCCGACAACCTGCCAGTGGCGGCCCTGGGTAATTCCGACCAGCTCAAGCCGGGGGAATGGGCCATTGCCATCGGCAACCCCTTCGGCCTGAACAACACCGTGACCGCAGGCATCATCAGCGCCGTCGGCCGCCTGAATGCGATCGGTGACGGCCAACGGGTTCCCTACATCCAGACTGATGCAGCGGTGAACCCCGGCAACAGCGGCGGCCCCCTGATCAATGCCACCGGTCAGGTGATCGGCATCAACACTGCAATCCGTACTGCGCCCGGTGGCGGCTTGAGTTTTGCGGTTCCGATCAACCTGGCCAAGCGGATCGCACAACAGATCGTCAGCACCGGTCAGGCCTCCCATCCCTTCATCGGCGTGCAGCTGATGAACCTCACGCCGCAGCTGGCGCGAGAAATCAATGCCACCAACAGCGCCTGCACGGTTCCCGAGCTGAATGGCGTTTTGGTCAAGGATGTGGTCAAGGGCACGCCGGCCGCTGCTGCAGGCATCCGCCAGTGCGATCTGATTCTCAAGGTGGAGAACAACCCCGTTCAAACACCCACCGAAGTGCAACTCGCCGTGGACCGCGGCCAGGTGGGGGAACCAATGCAGCTCACCCTCCAGCGCAACGGAGAGGAGCTGACCGTGCAGGTGCGCCCGCGGGAACTGCCTCGCAATAACTGAGATGGTGCAGATCGTCGTGATGGCCCGCTGGCCATCACCGGGCCGATGCAAACGCCGCTTGAGCCGCGATCTCAACAATGAGCTGGGCTTGTCCAACAGCAGCGAGCGCGCCACAAGGATTCAGCGGCGGCTCACGCAGCACACCGCTGCGGTGGTGCGCGGCCTCGCGGGCGCAATGGAGATCGAGCCTGTGCTGGCGGTGAGCGGGCTCGGGCCCCGTGCGGCCGATCGCTGGGGGCAGCAGCTGGGGCTGAAGCAGGTGCGGCTTCAAGGGAGGGGGCAACTCGGCACCCGATTGCGACGGCAGTTGATGCACAGCCATCGCAATCGCAGGCCATGCCTTGTGATCGGCACGGATCTGCCCGAACTCAATCCCGATGACGTGAAGCAGGCCGTTGACCACTTGGAACGGCATGATCTGGTGATGGGACCAGCCTCCGATGGGGGGTACTGGCTGCTGGGAATCGGCGCATCCCTGATCCGCTGCCCGCAGCATTGGCCGCTGATCGGCATTCCCTGGGGCGGCCCGACCGTGCTGGAAGCAACGCTGAGGGAGGTGCGCAGGCAACAGCTCTCATGCGCCTTCGTCCCCCAACGGAATGATCTGGATCACTGGAGCGATCTGAGGCCATGGCAGGGCTGAGTGTTGTCATTCCAACCCTGGAGGAAGCCAGCAGGCTGCCGCTGCTGCTGGCGGATCTGCGGCGATGGCCGGGGGAGTTGGAGGTGATCGTCTCTGACGGCGGGAGCAGGGATCAAACCCGAGAGGTGGCGCTGCTGGCCGGTGCCACCGTGCTCGACAGCCCGAAAGCCGGACGTGGGCCACAGCTGCGCTGGGGCACTGACCACAGCACCCATGCCTGGGTGCTGGTGCTGCATGCCGACAGCCGACTCCCGGGGGCTTGGCATCAAAAGGTGGGGACGGTTCTGAACACGCCGGAGGCTCACCTGAGCGCCTGGTACTTCGACTTCAACGTGGATGCGGAGAGGCGGCCGATGCTGTGGCTGCTGGAGCGAATGGTGAACCTGCGCAGCCGTTGGCTGCAGCGTCCCTATGGCGATCAGGGCCTGTTGATTCAGCGCCACCTGTATGAGCGCGTCGGCGGCTACCGGCCCCTGGCGCTGATGGAAGACCTGGACCTGGTGGAACGCCTGAGCAAGGTCGCGCCCCTGCGCTCATTGAACTGTGCCTTGATCACCAGCGGGGAGCGTTGGCAGAAGCGGAGCGTGCTGGTGCAGGCCTGGCGCAATGCCCGGCTGCGCTGGCTCTGGCGTCAGGGCCGATCAACGGAGCAGCTGTTGCGGATCTACCGGCGCTGAAGGATCCGATCAGTTGGCATACCAGAAGGCACAGCGATGGTCCTGGGGCTCGAGATCCCAGCCCTGGCCCTGGTAGAAGCTGACAACGCCCGGATCCGCGAACAGGCTGACCCGCTCGGTTCCCATCTGATCGAGAGCCTCGAGGATGTAGGTCATCATTTGCTTGCCCAGACCATTTCCCTGGTAGAGGGGATGCACGGCGACGTCCCAGACGGTGGCTTCAAAAACACCATCCCCAGTGCAGCGCGCAAAACCCACCAGACGGGGCACCCGGGGGTCGTGCCGCCAAAGCCCCACTTTGAGCAGGCTGTGGCTGAGCGCTTTACGCACCCGGCGAATCGGCCGGCGACTCCAGCCCACCGCTTCCAGCAACTGCTCGAGCTCCACCAGATCGAAGGGGTACTCCTGGCTGAACACCAAGGTGATCTGGTCATTGGCGCAGGTGCAGAGACGCGCCCCCTGGCCGTACTGCTCCAACAGCGACTCAGCTGGGATGGGGAGAGGAGCGATCACAGACGCGCCAACCCCCGTTCCTGCAACTCGGCGAGCTGGGCATAGAGCCCACCTCGGGCCCTGAGCTCGCGATGAGTGCCCTCCTCGATCAGCTCGCCCCGGCGCAGCACAAGGATGCGATCCGAGGCTTCCACCGTGGCAAGGCGATGGGCGATAACAATGGCTGTGCGCTTTTGCAGAAGACGATCGAGATCAGCCTGGAGAGTCGCCTCCGTTGAAGGGTCCATGAAGGCGGTGGCTTCATCCATCACCAACACCGTTGGATTGCGGATCGCCACCCGAGCCACCGCCAGCAATTGACGCTCACCTGAGGAGAGATTGCCGCCCCGCTCGCGCAGCTCTGTCTCCAGTCCGTTGGGAAGCTTGGCCAACAGGTCGTTTAGACCAAGCTCAGCACAGACCTGAGCCAGCTCTCGATCGCTCACGGAAGCATTGAGCCGCAGATTGTCGGCCACATTGCCGCTGAACAGGAACGTGTCCTGAAGCACGACGCCCAGCTCACGACGAAGATCCACCATCGGGATCGTGCGGATGTCCCTTCCATCAAGAAGAATGCGCCCCTGCTGGGGTTCATAAAGGCGGCACAGCAAACGAATAATCGTGCTTTTGCCGGAGCCCGTGGGGCCCACCAGCGCCACATGCTCACCGGGGGCGATTCGGAAGGAAAGGTTGCGGAGGATCGGATCATCCGGCCTGTAGGCAAAGCTCACGTTCTCAAAGATCACCTCGCCACCACCACCCGTCAGGTGAGGGCGAGCGCCCTTGGCCTCGGCGATCTCGAGGGGCTGCTCCATCAACTCGCCAATGCGTTCAACAGCCGTCAGCCCACCCTGAATCTGGGTGAAACGCTCCGCCAGCTGCCGCAGAGGGTCGAACAGACGCTGAGAAGCAAGGATGAATGTGGTGAGGGTGCCTAGGCCCATCGCACTATTGGTCACCATCAAGCCACCAAGTGCCAGAACGAGGGCAATGGCTGCCAGAGCCACCCATTCCAAGAAGGCTGAAATGCTGCTGTCGTAAAAGATCGTTCCGTTCACAGCGCTGCGGTAGTTCTTGCCTGTGCTCAGGAAGCGGGCGCTGTTGACCGTTTCACGGCCATACATCTGAACCACCTCGAGGCCCTGAAGGTTCTCTTGGAAATCGGCATTGAGCTGGGAGAGCTCCTCACGCACGCGGTAATTGGCCTTCCGGTAACGGCGCTGCAGCCAAAGCACGGCCAAGGTGACGGGCACCTGCGTGAACAACAGCAGCAGCCCCAGCCTCCACTCGATCAACAGCATCGTTGAGGCCAGAACCAACAGGCTCACCAGATCACTGAGCACCCCGACGGCGCCACTGGCAAACACCTCAGCCAGGGCATCCACATCGCTGGTCAGCCTTGTGAGCAACTTGCCCACCGGCATGCGGTCGTGAAAGCGAAGGGACAGCGACAGTGAATGTTCGAAAAGGTCATCGCGGATGCGCGCGGTGAGCCGTTGACCGACGGCCTGGATGCTGAAGGTCTGCACGCCCTGCAGGCCGAGCCGCAGCAACACCGAGACGAAATAGAGCCAGATGATTGCGGACAGACTCAATCCCGACAACCAGGGAAGACTGGGCTCTCCGCGAAGGACGCTGACGGACTGCCCAAGCAGGACAGGCTGCAGTGCTCCCGCAAAGGCCAAGGGAAGCAGCAGAAGCAGGGCGACCAGAAGACGCCGGCGATCCCGCACGAGATACCGGCCCAGACGACGAACCCGGCGCCAGTCCGCGACAGCTCCCATCAGCTGAAGCTCCCGACGGGTGTTGCTGCGCGAATCGCTTCGACGATGGATGACAGGGGACCGTTGTCCAGGCGAATGGACAGGGGATGCCCCACCAATCGAGCCGTGGACTGGAAGAGGTCTTCAATGGCAATCAAGCCGTTGTCCCGCAGGGTTCGACCGGTGGCCACCAGGTCGACAATCGCTTCCGACATTCCCGTGATTGGCCCCAGCTCCACAGAGCCATTGAGGTGCACCAACTCAACGGGAAGGTCGAGGGCATCAAAATATTCCCGAGCGCAGTGGGTGAATTTGCTGGCCACCCGGCAATGGGGGGGCAGATCAGCGGCACGGGTGTAACCACTGCTCTCTTGGACCGCCACAGCCATGCGGCAGCCGCCAAAGCCAAGGTCCACCAATTGCGCGACGGGCAGCTGGTGCTCCTTGAGCACGTCGTAACCCACGACCCCCAGCTGGGCTTGGCCATAGGCCACATAGGTGGGCACATCTCCGTTGCGAACCAGCAGGGCCCTAGCGCGCCCGCAAGGGGTGGGCACCATCAGCTGACGGTTGTCCTTGTCCAGAACAGCGGAGAAATCAAGACCAGCGGCTGCAAAGCGGGCCACCGAGTCTTTGAGCAGCGCTCCTTTGGCCAACGCGACGGTGATCATGGGTCCAGCGCTGACCGGTTAACCAGGCAGGACTTTAACGATGCATTCCTCACTTCATGCCTTACCGGTGCTCCAGGACAACGTGATCTGGATCTGGGTGAGGGGCGCGGAGGCCGTGGTGATCGACCCCGCCATTGCGCCGCCGGTGCAGGCGTGGCTTGAAGAACGGCGGTTGAACCTGGCCGCCGTTTTGCAGACCCATCACCATGCCGACCACATCGGCGGCACACCGGACTTGCTGAACCGTTGGCCCCAAGCTTCGGTGATTGCCTCAGCTGATGACCGGGAGCGGATTCCGTTCCAGACCATGCCGGTGCGGGATGGGGACCACATCACTGTTCTTGGGGAAGAGGTGGAGGTGCTGGATGTAGCGGCCCACACCAGAGCCCACATCGCTTTCTTCATCCCGAACCCGGAGGGCGACGAGATCGGACCCTTGCTGTTCTGCGGGGACACGCTGTTCAGCGGGGGCTGCGGCCGCTTGTTTGAAGGCAGCGCTGAACAGATGCATCAGGCTCTACAGAAGCTGGCCGAACTTCCCGAGGCCACGAAGGTGTGTTGTGCCCACGAGTACACCGAGTCCAATCTGCAATGGGCCGTTGAGCAACGCCCCAACGACACGGTTTTGGCTGATCGTTACCAAGAGGTGCAGAGCCTTCGCGCCAAAGGCGCCCTAAGCCTGCCCAGCAGCATCGGCGTGGAACGCCGCACCAACCTGTTTATGCAGGCCAGTTCAGCCGCGGAGTTGGCCGTGCTGCGCCAGGACAAGGATCAGTGGCGGCCGGCATGAGCGATGGCGAAGAACGGGATCACCAACGGCGATGATCGTGGTGACTGCTGTTCAGAAGCACCCCATGAGCGCCAAGGCCATCACCACTCAAGACGCCCCTGCACCGGTTGGGCCTTACAACCAAGCGGTGCTTGCCGGCGAGTGGCTCTATTGCTCCGGGCAGATTCCACTGGATCCAGCCACCGGCGAGATGGTGGGCAACGGTGATGTGGCGGCGGAAACACATCAGGTGCTGAACAACCTCTGTGCTGTGTTGAAGGAAGCCGGCGCTACCCCTGCTCAGGTGGTGCGCACCACGGTCTTCTTGGCCGACCTGGGCGATTTCCAAACCGTCAATGGCATCTATGCCGAGGTGTTTGGTGAGGGGGTCAGCCCAGCTCGCGCCTGCGTGCAGGTGGCGGCCCTCCCCAAGGGAGCACGGGTGGAAATCGACTGCGTCGCCTGGCTCGGCAGCTGAGCCTGACCCTCGGGGGCATAGGTTGGAACTGGTTTCAGTGGTCCTATGCCTCAGGCGAAACTCACCATCGGTGAACTAGAGGCGGGATATCCGATGTATTGCAAGGCGCTGCGGCGTCTCCTCCAGCAAGGAAAAACTGCACAGGACATTGAGCGCACCGTCTGCTGGGGGCACCTGGAAACGCTGAACCGCTGCCTGCCAACCCGCTACAAATCGCCCTCCTACCTGCTGGCCCTGATCCGACGCGATCTGGAGAATCCAAAAGAAGATTAAGACCAGTCATCTCAGCGTTTTCCCAGCTTTCTCGTGGCAAACGCTTCAATTTGAACTGAAAAGAAGCGTTAAACCAGGCTTAGAAACAAGGTCCTGGCATGACCCGCTGTATTTTTCGCAAACCCCAACGAAGGCTCAAGCTGAGTCAGGGGCTGGCTGTGATCACAGTGATCCTGGGGGCGGCCCTGGTCCTAGAACTGCAGGCAAAGCCGAATCCCAACCAGCCCACGGTTGAGGCATCGCCCCTACTCGGAGAAAGCGTGAAAATAAAGGGATGGATGTTGAACAGCTGGAGCAACTCGCTGCGGTGATCGTGACGGCAGGGCTGGTGGCAGGAAATTTCCTGTTGTTCACCCCCTGGCGCAATGGGGAGGATCCACGGCAACAACGGCCTGAAAGCTTGATGCCTCAGAACGAGTCAGTTCATCGCTCTGAACAGGCTGGTTTCCCGAGCTGATCAGGGCTGGTTTTACACATCGTCCAAGGGGAGCATGCCAATGGAGGGCTCCCAGTTACAGAATTGCCCTCGGCTACAAACCAGCTCACACGCATCCCTGATTTGGGGGAGTCACTCCAGCAACTGAATCCAAGTGCTTGGATTCGTGATCTCCTTAGGGTGCTTTGATGCACCCACTTGAGCTGTTCGATCGCTTTCGTCGCTGGTTTGGCTGGGTTGCGCCAGGTCGCCAGCGTTGGGATCGCAATGCTGAGCAAGTGGCCCCGGATCGCTCTGATGACTGGCTCTTGGAGCCCCCAAGCCTGGAAGAGGCGCGTTTGTTATTTCCTCAATTGGATGAGGAGCGAGCCTTGCTTCGCTACCAGCAACTCCGCCTGGAAATGCGGGAGCGTGACGGCCGCGGTTTTTGATCACCCAGCCCACTTGCTTCTGCCATGAATGAGGTCTCCACCGCCCGGGTCAAGCAACAAAAAAGCCCTCGGAACACCGAGAGCTCTCTTGATCACGAAATGGAGCCAAGGAGACTCGAACTCCTGACCCCCTGCATGCCATGCAGGTGCTCTACCAGCTGAGCTATGGCCCCATGTCGACGTGGTGGCTTCAGAACCGCCTTCGTCGGGATAGATCTTACACCGCGAGAGCCTTAGACCTGCCTCCAGACAGCAACCAAGCGACCCTGCACCTCCACCTGTTCGGCGGGGAGCTCAATCGGTTGATAGGCAGGGTTGGCAGCTTCAAGAACCACCGTCGCCCCCTGGCGATGAAAGTGCTTGAGCGTGGTGCCGCTGCCGGCAACCAGAGCACTCACCACGGTGCCGTTGCGAAGCCGCTGGGGATCCTGAACCGGCTCCATCAACACCACATCACCATCGGCGATGTGGGAGTCGACCATCGAATCTCCGTTCACCGTCAGGGCAAACAGGCCACGGGTCTCCAGCACCGGTGCCAGGTCGAGATGCTCCTGAACATCATCAAAAGCCGTCACAAGGCCACCCGCCGCAACAGCGCCAAGCACAGGAATCCCAGCGGCACCGACCATGTCGCCCAAGAGCTGCAAGGTGCGCGCCTGGCCTTCCTGCCAGGTGATCCATCCCTTCTGCTGAAGATGGCGCAACCGACTCTGGATCGGCGCAGGAGAGCGCAGCCCCATCGCCTGCATCATCTGGCGGATGGAAGGGCTGTGGCGATGGCTGCCGATGTAGTCCGCCAGCCAGTCGTAAAGCTCTTGCTGAGCAGTGGTGAGGGGCTCCTGGGGGGCACGGGTCACCGCAAGAAAAGGTTCGGGCAATACATTTGTACCGTTCCTTGTCCTGCGCCGCAAGCTCGGGCTCAGTTCAAACCAGCTTCCACACCGCAGCGTCGGGAATGCTTGGTGCCAGGTTCAGGTCTTTGGGCTCCTTAAACACCACACGCCATTCCGGAACCCGGCAGGAGACGTAACCGGGATGTTCAATCAGCAGCCCAGGCTCCTCGGTTGTGCTGGCCACCCAGCCAGACATCCAGTGGCCCTCCTCAGAGAGTCCACCTTTGAACCAAACCCAGCAGCGTTCCTTACGCATGGCGATGCACTTCAGCGGTTTTTGTAAGTCTCAAGCTGTTGCGGACAGGCCGCCATCAGATATCCCATCAACTGTCCGGTGATGCGGGACTTTTCCTGATCATTCGGTGCAGTGGGGACGTCCTCGTAACGCATCGAGGTGTCGCGCTCAAACATGGTTTTGAGCTCAGGATCTGGCAACCCATAAAAGGCATCCACACCCATCTCACAGATTTTTTCAGCCGTCCATCGGGCAATGGTGCTCTGCTGTTTTTTGTCGGTGGCCTGATCAGCCGACGCTGCCACCGCATGGGCGGTGACGATCAACGGCACCAACCAACGGCGCATCACCGTCACAGACCACCCATCAACACTGCCAACAAGGCCTGCTGCGCATGCAGGCGGTTTGAAGGACTCATTACCTGGTATGGCAGCGGTTCTGCAGGTTGCTGCATCTCGGCAATTAGCAAAGCAGAGCAACTGAGGTCGACCTCAGAATCCTTGCACCCTCAGCCCGCGTGGAGAGGGAACCCGCTGTCTTTCGTGCCCAAACAACTGCAATGGAGCGCATTGCCTTCTGAGGTGAATCAGCCGATTGTGTGGCAGCTGTGTTGATTGCTGGCCGTCATGCGTCTCACCGCAGCGGAAAGGCGTTTTGCCCTCACTTCGTTTGCCGTCAAGGCGGCGATCTTTTGGATTGCTCAGTTGGTGATCTGTGTGTTGGACCCGCGGCGACTGGTGTGCGGCTTCGTGGAGAAGGGGTTTCTGCCCTGCCTAATTAGCTTCGCGGTGATGGATTTTCTGGTGATCCCGCAGCTACGGCGTCGCTGGGACCGCTAACACCGTTGCCAAAACCAACCCATCACAGGCTGAGCATCCACTTGCAATGCAGGTGTGGAGGAGTGGGTTCAGCGCACGAGAGACGAGGCCATCCGTGAAGAGAGTTGAAAAGGGTTGCCCGTCAACTCGCCAAACAAGGGCGTGAGCCAGTATGGGCTTGATGCGACGACAGCATGTCGCAAGGACGCAAAGCTCATCGGTGTGACCCACCAACCAATCAGCCCAACTGACTCTCCGAACTGATGACTGAACCGTCGCAGCCCAGGGCGCTGACCTACACAGAAATGATGAATGGAGGCCGTCAGCAGCTCGAACATGAGGAACACATTCGTGAGCAGGAGCTGCAGCAGAGGCTCAATGAGCTTGAGCGCGATGTCGATCACTTGGAGCAAGCGCTTGAGGGCAGCTAGCCGCCAAAGAGGAAGGCCGCCCCTCCCGATGGAGAGACGGCCTAGCTCGCTCGTTTATGCATTGCAGTCGACCTAATCAGT
>NZ_JAUONZ010000028.1:0-515 GCF_030546365.1 Synechococcus sp. YX-04-1
CTACCTCCGGGCCGGTACTGGAAAAGGCCGGCGACCTGGCGGCCATCCTCACCAACCTGGAAGAGGGTGATGTGCTGTTCGTGGATGAGATCCACCGCCTGTCACCGGTGGTGGAAGAGATCCTCTATCCCGCCATGGAAGATTACCAGCTGGATATCATGATCGGTGAGGGGCCGGCGGCCCGCTCCATTAAACTGGATCTGCCGCCGTTTACCCTGGTGGGGGCCACCACCCGGGCGGGCCTTCTGACTGCCCCCCTGCGTGATCGATTCGGGATTGTTCAGCGGCTGGAGTTCTACTCCGTGGAAGATCTCTCCGGGATTGTGATTCGTGCCTGCGACATTCTTGCCATTCCCATTGATGATGCCGGCGCCCTGGAAGTGGCACGTCGTGCCCGTGGTACGCCGCGCATTGCCAACCGGCTGTTGCGCCGGGTGCGCGATTACGCGGAAGTGAAGGGCGAAGGGCGAATTACCGAAGCCATGGCCCAGCGTGCGCTGGACATGCTGGAAGTG
>NZ_JAUONZ010000029.1:0-514 GCF_030546365.1 Synechococcus sp. YX-04-1
ATCTTCTCTGCGAGTAATGGTCGGGAGTTGAGTGGTGGACAGCTGAATTTCGAACGCCACCGGTCCGCCATAGCAATTGGACGCATAGACGTCCGGGAATGCGTACTGCCCCTCGTGACCCTTTGTATAGCGCTCAGGAGCGATGCCAGCCGCTGCTACATAAGGGTCCAATTCCAGTATCTCGCAGATCATGGCCTTTAGCTGCTTGTGACGCGCACCTTCCTGCTGTCCTTGAAACTTGTTCGCATCTATGGAGCGAAAGCTGGATGCATTGGCCGAGGCCCACCGGCAGTCCTTTGTCTCGGTTCCAAAGTGAAAGCAGTGCCGGCGCCCGTTGCTCGACTCTCGTCCGTAGACTGAATGACCGCAATCGCCACAAAGAAGGGCAGGCTGTCCTGTTCGACGGGAGCGCGTCGCTTTTGCACGTAGCTCGGACCATTCTGTGTCAGAGAGAGCATTCAGGTAAGTCTCTGTGTGAACCGGATGCGTTGATGGCGGAACAATGATTGCTTCG
>NZ_JAUONZ010000030.1:0-508 GCF_030546365.1 Synechococcus sp. YX-04-1
GGGGCGCCACCGGCGAGACCCTGTCCGATCGGTTCGGTACGGATTGCTTCAAGAAACTTGAAGGGCATGCCGAGGTCGGTGCCGCGCATCTCGATGCCTGGGCGCGCAGCGCGGGGCAGGGCGACCTGGAAGCGCCCGAAGTGCTTCAGCTTCTGACGGTGCGACATCGCCGGGCCTCGCCGCCGAACGTTTGCGAGCAGCCACGAATGTCTTTGAAAGACCGCCGGGACTATCATGATTTTTTGACCACGCCGATCATCCGACAGGCGCTCACGGTCGTAGTTCCCGAATACGATCAGGTGGCGCCAGTGCTTGCCAAGCCAGTGCGTCCCGGTCTCCACGCCCTGGCGCAGGGCTCGCTCTTGCAGTGTTTCGCGCTGGCGGTCGGCGCCGGGCGGATCATTGAGGATCCGGTCAAATGGGCGATCTCAGTCATGCTCATGAGCGATGCGGAGGGGCAGGGACGGGTCCGGCAGGCGATTGACGCATGGCCTCTTTTTGTCGCCAG